>JBFGLT010000070.1:0-15196 GCA_041576015.1 Acidimicrobiales bacterium
GCTCTTCGAGCCCGAGGAGGCGCCGAGGTTCTCGCTCGACGACTTCTCTCACCTCGGAGGCGCCGTGGCGCTGTTGCGCGCTCATCTCGCGCGATGCCTCGGCTCGGGGATCCCGACGTCGATCGTGCTCGTGGACGACGGAGACGAGCCACCCCGCAAGTGGCGGCGGGTGCGGGGGAGGCGGCAGGCGATCCCCGCTCCGCGACCGGACGTCCAGGTGCCGACGGTCTCGATCCTCACCCGTTCGAGGATACGACCATCGGCGCGAGGCAGACGTAGACCTGGCACCATCGAGGCAAACGTAGACCTGACCCCATTAGACGGTGCGCCAGGTGAGGGTTCGAGCGGTGGGATCGGCGGTGAGGAGCTCGACGGTGATCGTCTGACCGAGCCGGTGGTCATCGATCGGCACGGTCGATTCGATCGCCGGATCTACGATCTGGATCTCGGCCTGCTGGCGACGGTCGGACAGCCCGACCACCGCCGCCGGGAACAGCCGGCCCACCATCCCCGACATCACCATCGTCTCGGCGTAGTCGACCAGCGCCCGCTCCAGCGCCGACTCACGGGATCGGGCCCGCCCCATCAGGCTCGGCAGCTCCTCGAGATCGGAGAGCGATCGCGCCGACGGTCGGGCGCCGCCGAACAGCTCGAGGAGGACCTCGTTGCCGAACCGGTCGACCAGCCTTCGCAACGGCGCCGTCACATGGGCGTAGTTGGCGGCGATGGCCCCGTGTTCGGTGAGCTCGGGAAGGTCCCCGTCGAAGGCCACGTAACCGGCCCCACGGAACGAGCGGGCGGCCTGGAGCAGGAACGCCGATCGCGTCGGGGAATCGGGCCGCACGGTACGGATCATCTCCGGATAGCTCAGCTCTTGGGGCCAGGCGATCCCCAGCGCTGCCGCCTCTCTCCGCAGACGTTTCAGATCCTGTCGACGAGGAGGGGGCAGAGTGCGGAGCACCCCGACGGCGTGGTCGACCATGCGCCGGCCGGCGACGATTCCCGTCAAGAGAGAGATCTGGGCGTTCCACCCCTCCACCGGCAGCGGCGAGTCGTAGGCCAGGATGTACGTGCCGTCCTGTTCCTCCACCTCCTGGCTGGGCAGGTTCAGGCTGATCCCGCCCCGCTCGACTTCTCGCTGCTGTCGAAGCGTCCCGATCTCCCGAAGCAGGACCAGGCGTTGGTCGGATTGGTCGTCGATGCGTCGCTGAGCTTCCCGGTAGTCGATCGCCTCCCGCACTCGCACGAGGGCCCGCTCCAGTGACACCTCCGCTGGTTCTCCGTCCGGTGCGAGATCGATCGTCCACAGCAGGCAGGGTTTGTCGGTTCCGGCCAAGAGGCTGGCTCGATCCTCGGACAACACCGGCGGGTGGAGCGGCGTGCGGCGATCGGGGGAGTAGTAGGTGGTACCTCGCCGGCGCGCTTCTTCATCGACCGCATCGCCGGGGGTGAGGAAGGCGCCGATGTCGGCGATGGCGTAGAACACCTTGAACCCGCCGGCGGTTCGCTCGGCATGGAACGCCTGGTCGAGGTCGCGGGCGCCAGGCGGGTCGACGGCGATGAACGCCAGATCCCGCCGGTCCCGGCGATCGCCGGCGAACCGGTCGACCGCCCGCTCTGCAGCATCGAGCACATCGTCGGGAAAGGTCCGGGGGATGTCGAGCTCGTCGCGAATGGCTTGGAATCCGGACTCGAAGGCGGCGGGTGCGTGGAGTCTGCGTGGCTTCACGTCGTCACCGGCTGTCCGTTAGGTCTCTTCGACGTGGGATCCGTACAGCCCCAGCGCCTCGGTGAGCTCGTCCCGGGCGACGTAGGTCTCGGCCTCGGTGGGAAACGTGCGACCCCTCACCTCGGCGGCATACTGGCTGACGGCGGCCAGTTGATCGTCGTAGGCGGTGCCGAAGCGCCGGACGAACTTCGGTTTGAAGCGGTTCTCCAATCCGATGATGTCGTGGTAGACGAGCACCTGTCCGTCGCAATCGGGTCCGGCGCCGATGCCGATGGTCGGGATGTCCAGCGCTTCGGTGACCATCTGGCCGACCACATCGGGGACGCCCTCGAGCAGGACGGCGAAACAGCCTGCCGCCTCGACCAGCTTGGCCTCCCGCACAAGGGCGTGCGCCGCCGCTGCTTCCCGGGCCTGGATCTTGAATCCCCCCATCGCATTGAAGCTCTGCGGGGTCAGTCCGAGGTGGGCGATCACCGGCATCTCGGCCTCGATGACCGCTTCGACCATCCCGATCCGCGTGGCGCCCCCCTCGATCTTGAGGCAGTTGCCCCCGGCGTGGATCAAGCGGGCGGCGTTGCGGACCGTCTCCTCCCTGCTCACGTGGAAGCTCATCCACGGCATGTCGGCGACGACCAGCGCCCGCGGCTTGGTCCGGGCGACCGCCCGCAGGTGATGCTCCATGTCCTCGACGGTCACCTCCAGGGTGTTGTCGTGCCCGAGGACCACCATCCCAACCGAGTCCCCGACCAGGATCATGTCGACCGCGGCAGCTTCGGCGATCCTGGCCATCGGGGCGTCATAGGCGGTGACCATGACGAGCGGGTCGGCGCCGTCGCGGATCTTGGACGCCCGGATCTCGGGGACGGTGATGCGCCGGCGGGGAGCATCCTGGGAACTGGTCACGGTGAGCCTCCGGGAACGATGACGCCGCAGTTGTCGATCAGGCGTGGTTTCCCGACCCGGGCGGCGACGAGCAGACGAACATGCCCGGTCAGGACCGCCGGGATCTCGAGCGTCGCCGGGTCGACGACCGCCGCGTAGTCCAGTGACGCCAGCGGCTCGCCGTCGACGACGTGCTCCATGGCCGCCGTCACTGCGGCGGGGTCGCGAACGCCACCGCGAATCATCGCTTCGCCGGCGTCGAGGGCGAGGCGCAGGACCGATGCCGCCTCTCGCTCGTCGGGCTCGAGATAGGTGTTCCGGCTGCTCATCGCCAGACCGTCGGCCTCCCGTACGGTGGCGCAGCCGATCACCGTCACCGGAAGCGAGAGGTCAGCAACCATCCGTGTGATGATGGCGAGCTGCTGGAAGTCCTTCTCGCCGAAGTAGGCCCGGCACGGACCAGCGATGGCGAACAGCTTGGCGACCACCGTGGCCACACCGGTGAAGTGTGTGGGGCGACTGGCGCCCTCCCAGCAGGACGCCAGGGACGGCACGGCCACCTGGGTCAGGACCGGCGGGTCGGGGTACATCTCCTCGACCGGCGGGACGAACAGCAACTCGACGCCGTGTTCGCCGGCGAGGGCGGCGTCGCTGTCGAGGTCGCGGGGATAGTCCGAGAGGTCCTCGCCGGCGGCGAATTGAAGGGGGTTGACGAAGATGCTGGCGACGACGGTGTCACAGTCACGTCGGGCAGCGTCCATCAGCGAGGTGTGGCCGGCGTGGAGGTGGCCCATGGTGGGCACGAAACCGACGACCCGATCTCGCCGACGTTGCCGTTCCAGCTCGCGCCGAAGATCGGCGATCGTCGTGATGACCAGCGGCGACACGTTCACATCGTACTGGCGCAGGCCAGCCGGTGACTGGGTCGCCGGGCGGGTTCCGACGGCGGTCACCGCTGCGGGAAATCGGATGGGAACGGTCGGTCGCCGAGCTCGGCAGCGGCGCGAGAGACGGCGAGATAGAGCTCGTGCTCGACGGGCGGGAGGGCGGTGAGGTGCCCTTCGATGGTCGGCCAGTCCCCCCGGACCGCCGGACCGGTGAGCGCTGCACGTGCACCGACTCGTTCGGAATCGGCGATGGCAGCAGCCGCCAGCCGGTGGAACACCCGAGGACTGAGCCCGAGCAGCCCGGCCAGCCGTTCGGCTTGAGCGAGGAGGGTGACGACGTGGTTGGCGGCGATTACTGCCGTGGCGTGGTACAGGGACCGGTTTGAGTCGGCCACGCTGAACGGCTCTCCTCCGAGGTCGGCGACGAGCCGTCGCACGAGCGAGTGGCCGGCGACGGCGAACGGACAGCGGTCGAGCAACCGTTCGGCCCCGATTCGGCGATCGGGAACGGTCATCAACGGATGCGCCGATCCCCGATGCTGGTGCGACTCGAGCTCGGCGAGCCCGGTCGCCCCGGAGAGGTGGGCGACGACCGGCCCCACCGGGACGCTTCGGGCGACGTCGGCGATCAGGCGGTCGGGCACCGCCAGCATGACGAGGTCGGCTCGGGTCAGCGGACCGCGATCGTCGCGCCGGCCGAGCGGCTCCTCGACCGACCAGTCCTCGAGGGTGGACACGGCGTCGTGGAGCGCCCATCCGACCCTGCCCGGTCCGACGATGGCGAGAGCGGGCATCCCTAGGCCGAACCGTCGTTCTGCTGGTGGTTGGCGACCGATCGCCAGAGGGTCGAGAAGCCCGCCAGACCGTCGGGCGGGATGTGGTCCATCAGCCGGTCGCGGACGTCCGCGACGTGGGTCCTGGCCGCCTCGTCGAGCAAGTCCATCCCCGCATCGGTCAGTTCGGCGTAGAGACCTCGCCGGTCGGCGGCCACCTGAGACCGGACGACCAGGCCCCGCTCGACCAGGCGGTCTACGCGATAGGTCAGCTTGCTGCGCGACACGAGGACCTGATCGGCCAGCTCGGACATGCGGAGGCGGCGCCGCGGCGCTTCCGACAAGAAGACCAGGATCTCGTAGTCGGTGAGCGGGACCCCGTGATGCTCCTGCAGGCTGTGGTCCAGATGTTCCAGCAACCGGTTGACCCCGAACAGGAACGACCGCCACGCCACTTGCTCCTCGGAGCTCAACCACCGGGTCATCCGAGCGACGCTAGCAAAGGCCCAGTGCCGCTCCCTCCATCACTGCACGATGTCGACGGCCACCGAAGGGGCTCTCCGCCGCCGGTGGGCGAACCCACCCGTCACCCTCGGCCGCCTAGCGCCGTTGGCAGACCGGGCACCAGACGGTCGTGCGGGCATCGATCGGCGCGCTGACCAACGTCGCGCCACAGCGACGGCAGGGCCGGCCCGCTCGACCGTAGGCATTGAGGGAGTGTTGGTGGCTGCCTTCCCCGCCGTCCAGATTGCGGTAGTCGCGCAGGGTCGTACCACCATCGATCAGGCCCCGCTCGAGCGCCCGCCGGATCTCGAGAAGGAGACGTTCGGCTCGCCGCACGCCGATCCGTCGTGCCCGAGGGTTGATCTCCGCCGCCCACAGCGCCTCGTCGGCATAGATGTTGCCGACGCCGGCGACCGGACGTTGGGACAGCAACTGCGTCTTGATCGGCCGCCTGCTCTGCTGGATAGTCCGATGGAACCGCCGGGGGGTGAGTTCGGGGTCCCAGGGCTCGGGACCGGCGCCGGCCAGCGTGGGGATCGAAGCGTAGTCGCCGGCCGGCACCAGCCGGATCCGGCCAAACCGTCGGACGTCGTGGAGGAGCAGGAACTCGTCTGCCTCCCCGTCGCCGGCAGCTGAGAGTCGCCACCATGCCCGGAGGAACTGATCGTCATCGGGGAGAGGCGGAGCAGCCAAGGAGAGTCGCCCGGTCATCCCGAGGTGGATCACCAGCTCGAGGTCGCCATCGAGTGCCAGCACCAGAAACTTGCCTCGCCGACCGGTGCCGGTGAGCGTGTGATCGACCGCCTCGGTCGCCGGTGTGAACTTGGCCGACGGGTGGGAGCCGGCATCGAGCACCGTTCGGCCCTCGATTCGTGGGGCCAGGGCGGCACGAACGATCTCGACCTCGGGCAGCTCGGGCACGATGCCAGTCTGCCCGAGCCCAACCTCGCCGCCATCTTTATCGGCCGTCGCCATGACGGGCACACTGGTGCCCGTGATCAGCATTCCCGACCACGCCCATTCGCCGGGCGCCATCGCCGACGCCATCGTCGACCAGCTCGCTCCGCACTCCCACGTCGTTCTCCCGATCGCTAACGGTGAGCCGGCTGTGCTCTTGAGCGCCCTCGAGAAGCGGGCCGGACGGCTGACCGGCGTCTCGGTGCATCAGATGCATGCGCTTCGGGACCGGCCGTACATCCGGGGTGAATACAACGGCCGCCTCAATCACGTTGCTTGGTTCCTGTCCCATGTGACCCGGGAGGCGTTCTCCCGTGGCACGATCGGATTCGCTCCGGCCAACTACAGCGAGGTTCCCGAGTTCCTGCTCGAGAAGAAGCCGGCTCTCGTCCTGGCCGCCGCCAGCCCCCCGGATCGCCATGGCTATGTCTCTCTCGGCGTGACCGGGAGCTACACAGCTGCGCTCATCGGTCGAGTGCCCTTCGTGCTCGAGATCAACGATCAGATGCCGCGCACCTTCGGGGGCAACCGAATGCGGCTCGACGAGGCGATCGGCTGGTGCGAAGCCAGCTATCCGCTGATCGAGGTTCCGGCGGTCGAGCCGACCGGACGGGATCGGGTGATTGCGGAACTGGTGGCCGAACGGGTTCCGGACCGGGCGACGCTTCAACTGGGCATCGGGGGTATTCCCACGGCCGTGGCCAATCTCCTCACCGGGCACCGGGACCTGGCCATCCACACCGAGCTGTTCGCCGATCCGATGGTCGACCTGATCGAGTCCGGGGCGGTGACCGGGCTCTACAAGCGGTCATATGTCCGGCGGTCGGTGGCCACCTTCGCGCTGGGCACCAGACGGCTCTACGACTTCCTCCACAACAACGACGGGGTCGTGTTCCTCCCCGTCAACGAGACCAACGACCCCCGTCGGATCGGGCGCGAACCCAACTTCGTGTCGATCAACGCCACGCTGGAGGTCGACCTGATCGGCCAATGTGCGTCGGAGACGCTCGGAACCCGCTACTTCTCGGGCAGCGGGGGTCAGGCCGACTTCGCCCGTGGCGCCCAGTACTCAGAAGGGGGCGACGGCTACATCGTCGTGCCGAGCACGACCTCCGACGGGAGCAGCCGCATCGTGCCCACCCTCAAGCCGGGGGCGGTGGTCACCACCATGAAGAACACGGTCGACCACGTGGTGACCGAGTTCGGCATCGCCACCCTCCGGGGAAGGACGCTCAAGGAACGGGCCCGGGCCCTGATCGAAGTGGCCCATCCCGACCACCGGGAGGATCTCTGGCGAGCGGCCGACGCCCAGGGTCTGGTCGCCGGCGGCGCCTGACCTCGATCCGGCATCAGATCATGGCGGCGACCGCACGCCCGCTGGCCAGCGCACCGTTGATGCTTGCGTCCCGGCGGTGATCGCCGATCACGTACACGCCGCTGTCGAGTTTGAGCGGGGCCTGGTTGTCGTAGCCGGGTAGCTGGATGGGCTGGGCCTGAGGGATGCGGTCGACCCGGAGTGTCTCCCACGAGGCCGCCGAGGACCCTCCGAGCTCGCGCAGCTGATCGCGCATCGCCTCCTCGGTGCCCTGGGCGACGGTCGGGGCCGAGACGACGACGGTGTGGGTGCCGGCCGGAGCGTAGGCGTCGGACACCGCGCTCATGGTGCAGATGGAGTTGAGCGGTCGGGTGCCGGTTCCGTTGAGGACGATGACGGGATCGGTCGTCAGAGGCTCGGGGGTGCGGAACCAGATGCTCGTGACCCCCCGCCAACCGGGATCGGGGACGTTGGCGAGCCGGGCGGCTTCGGTTGCGCCGGTCGCGCAGACGACCGCACCGGCCTCGATCGTTTCACCGCCGTGAAGTGTCACCCGATGGGCATCGACATCCACCGCCTTGGTCCCGAGCCGGAGGGCGCCGTCGGGAAGGCGCCCGGCCAGCTGGTTGGGGATCTCCCCCATCCCCTGGCGGGGCACGGCGGCGTCACCCTGGGCCAGCATCCGAAACACGAAGTCGACGACTCGGCTCGACCCTCCGAGGTCGGGGTCGAGGGTGATTCCGGCGAAGAGCGGCTGCAGGAACTGGTTGATCATCCCGGAGCTGAACCCGAGTTCCTTGAACCGGGTGCGAGCGGTGACGTCCTCCCGCTGCCACAGTTCGGTCAGCGCCGGCCGTGTCACACTCAGCCGGTAGAAGAGAATGCGGAGTTTGTCGGCCAGGGAGCCGACCGGCGCTCGCACCGTGTCGAGGAGTTGACCGGGGGCGCGGAATGGATCGCCGATCATCGCGCTGTGCCCGGGTCCGAGGAGGATGCGGGCGCCAGGGATGAACGGGCGGAGTTCGAGGGCGTCGTAGTCGAGCAGGTCGCGGGCGTCGGGGTAGGCGGTCAGGAGGATCTGGAATCCCCGGTCGCAGAGATGCCCGTCGACAGCGTCGGTCCGCACCCTGCCGCCGGGTCCGTCCGACGCCTCGACGACGATGACCTCGTGTCCCTTGGCGTTGAGTTCCACGGCGGCGGCCAGGCCGGCCAACCCTGCTCCGACAATCACGATGTCCACGATCAGTGGTCTACCACGTCGTCGCCGGTTCTCCGCCGTCGGCGGTGCGACCGATAGAGTCCCGGGAATGAACGTGCCGTCGGTCACAGACTTGATCGCCGCTCACCGGGCGGCCTGGACGAACCTCCTGGCGCCGGGCGAACGGTTCGAGATGACCGACGCCGAGGTCGGCGGGGTACCGATGCGAGTGTTCGCAGCCGCTCCGGCGACCATGCGTGACGTCTGGGCCTTCACCGCCGGGTACGGGGACCGGCGGTATCTCGTGTTCGAGGACGAACATCTCACCTTCTCCGATGCCCACGCCGCAGTGCGCTCCCTGGCCGACCGCCTGGTGGAGGACTACGGGGTCGGACCGGGGGAACGAGTGGCGATCGCCATGCGCAACTTCCCTGAGTGGGTCCTCGCCTACTGGGCGGTCATCAGCACCGGCGCAGCGGTCGTGGGAATGAACGCCTGGTGGACCACCAACGAGATGGACTACGCACTCGGCGATTCGGTTCCGAAGGTGCTGATCTGCGACGAGGAGCGTCTCGAGCGGGTCCGTCCCGTCCACGACGCTCTCCAAACCCGATTCGGGTTGCGGGTGGTCTCGGTTCGGTCCGATGGGCCGCTGCCGTCCGGCGGTGTCCGCTGGGACGATCTGGTCGATCCTTCCGCTGCGCCGGCTGATCTCCCCGGAGTGGAGATCGGTCCCGACGACGACATGTGCATCTTCTACACGTCGGGGACCACCGGCTCCTCCAAGGGCGCCCAGCTCACGCACCGGGGGTCGGTCCACAACCTCCTCCACATGGCCTTCATGCTGGAGATCCCCAAGGCGATGGCCGCCGCTGCCGGTGTACCGACGGCCGAGAGCGCCCGCCAGCCGTGCGTCCTGGCGCCCACCCCGCTGTTCCACGTGACGGCCAACAACTGCTTGCTGCACCCGGCGACGGCGGCGGGTGGAGCGGTCGTGCTGATGTACCGGTGGGAGCCGGGCCGGGCTCTGGAACTGATCGAGCGGGAAGGGGTGACCAGCGTGAGCGGCGTCCCCACGATGAGCCGGGAGCTGTTGAACCATCCGGACTGGGACCGGCGGGACACCGGTTCCCTGCAGTCCCTCGGTGGCGGTGGTGCCCCGATCCACCCCGACCTGGTCGAGAAGATCGGTGCCGCACTGCCCGACGGTGTTCCATCGACTGGCTATGGACTGACCGAGACGCACGGGATCGTCACGGCCAACAACGGCCCGGTGTACCTGATGAAGCCCGAGTCCTGCGGCCCGATCGTCCCCACCTGCGATGCCGTTGTCCGGGATGAGCTGGGCCGGGATCTACCACCGGGATCCACCGGAGTCCTGTGGATCAAAGGACCGATCATCATCAAGGGCTACCTCAACAAGCCGGACGCGACGGCGCAGGCGATTCAGGACGGCTGGTTCAACACCGGCGACATCGCCCGGATCGACGCCGATGGGTTCGTGTACATCGTGGACCGGGCCAAGGACATGGTGTTGCGGGGTGGCGAGAACGTGTACTGCTCGGAGGTGGAGGCGGCGATCTACCGGCATCCCGCTGTCGCCGAGGCGGCGGTGTTCGCCGTCCCCGACGAACGGCTCGGCGAGGAGGTCGGAATGGCCGTCGTGCTCCTCGACGGCGCGAGCCTCACCGCCGACGAGGCGCGACGGTTTCTGGCCGACCGCTTGGCCGCCTACAAGATCCCCGCCCACATCTGGTTCCTCGACCGGCCGCTACCCCGGAACGCCAACGGGAAGTTCATCAAACGGGAGCTCCGCGACCGGCTCGTCCGTGCCTGAGGCGTTCAGCGACCGCTGGCCATACCGTCGCCGGTCAGGCTGAGACGCGGCCCGTACCTCGGCGCTGCGCCCGCCCCCTTGACCAGACGGATCGCCCGCCACCGATGCCCCCGGTACGGTTCGAGGAGTTCCAGCATGCGTTCATCGTCGCCGCGGGGCTCGCCGGCGAGGTGCCAGGCGACGGTGTTGGGGATGTGGAAGTCGCCGATCGGCACTGCGTCGGCGAATCCGAAGGCGGTGGCGGTGACCATCGCAGACGTCCACCGACCGATGCCCCGGATCTGCTCGAGCCGGGTGGCGATCTCGGCCGGTGGTCGGGTCCAGAGGGTCTCGAGTCGTCGCAGCTCGGCGGCGGTGCCGATCAGGGTGGAGGCTCGCTTCCGCTCGATCCCGCAGGCGTGCAGGTCGTGGTATCCGAGGCCGGCCACGACGTCGGGGGCGGGGAGAATCCACCCCCGTGCACGCTTCGATGCAGCCGGTCCCGGCGCGGGATCGCCGAACCGCCGAGCGAGTGCCCGGCGCGCTCGGACGGCCCGGCTGACCTGCACCTTCTGGCCCAGGATGGCGCCGACCAAGGCGTCCCAGGGACGATCGGTTCGGCTCAACCGGTGCGGGTGACGCTGCCACAGCCGGCGCAGCGGTCCGTGCGGTTCGAACCCAGTGATGTCGTCGCCGTCGCCGAGGAGGCGGGGAAGCTGATCGAGGAGCCATGCCGCTCCCGGCCCCCACGCCTGTCCCTCCACCGAGATCGGACCGGTGCGGTGGAGGTACATCGTGCCGAGACCGATCGGGGTTCTGGTGCTCCACCACGCACCGTCGGGGCCGACCATCACCGGCAGCTTGGCGCCCCGTACGGTTCGTCCGACATGGATGCCTTCGCCGATCGGCACCGTTCGCCTCACGGACCCGATCGTAGCCGTCGCCGCCGACGGCGGAGCTCCCGACGTCGCTGCCATGGTGGCGCGGGATTCAGGACCAGAGGGTGGCGAGGAGGGCGTCGACCTGGTCGGCGACCTGCACGGTCGCAGGGTCGCCGGCGATGCCGGCTGTCCGGAGGTCGATCTCCGGTTCGCCCACGGTGTCGAAACGATCCGCTGCCGGTTCCAGGAAACGGCTGCGCTGCGCGAACACATGGCGGTCGTCGGACCCGAATCGGTTCACGTGGTACCGAAGAGGGAAGGTGATCGCCAGCTCGTCCCGAGCGCGCGTCATCGCCACATAGAGGAGGCGGAGCTCCTCGGCCAGCCCGTCGTCGTCACCGATCGCCAGGTCCGAAGGAATGTTGCCGTCAGCGGCGTGCAGCAGGTACACGTGACGCCACTCCAGGCCCTTGGCCGAGTGGATGGTCGAAAGCGTCAACCAGTCGTCGTCGAGGTGGGGTGGGCCGGCCCAGTCGCCCGTGACGCCGGGCGGGTCGAGGGTCAACTCGACCAGCAGCTGGCTGCGTGACCGGTAGCGGGTAGCGATCGTGGCGAGGGCATCGAGATCGGCCAAGCGAGGCTGCGGGTTCTCGTAGTTGTTCACGAAGATCAGCTCGCAGAAGGTCCGCAGTCGCTGGATCTGTTCGGCCGGGGACAGGGACCTGGCCTCGGCACCGTCGCCGAGGCAGTCGGCGAGTGCGTCCCGCAGCTCGGTCGCCTGGGCGCGAGCCGCCGCCGGCGGCGCCCCGGCACCGTCGAGGAATCGACGGAGCGGATCGGTCTCCGGGTCTCCGATGCCGAGGTCGGCCACCAGCCGCCGCTCGGTCGCCGGACCGACACCATCGAGGGCGGCCAGAACACGATGCCAGGCGAGCTGGTCGGCCGGGTTGTCCAGGATGCGGAGGAGGGCGAGCAGGTCCTTGACGTGGGCGGTCTCCAGGTGCTTGAGGCCTCCGTACTTGACATAGGGGACGGCCCGCCGGATGAGCTCGAGTTCGAGACCGCTGGAATGGTGGCCGGCCCGGAAAAGGACCGCCTGGTCGCGAAGGTCGACACCCCGCTCGCGGGCATCGAGGATCTGATCGACCACCCAGGCGCTCTGGGCCAGCTCATCGTCGCAGGTGACCAGGCGGGGCCTTCCCTCGCCCGTCCGGTTGCTCCACAGTCGCTTGGTGAAGTGCGGCGTGCGGCCGGCGATCGGCTGGGCGATGACCTCGTTGGCCGCATCGAGGATGGCGGTGGTGGACCGGTAGTTCTGTTCCAGGGTGATCGTCTCGGCTCCGGCGAAGCGTCCTGTGAACTCCCACATGTTGGCCACGCTGGCGCTCCGGAATCCGTAGATCGCCTGAGCGTCATCGCCGACGGCGCAGAGTTCTGTGCGGTCGTTGCACATCCCGGCCACGATGTCGGCCTGGATCGGATTGGTGTCCTGGTACTCGTCGATCAGGATGTGGTCGAAAAGGCCGGCCAGCGTCGAAGCCAACGGCGTTGCGGTGAGTGCCCGCCAGAACAACAGCAGGTCGTCGTAGTCGAGGACGCCATGCGATCGCTTCTTTCGGGTGTAGGTCTCGAACAACGAACCGAGGTCGTCGCCGTGGTCAGCGCACCAGGGGAAGTCCGATTCCAACACCTCGGCCAGGATTCTCTGGCTGTTGACCAGCCGGCTGTAGATGCTGGCGACGGTCGTGGCTCGGGGAAACCGCTTGGCTCGCTCGGCCAGGCCGGCCTCGGTGCGCACCATCCCGAACAGGTCCACGGCGTCGGCGGCGTCCAGGACGGTGAAGCTGGCCGGGAGGCCGGCGGCGGCCCCGAATTGCCGGAGCAGGCGGTTGGCCACGGCGTGAAACGTGCCGCCCCACACCCGCCCCGCCGCCCGGTTCGCCGAGGCGGCCTCGACCCTGTGAATCATCTGCGATGCCGCCCGTCGGGTGAACGTCAACAGCAGGATCCTGTGCGGATCGACGCCGTCCTCGATCAGGGCGACCACCCGGGCCACCAGCGTCCTGGTCTTGCCCGTCCCAGCCCCGGCGACGATGAGCAACGGGGCGCCGCGATGCTCCACCGCGTGCGTCTGGGCCGGGTTCAGTTTCGTCAGGGTCATTTGGTCGAACATACGTTTGGCACGGTACTCGGGTTGGCAGAAGGTGCGCAACCATGTTCAAGTGGTTGCTGTAGAAAGCGTTTGATTACTATTGTTAGATGTCGATGTGTGACGAATCCGATCTCCGGCTCTCAGGGGGCGGGCTGCTGGCCGGCATCGCTCTCGTCGGCGGAGGCCTGGCCGGGGCGGCCGGGCTCCTCCGGCCGTGGGAGCGTCCCGCCGGGCCCGAGACCCTGGTCACCGCGGGAGCGTGGTGGACCGCTGCGGCATTGACCGGTTGGGTGGCGCTCAGCGTCCGGTACTGGCTTCGAGCCCCGTATGCCCCGCGCCGCCGCCGGTTCGGCCGGCTGACCATGCCCGGCTCCCGCCGGCTAGCCGAAGCGTTACTCCTCGCCGGCACGCTGGCGTGCTCGCCGGCGAGTCCGGATTCGGCTCCCCCTCGGATCGAGATCCTGGGAACGGTCGGATCCGGAACCACGGCGTCGTCGACGCTTGTCACCGGCGACCCACCGGTGTCTCGGGTGCCGGACCAGGCCGCCGCGGCATCGAGCGCCAACCCATCGATTCCGGCTCCGTCTCGTTCGGGCACCCACGACGCCCCCGAGCGGTCGCCGCTGCTCGCCTGGCTCGAAGCCGGGGGTGGCGTGGGCGACCAGGACCTGCCCGAGCCGGGGCCGGTGGCCGAGCCTCGCACCCACGTCGTCGAGCGCGGAGAGCACTTTTGGTCGATCGCCGGCGCCGAGGTGGAGGAGCACCTCGGGCGCCGGGCATCCGACGCCGAAATCTCCGACTATTGGGTGGGGTTGGTGAGGGCCAATCGGTACCGGATCCGCTCTGGCGATCCCGACCTGATCCACCCCGGCGAGATCCTGGAGCTGCCGCCGCTCCCACCGGCCGCCCGAATCGATCGCTAGTGGCGCGGCGGAACAAACCGGGCCGGGCCGCTGTTGGGAGAGCATGACCACGATCACTGCCGAGCACGTCGGCGACTACCGGATCGACATCACCAATGGCACCCATGTGTGGCGGGCCGACGAGCCAGTCGATCTCGGGGGTGACAACACCGGGCCGAACCCCTACGACTACCTCCTGGGGTCGTTGGCCGCATGCACCGCCATCACCTTGACGATGTACGCCAAGCGCAAGGGCATCGAGATCGACTCCCTCTCGGTCAGTTATCGCCACGACCGGATCCACGCCGAGGACTGCCAACGCTGTGACGACCGGCATGGGGGGATGGTCGACGAGGTCACCTCGGAGATCTTCATCGACGGCAGCTTCGACGACGCAACGCGCAAACGGCTGGAGGAGATCGCCCAGCGCTGCCCGGTGCACAAGACCCTGGAGAAGGGCCTCGTCTTCAAAGAAACCGTGTTCGTCGGCTGAGCCTCAGACCTTGGGGCCGATCCAGGCGATCGCCTCGTGAACGAGCAACCAGTGCACGCCCTGGGGATCGACGATCTCGACGTGGCCGTCGGTCACGGCGGTGAGGTCGCCTACGACCGCCGGCCCGGCCGTGCGTCCGATCGTGCAGCGTTCGCCGGTGTTCCACACGCGGCGGAGCTCGGCCACGAGCGTGCTCGGCGCGCCGGTGTCGACCGCTCGGGGTGAGCCCGCTTCGTTGCGGAATCGAACGGCTGCGATGCGATCGATCACCAGCACGAACCGATCGCCGCCCACGGTCTCGAGGGCGGCCAGATCGCCCGAGACGTGGGTGATGCGGCCCCGGAGTTGCCGGTCGGCCACTTCGACGCTGATCTCGACCGATCGGTTGCCCAGCTGCATCAGTCGGAGGTCCAGTGGCGTCCCGGCCGCCTCGGTGTCGGCGACCGCCGCCTCGGCCTGCTCGAGGTACGTTCGTTGCTCGAGCCGCAGCGCCTGGGCCAGCCGCTCGACCTGACGGGTCTCGGCGTCGAACGGCGCTGGCTGATTCTGGCTCATGGTCCCCGTATCGACCCGCTGGTTCGGCGGACTTGACAGGTCGCCTTACCCGCCGGTCGTCCTGGCCGGGTCGGGCGGGACAACCGTATTGGCCTTGAGTGTTTCGATGATCTGATCCCGGGAGAAGTGGAACTTGCGGCTCCCGGTCAGCC
>JBFGLT010000071.1:0-15132 GCA_041576015.1 Acidimicrobiales bacterium
ATTCGTTCGACCCCACGACCTTCGTGGTCCGGTTCGTCCGCAACGAGAACTGGTGGGGCGGGAGCACGATCCTCGACTCGATCGAACTCCGCGGCTTCAACGACCTCGGCACGGCGGTCACCGCCATGAGCGCCCGGGAGATCGACGCCATGCAGTCGTTCACGGTGATCGGCGGCGAGGGCCTGCTCAACGACCCGAACTTCACCGTGCTCACCCCACCCTCGGCCGCTCACCGCAAGCTCTGGTTCAACGTACAGCAGGGCAACGAGTTCACCGATCCCCGCGTACGCCAGGCCCTGGCCTACACCATCGATCGCGATCAGCTCATCAACACGCTCTACGCGGGCCGGGCGGTGCTGGCCAACGACCACCCCGTCCTCGACTCGCTGCCGTTCTTCCCGGAGGGAGCCGTCGAGCAGCGCAGCCGGGACATCGAGCGGGCCAGATCGCTCATGGCTGAAGCCGGCGTGGATTCGGTTTCGGCCGAGATCAACACCGGAGACATCGGCGAGATCCCCCAGATGGCGGCGATCATCGCCCAGACCGCCGCCGAGGCCGGGTTCAACCTCACCGTCCGGGAGCAGTCCAACTCAACGTTCTACGGCGACGCCTGGTGCCCTGGGCCCGCCGAGGGCGATGAAACCCTGCCGTGCAACAATTCAGCCTCGATCGGAATCGTCGACTGGGGCCATCGACCGGTGCCCGACATCTACCTCACCTCCGGGTTCCAGACCGGCGGGGTGTGGAACGCCGCCAACTACAACTCGGCCGACTACGACGCCGCGGTCTCTGAGTACCAGTCGGCGGTGGATGTCGAGGGTCAGAAGACGGCACTCACCAAGGTCGTCCAGCAACTCCACGAGGACACGCCGGCCTGTTTCACCAGCTTCTGGAACTACCTGTCGGGTCACGACAATTCGGTGTCGGGCATTCAAGCCACGGCGCTGGGACACACGCTGCTCAGCGGCGCCTCCAAGTCGGCCTGACAGCCGTCCGTGGCACGCAGCCGGACCCGGTGGAGAAATCGCCGGGTCCGGCTGCACGGACGTGCTACTTGATCTAGTGTCGATGGTCACATGCTGAATTTCGTGCTCAGGCGACTGGCCTTGTCCATCGTCACGCTGTTCCTGATCATCCTGATCGTGTTCTCGCTGACCAGGGTGTTTCCCTCGGATCCGGCTCAGCAACTCGCCGGGCCGTTTGCGTCCGAAGAGCGAGTGGCGCGGCTGACCGAGAGTCTGGGGCTGGACGATCCGCTGCCCACCCAGTTCGGGCGGTTGCTGCTCGACGTCGTCACGCTCGATTTCGGCGAGTCGTTCTCCCAGCCCGGCGTGGACGTGATCGACCTCGTCCGACCGGCGCTGTGGAACTCGACCAAACTCGTCGTCCTGGCCCTTCTGCTCACCTTGCCGATCTCGATCATCGGCGGGGTCATCGCCGCCCGTCGCAAGGACACCGTCATCGACCGTTCGATCGTGTCGTTCGGCCTGGCAAGTGCATCGATCCCCGACTTCGTCTCGGGCGTGTTGCTCCAGTTCGTGATCGGAGTCCAGCTCGGCTGGCTTCCCGCCACCTCCAACGCTCCAGCCAACGCCAGCTTCTTCTCCGAGCTCGAGTTCATCCTCTTGCCCGCCATCGCCATCCTGTTCGTGTACTTCGGTTACATCGCCCGCATCACCCGCGCCGGGGCCATCACGGCGCTGGAGTCCGACTACACCCGAACCGCCTACATGAAGGGTCTGAGCACTCGGGAGGTCGTCCGAAAGCACGTGCTGAAGAACGCCCTTCAGCCCACGGTGGCGGTGACCGGCACTCAGATGGGCTATCTCTTCGGTGGCCTGGTCGGTCTCGAGCTCGTGTTCAACTACCCGGGTCTCGGCAACCTGATCCTCAAGGCGGCCACCGCCCCCGACTTCCCGCTCCTGCAGACCAGCGTGCTCGTGGTGGCCATCATCTTCATGGTCGCCACCCTCGCCGCTGACATGATCATCGCCTGGATGAACCCGCGGGCCCGGTTGCAGTTGGGAGACAACTGATGTCGTTGCACGACGAAATCCCCGAGGCCGTTCAGGGCGGGGCCGATCCCGACGTGCCCGATCCCGCGCCGGTACTGGGACTGCAGGGTGCAGCCCAGGACCGCCGCACGGTGCGGGCCGAGCAGCGCGCCGAACTGATGCGCAGTACCTCGTTCATCATCGGCATGACCATCCTGCTGTTCTGGATTCTCTGCTCGGTCGCCCCCGGACTCATCACCCAGTACGGCGAGGGCGACTTCGTCACCAGATCCGACGGTAGTTCCGTGCCGGCCCGATCCAGCCCGAGCGCCGACGCCTGGTTCGGCACCAACGCCATCGGGCAGGACGTCTTCGCCCGGGTCGTGTACGGCGCCGCCAACGTCCTCACCATCGCCCCGGTCGCAGCCGCCTTGGCGGTGGCCGCCGGCGCCGTGCTCGGCCTGCTCATGGGGTACTACCGGGGGTGGGTCGACGAGGTCCTCGGCCGGATCGTCGAGGCGATCCTCTCGCTCCCCGTCATCTTGCTGGCCATCATGGTGCTCGTCGTGTTCGGCAGTTCCCGTCTCGTGATCATCCTGACCGTCGCCGGATTGTTCACTCCGGTCGTCACACGCACGGTTCGGGCGGCGGTGCTGGCCGAGGCCCAACTCGATTACGTCACCTCGGCCAAGCTGCGGGGCGAATCGGGCTGGTTCATCATGCTGAGAGAGATTCTGCCCAACGTCACCAATGTGCTCGTCGTCGAATTCACCGTGCGGGTCGGCTACGCCATCTTCACCGTCGCCACCCTGGCCTTCCTCGGTCTCAGCTCGGGAAACACCGCCGCCGCCGACTGGGGACTCGACATCGCTCAGAACTACACGCTCGTCCAGTCCGGCCAGTGGTGGATCTCCATCTTCCCGGCGATCGCCATCGCGTCCCTGGTGATCGCCGTCAACTTGATCGCCGACGCCATCGACAAGGTCTACAAGGCCTGAGCCCGGAGACACCATGACCGTTCTCGAATCCGACGCCCAACCCGCCGACCGGGGTGATCCCACCACCGCCGCCTTGGCGATCAACAACCTCGAACTCGTCTACATGGTGCGGGGCAGGCCCCGAGAGGTGCTACGGGGTGTCACCTTCCAGATACGGCCCGGCGAGGCCTTCGGGCTGGTCGGCGAATCCGGCTGCGGGAAGTCGACCACAGCCTACGCGGCAATGCGCTACCTGCCGGACAACGGCCGAATCACCGGTGGCACCATTCTCGCTGGAGGCCAGGATGTCACAGCGATGAGCGCCCGCGAGCTGCGCCGATTCCGGTCCACCCAGGCTTCGATGGTCTATCAGGACCCGGTTCAGGCCATGAACCCAACACTGCGGATCGGCGTCCAGGTCGCGGAGTGTTTCGAGATCCTCGGCCACGACAATAAGACCGCCCAGGACATGGCCCTGCACTCTCTGGAGAGGGTGAAGATCGCCGACCCGAAGAGCGTGATGGACCGCTACCCGCACCAGCTGTCGGGCGGGATGCTCCAGCGTGTCGTCATCGCCATGGGCCTGGCCGGCGATCCCCAGTTGCTGGTGCTCGACGAGCCGACCACCGGCCTGGACGCGACCGTCGAAGCCGAGGTGCTCGACCTGGTTCGAGAGCTCCGGTCCGAAACCGACGCCGCGGTGCTCCTGATCGCCCACAATCTCGGCGTCATCCGCACGATGTGCGATCGGGTCGGCGTGATGTACGCCGGCAAGATGGTCGAGGAGGCCTCGGCCGACGAGTTGTTCGACCAGCCGAACCACCCGTACACGATCGGCCTGATGAACGCCATCCCCCGGCACGGGCTGCACAAGACCGATCGGGCTCTGTCCACCATCCCGGGCAACATGCCCCCGATCGGCAGCAGCCTGCCCACCTGCGTCTATGTGGATCGCTGCCCACTCGCCACCGATGTGTGCCGCGAGCAGGTGCCACCGGTGGTGGAGATCTCGGCCGGCCGGTGGACTCGCTGCCATCACCACGACCAGGTGCATGTGATCGAGGAACCCGAGGCCCAGGTCCCGCCCTATGACATCGGCAACGACAGTGTGGTGCAGCTGGCTTCTGTGTCGAAGACCTTCCGCCAGCGGGGCCGGGACATCCCCGCACTTGTCTCGGTCGACCTGGGGTTCGCCGAGGGCGAGACGCTCGGTCTGGTGGGTGAGTCCGGATCGGGGAAGTCGACCCTGGCCAAGACGATGCTGGGTGTCCACCCGCCCGACGTAGGCGGTGATATCACCCTCGACGGAGAGTCGGTGAGGGCCAAGGCCACTGAACGGCGCAAAGAGGCCATCCGCGCCATCCAGATGGTGTTCCAGAACCCTGACTCCGCCCTCAACCGCTCGTGGACGGTTCGCAAGATCCTGAAGCGGACGGTGACGACGCTCACCGACATCCAGGGCGACGCCGCTGACCGTCGCGTCGAGGAGATCGCCGAGGCCATGCGGCTGTCGAGCCATCACCTCGACATGCGGCCCCGCCAGCTCTCTGGGGGACTGAAACAGCGGGTCGCCATCGCGCGCGCCTTCGCCGGCGACCCCCGCGTGGTGGTGTGCGACGAGCCCACGTCGGCACTCGATGTGTCGGTGCAGGCGGCGATCCTCAACCTTCTGGCGAATCTGCAACGGGACGAGCGCACCAGCTATCTGTTCATCACCCACGACATCGGAGTGGTCCGGTATCTCGCCGACCGGATCGCGGTGATGTACGTGGGCCGGATCATGGAACTGGGCCCGACAGAGGCCATCTTCGCCGGCCCCGTCCATCCCTACACCGAGGCGTTGCTGTCCGCTGTGCCGTCGGTCGACGGTGAGGCCCACGATCGGATTCCGCTGCAAGGTGACATCCCGTCCCCGGCCGACCCACCCCCCGGGTGCGTGTTCCACACTCGCTGCAAGTACTTCATACCCGGGACCTGCGATGTCGTCGTCCCACCGACGATCGAGGTCGGCGAGCGCCACCACGTCGCCTGCCACCTGCCCATCGAGGAGATGCCGTACCCGGTGGCGGTGTCGATCAACCCATCATCGAACTGATAGGGGTCAGGTCTACGTTTGCCTCGTTGGGGTCAGGTCTACGTTTGCCTCGCTCTACCCTGCCCCTGTGAACTTCTGCCTCTGGGCACCGGCCGCGACGACCGTCGACCTCCTCGTCGAAGGGCGTCCGCCGCAGTCCATGTCCGCGGACGGCGACGGCTGGCATCGGATCGGCAATGTCGACGTCGCACACGGCACGCGGTACCGCTTCTCCCTCGACGGCGGCGCTCCACTCCCGGATCCACGAAGCCGCTGGCAGCCAGACGGACCCTTCGGTGCGTCGGCGATCGTGGATCCGTCGGTCTGGACCTGGTCCGACATCGCGTGGCCCGGGCTCGACCCGGCCGCGCCGCACGTGATCTACGAAGTCCACATCGGAACCTTCACCCCGGCGGGCACATTCGACAGCGCCATCGACCAACTCCCCCGCCTCGCCGACCTCGGGATCACGGCGATCGAGATCATGCCCGTCTCCCAGTTCTCGGGCGAACGCAACTGGGGGTACGACGGTGTGTTCCCTTGGAGCGTGCAGCACTCCTATGGAGGACCAGACGGGCTGGCCCGGCTCGTCGACGCCGCCCACGACCACGGGATCGGTGTCTTGCTGGACGTCGTCTACAACCATCTCGGGCCCGAGGGATGCGTCCTCGCCGAGTACGGCCCCTACTTCACAGATCGGTACGGAACGTTCTGGGGTCCGTCGTTGAACTTCGATGGTCCCGACAGCGACCACGTTCGGCGCTACTTCATCGACTCGGCTCGGGCCTTCGTGCGGGACCACCACATCGACGGGTTCCGCGTCGATGCCATCCACGCCATCGTCGATCCGACCGCCCGTCCCTTCCTTGCGCAGTACAACGACGAGGTCGGCGAGGAGGCGAAGCACTCGCGCCGGCAGATCCTCGTCATCGCCGAATCGGCAGCCAACGACGAACGGACGCTTCGCCCCACCGCCGACGGTGGCCTCGGCTTCGACATGCAGTGGAACGATGACGTTCACCACGCGCTGCGCGTCGCCCTGACCGGCGAACAGCAGGAGTACTATCGGGACTATCGCGGCGTGCACGACCTGGCCAAGGCGCTCAACGATCGTTTCGTCTACACCGGCCAGTACTCCCCTCACCTCCGCCGGTCGCACGGGTCGGCCGTCGACCATCACGGCGCCAGCCGGTTCGTCGTGTTCAGCTCCAATCACGACCAGGTCGGCAACCGGGCCGAGGGAGACCGGCTCGATGCGTCGGTCAGCTACGCGCAGCGGAAGGCGGCGGCGGCCGCCATTCTGCTGAGCCCGTTCACACCGATGCTGTTCATGGGCGAGGAGTACGGCGAGACCCGACCGTTCCCCTACTTCGTCAGCCACGAGGGGGCCGAGTTGCTCGACTCGGTTCAGGCGGGAAGAGCTGCGGAGTTCGCCGACCAGGACTGGAGCAACGTCCCGGATCCCCGCCTTGCGTCGACGATGCAGGCGGCGGTTCTGGCGCGCGACGGCTCGCAACGCCAGGCTGCACTCGCCCGGTTGTACGCCGATCTGCTTGCGCTTCGCCGGGCCGAGCCGGCCCTCACCGACGACCGCGCCGAACAGTCGGTCACGGTCGAACACGACGCCGTCACCCTGTCGAGAAACGATCTGACGATCATCATCAACCTCGGTCCGAACCCGGCGCCCGCGCCGGGGGGTGAGCCGATCCTCCGAACCGACAGCCCGCAGTATCGCATCAACGAAGGCGGCGAGCAGCTGTCCGACCCGGACGTCTCACCCTGGTCGGTCGCCGTGTATCGCCTCGGGTGACAGCACCGCCACGGGGAACCCTTCGGTCAGAGACTCGACTGCGCAGTTCCCGGCATGGATGGCTCCGGTGAAGACGTCGACCCAGGACCCCGGCGGCAGCGCCACCGAGCCGGTCGCTCCACAGAGAGGAGCGACGGCGACAACGCGTTCGGCGATGCCGTCCCCGCGGGCGAAGGCGACGATCCGCTCGCCGGCGTCGAGGGGCCGGTAGGTCGAATGGGGACCGAAGGCCGCTCGATTGGCGCGCCTGAGTTGCAGACACCGGGCGATGACGATCGTCTTGACCAAACCGTCGTCGGAGTCGGCCCAGCTGGCGCGAGCGCCCGCCTGCGGCTCGATTCGGCTGAGTGTTCGCACGGCGGCCCAGTCGACGCGTCGCCGGTTGTCGGGATCGACGAGGCTGAGATCCCACGTCTCGCATCCTCGATAGAGGTCGCCGAACCCGGGCGACAGGCAGCGGAGCGTCACCTGGATCAACGAGTTCCGTCGACCGGCCAGGAGCACGTGTTCGTCGACGAACCGATCGATCGCCTCGCCGCACTCGCGAACCGCCTGGGTGAGCAACTCCCGGGCTGAGTCTTCGTAGGCGTCGTTCACGTCGGTCCAGGCCGTGTGGACACCGGCTTCACGGAGCGCCTTGGTCAGGTAGTCCACGAGGCGATCGAGGTAGCCGGCCTCGTTTCCCGACGGCCAGGTGCCGACGATCGTTTGCCAGATCAGCAACCGGTCGGACGGGTCCACCGCCTGGATCGTGGCCGCTCGGATCGAAGCCTCCCAACCCGCAACAGCGGCCATCCACTGCCCGTCGACTTCTGTCAACGCTGCCAGACGGGCCCGCACGTCCTCGCTTCGCTTGGTGTCGTGGGTGGAGGTGGTGAGCATGCTGTTCGGCCATTCGGCCTGGCGGCGCTGGTTGCGGGCGTGGAAACGCTCGACCCCGATCGTCCAGAGGTCGGGGTCGGCTCCCACTTCGTTGAGGGCGAGCAGTGGAACGAAGCGGTACATGGCGGTGTCCTCCGAACCCTTGGCCATCACCGGTGCGGTGAGCTGCTGGAACCGCCGCTGGATCTCCGCGTCGAGCGCATCGGCCGGATCGAGCAGGCACTGCTGGAGACGGGCGAGACCGGCTCGCCGGTCGGGGTGGGTGGCCAGCGCTCGAGCGAATGCTCGCCGGACGGTGCTCCGGTCGGCTTCGGTTCGGGACTCCGGTGTGAGGTAGGTCCGGTACACCGCGAAGGCGCCGGCAGCTGCCCGAACGGTGGCTTCGTCGACACCGGCCAGCCGGCTGAGCTGGGTCACCCCCGGTCGCAGTCCCGCCAGCATCCATTGCTCCTTGGCCAGGTGCTCTTGTGCGTTGAAGGTCCGCGCATCGGCCCCCCAGCCCAGGTACCGGCCCGACCCGCGAATGAGGGCGGGCGTTCCCGTCGGATGGCAGAGCAGGCGAACGACATCGGCAGCGAAGTCGTAGCCGGTGGTGCCGTCGACGGGCCAGTGATCCGGGAGGCGTTCGTCCCCGAGGGTGATCTTCTCGACCAGGAGCAACCGGTCCGGGCCGAGCATCTCCCGGTACCCTCGAATCGATCCGGTCGGGTCAGCGAGGCCGTCGACGTGGTCCAGCCGGACCCCGTCGATGAGATCGTCGGCGATGAGCTCCCTGAGCTTGGACGTGAGAACATCGAAGACGACTGGATCCTCGAGGCGGACGGCGGCCAGATCGTTGACTGCGAAGAACACGCGATAGTTGCGCTCGTGTGCACCGTCGGACCAGGTCTCGAGACGATAGAACCGCCGCTCGGCGTCGCCGCCCGGCAATTCGATTCCGTCGACGGTCAGCAGCGGCTCACCGTCCACTTCTCCCCGCCCTACCCGGCCGGCGCGCTCGAGGTCGTCGAGAGAGGAATCGAGGATCGGGAGAACGACTTGGCCATCACCTGCGTTCCAGTCGATGTCGAAGAAGCGGGCGGCCACCGAGTCCGGGCCATCCCGAAGAGTTCGCCACCACCAGGGGTTGTGCCGCGGAATGGCGACGCTGAGGTGATTGGGCACCAGGTCGACGATCACTTTCATGTTCCGGCGACGGAGCTGCTCGACAAGCCGGCGGAAACCGTCCTCGCCACCGAGCTCGTCGGAAACGGTGGTGGGATCGACACCGTCGTAGAAGTGGCTGCTGCCGGGCACGGAAGTGAAGATCGGCGAGGTGTAGAGGTGGGTGATCCCGAGCCTGCGGAGGTGATCGAGGAGGTCGACAGCTGCGCCGAACGGGAGCTTGGCATCGAGCTGCATGCGGTAGCTGGCCACCATGGCTGACACCCTACGGGCGCCGGGGCCCACCCGACCGCCGCGGGCGAACCGGCGCCGTGTGAGTCTCGTGGCCGAGCGTTCCCTGGACCCCTCTACCCACGAACTCGCCAAATATGGGCGGAATCCGCCACCTAGGCAGCGAAGAATGCTTATCTATTCCTCGTCTCGCCTCGCGCGGGGACTCGTACCCAACGCACGACTGGTGCATGAAGGAGTTGTACACATCCATGGCTACCAAGGCTGAACTGATCTCAGGTGTCGCCGAGCGCGCCGACGCCGACAAGAAGACGACCGAAGCGGTACTGGCGGCATTCTTCGAACACACCGCCGAGACCGTCAAGTCCGGTGACAAGGTTTCCTGGCCCGGTTTCGGCACGTTCTCGATGACCGAGCGCGGACCCCGCACGGGCCGGAACCCCCAGACCGGCAAGTCGATGAAGATCGGCAAGAGCCGGTCGCTCAAGCTGCAGACGTCGGCCCCGATGAAGGAATGGTTGCTCGGCAAGGGCAAGAAGCGCTGACCGTCGGACCGCTGCGTCCGACGTAACGTACAGATAGACCTGACACCGAGGGAGGGCCGGCCGCCGGCCCTCCCTCGGTCGTTCCGGAAACCGGTTCAGCGAAGCGGCACGAGTTTCCCGCACGGGCAGGTGAGGTTCCCGGGACGGTTGGCCGATCGGTGCGACCAGCCGAGATGAACAACCTCGTCGAGGGATGGGCACAGCACCGACATCACCACCGTGTGCGCCTCGGCCGGAGTCGGATACAGCGCCTCGCGAAGGCGGCGCATCCTCTGCCGTGCGTGTTCGAGCACCTGCCGGCTACCGGCCAGCTGCCGGACCGAACAGCCGCCGCGACGCTGGAGGTCGTCGTGGTGGCGCCAGGTCATCAGCAGGTCGGCGAAGGCTTCTTCGGCGACGTAGTGCAGAGCCATCGCCAGAAACGGTAGCCCGATCGGGGGGCGCCGTCAGCCGGTAAGCCAGGGCGATGGAGGTCAGCTCGAGGGCGTCTTGATCGCCCGATCCACCAGTTCGATCGGGTGGATCGTCGGTATTCCGGCCGCCGCCAGATGCATCGAACAGCCCGGGTTGGCCGAGGCGACGAGATGGGGGTTCTTGGCGTTGATGACGGCGACCTTGCGATCGCGGATCTGGCCGGACAGCTCGGGCTCGAGCACCGAGTAGGCGCCACCGGCGCCACAGCAGAGTCCGTCGTCGTCCAGCTCGACCAGGTTCGGGACGTATCGTCCGAGCACGTCTCGGGTGGCCTGATGGACCCGCTGCACGTGTCGGAGGTGGCACGGATCCTGGATGGCGACGGTTTCGGAGAGCGGTGTTCCCTCCGGCAGCCGGCCAGGATGCTCGGCGAGAAACTCGCAGATGTCGAAGACTCGGGCGCTGAAGGCGCGTGCCTCTTCGGTCCCGAGAAGGTGCCCGTAGTCCTTCATTTGCGCGCCACAGCCCGCTGAATCGACGACGATCGGAGCCTCGGCGATCGCTCCCGTGCTCAACGTCTCCATCATGTGGCGCGCCAGATCTCGGGTGTCTTCGGCCAGTCCGGCGTGCGCATGCAACGCACCACAGCAGGGGGCGAGTGTGCCCGACGGGGTCACCCCGAACCCGGTGGCCTCCAGCACTCGCTGGCCGGCAACGTGGACGTCACGCTGCCAGGCGTCCATGACACAGCCGGTGAACATGATGACGTCGGTGCCCGAAGTCTCCAGCGGCTTCTGGCTGAAGGGGATCTCAGTGCTGAGTCCGAACCGCCGGGGCACCAGGTTGACCCGCTGGGCGGCGGCGAGCGCCTTGCTCCCGAGCCCCAACATCGCCGGGGAGGTCAGCGGTTTCATGGCAATGCGTTGCCACCACGGCGTCATCACGCCGGCGTCGGCGAGCGTCTCCCGGGTTCGCTCCATCAGATGGCCATAGGGCACACCGGACGGACATGCCGGCTCGCATCCGCGGCACTGCACGCACGTCGAGAACGACTGGAGCACTTCACTGGTCAGAGGCGCACCGTGCAGCTGGACCTCGCGCATGAGCTGAATCCGCCCCCGGGGCGACAGCGACTCGTCGCCCGTGACCCGGTAGGTCGGGCAGTGGGGCAGGCACAGGCCGCACTGCACACAGGTACTGAGGGCGTCATCGTCGAGTTTGAGATCCATGGAGCTCCTAGATCCGGGCCGGGTCACGGCCGGGGTTGAGTCGACCGGTCGGGTCGAAGAACGACTTCATTCGCTTGTGAATCTCCTCGGCTGCCCCCGCCAGCGGTCTCGAAGGTTGGGGAACGACAGTCCATGCGGTGCCAACGCCGACCGAAGCGAGGAACGGGCGGCCGTCGACCAGCTCGCCGACGCCCCGCAGGAGTCCCGGTTCGAGCGACCAGCGATGCGTTCCCGGCTCGCTGGGCGGACGGTCGACGGGATCGACGTCGCCCAGGGTCCGGGCCCGGGCCAACTCCATTTCGACATCGGGAGCGTGGCCCTCGAGGTGGATCCAGGTGGTCTCTCCGTCCCAGAGGACGGCACTGGGGTCGAGCAGCAAGTCGAACAACTCGAATGGGTCGATCGCCGTGGCGTACCAGCGGCTGGCGGCCGGAATCGGATTGGTCCGAAGGATCACCTCGGCGACGCATCCCAACGTTCCGAGGGACCCGACCATCAGCTGTGGCAGGTCGAATCCCGACACGTTCTTCACCGTCGGTCCGCCACCACACACGATCCTCCCGTCCGCCGACACATAGGTGACCTGGAGGACGGCGTTCCGGACTGCGCCACGGGCGAGAACATCGCGGTCGTTCTCGCCGACGGCCACCGCACCGCCGACGGTGCCACCCCGCTCGGGCAGCGCAGTGCGCTGCCCCTGCTCGGCCAGGGCGTCGTGCAGGTCGGCGACCATCGTGGCGGCCCCGACCCGGGCGACCATCTCGTCGGGTCGGTACTCCACCAACCCGGCGGGGGCCCGGACCAGGCGGGGTTCGCCGGTCGCCGGACCACCCCGCCCCCAGCGGGTGCGGCCTCCCTCGACGGCCACCGGGCCCTCGGCGCCGATCTCGGCGGCGAACCCGTCGACTCCGGGTCCGTAGCGAAGCCGGCCGCTGACCGTCGCCCCGGTCATCCCCACACCCCGGTGGGAACGCTGCGGAGCGCTTGGATGTCAGCGCAGCTGTGACCGGTCGGGATGACCTTGCCGGGATTGGCGCGACAGGCGGGATCGAACGCCTTGCGGAGCCGGTCCTGATGATCGAGATCGTCATCGGAGAACTGCCGGCTCATGTAGTCCTGTTTCTCGACACCGATGCCGTGCTCGCCGCTGAGAACCCCTCCAGCGGCCAGCGAAGCCTCCACGATCTCCTTGCCGGCGGCATGGACCCGTTCGAGCACACCCGGTTCCCGGGCGTCGAACAGGAGCAGCGGATGGAGGTTTCCGTCACCGGCGTGGAACACGTTCATGACGATCAGGTCGTAGCGGGCGGCGATGGCATAGACCTGCTCGAGCACGTTGGCAAGCTCGGACCGCGGCACGACGGTGTCGTGCAGGTAGTAGTCGGGAGCGATCTGGGCGATCGCCCCGAAGGCGGTCTTCCGGCCCTTCCACAGGAGGGCCCGCTCGTGCTCGTCGGCGGCGGTTCGGATCTCGGCGGCGCCGTTGGCTCGGCCGATCTCGGCGATCCGCTCGGCGTCGATGGCGATGCCGTCGGGCAGACCATCCACCTCGGCCAGCAGGACGGCCCCGGCGTCGAGCGGGTAGCCGGCGTGCACATAGTTCTCGACGGCCACCGTGATCCGCTGATCCATCACCTCCCGCGCCGCCGGAACGATTCCGGCGGCGATGATGCCCGACACGGTGTTGGCGGCCTCGGAGATCGACGGGAAGCTGAGCAGCAACGTCTTGACGGCTGGGCGGTTCTTCGTGATGCGGACGGCGATCCTGGTGGCGATTCCGAGCGTGCCCTCGCTACCGACGAAGACACCGCGGAGATCGAGCCCGGCCGGTTCGGGGTCGAGTCCACCGAGCTGGACCACCTGCCCGTCGGCAAGCACCACCTCCAGCGCCACGATGTGGGAGTTGGTGACCCCGTAGGCCAAGCAGTGCGGGCCGCCGGAGTTGTTGGCAACATTCCCGCCGATCGTGCACACCTGCTGGCTGCTGGGGTCAGGGGCGAAGTGGTAGCCGAGTGGGCCGAGATGACGGGTCAGATCCAGGTTGATCACACCGGGTTCCACCCAGGCGATCCGGTTGCCGGTGTCGACCTCGAGGATCCGGTTCATCCGCGTGAGGGCCACGACGATCGGCAGACCGAGCGGAATCGCTCCGCCGGAGAGACCGGTGCCGGCTCCCCGAGGGACCACGCCTCGCCCGTGAGCTTCTGCGATCCGCATGATCGCCTGCACCTCGGCGGTGGTGACGGGGTAGCAGGTGGGTCCGGCTGCTCCCCCTTTGAACACCGAGGCATCCTTGGCGAGCAGCGATCGTTCGGCGGAATCGAACCGCACCCGGTCGGGTGCGAGGGCATCCTCCAGGGCTGCCACCAGTCGCTCATCGTCGGTCAAGGTTCGGTGCTGGCCGGGTCGGAGGTCGGCCAGTCGCTGCTTCATCGTGTCGAGCACGCTCATCCTGTGACCGCCTCCAGCCCGGCCGCCTCGATGCCGGCGACGGCGGCCGACTCGTCGTTGTCAGAGTTGTCGCCGCTGACTCCGACGGCGCCGATCGTGCGGCCGTCGCCGTCGCGCACCAGGACCCCGCCTGGCACCGGGACCATCGCACCGCCCACGGCGGCTGTCGCCGCTGCGATGAAGTAGGCCTGTTGTTCGGCTCGCTCCATGAGCGCCCGGGAACCGACGCCGAGGGAAATGGCGCCATGCGCTTTCCCGTGGGCGATCTCGAAGCGCCGGGTCGAGCTCCCGTCCTGGCGCTCCACTGCGGTGACGTGGCCCCCGGAGTCGAGGACGACGACCGTGAGCGGCCGAAAGCCTCGCTGACCACCGGCGTCGAGGGCGGCCGAGATCACCGCTCTCGCCTGCTCGAGTGTGATGTTCATATGGTCCCCTTCTTCTCTCGTCGACGGGCGTGGAGAATCGGTTCGGTGTAGCCGGACGGCTGCTCGGTCCCGCTCAGTACCAGATCGCAGGCGGCTTTGAAGGCCGGTCCGTCGAAGTGGGGGGCCATCGGCCGGTAGTTCGGATCACCGGCGTTCTGACCGTCGACGACGACGGCCATCTTCTGCATGGTTGCCTTGATGCGGGCGGCGTCGACGACTCCGTGGCGCAGCCAGTTGGCCATGTGTTGACTGGAGATCCGGCACGTCGCCCGATCTTCCATGAGAGCGACGTCGTTGATGTCGGGCACTTTGGAGCACCCGACACCCTGATCGACCCAGCGCACGACGTAGCCGAGGATGCCCTGGGCGTTGTTGTCGAGTTCGGCCTGGATTTCCTCGTCGGACCAGGCGGCGGCGGGGTCGACGGGAATGTGGAGGAGGTCGTCGATGGTGGCGCGGACCTCGCCTTCGAGCTCGGCCTGGACGTCGTCGACCAGGATTCGGTGGTAATGGGTGGCGTGCAGGGTGGCGGCGGTCGGCGAGGGCACCCACGCGCAGTTGGCGCCGGCACGAGGATGACCGATCTTCTCCTCGAGCATGGCGTGCATCAGATCGGGCGCTGCCCACATTCCCTTGCCGATCTGGGCCGAGCCCCGGAGTCCGCAGGCCAGGCCGGTGTCGACGTTCCAGTCCTCGTAGGCCCGAATCCAGCGTTGATGCTTCATCGCGGCCTTGCGAACCATGGGGCCCGCCTCCATCGAGGTGTGGATCTCGTCGCCGGTGCGGTCGAGGAAGCCGGTGTTGATGAACGCCACCCGGTGGCGGGCAGCGGCGATGCACGCCGCCAGATTCACGGTCGTGCGCCGTTCCTCGTCCATGATCCCGAGTTTCACCGTGTACCGGGGTAGACCGAGCGCCTGTTCGACGAAGCTGAAC
>JBFGLT010000072.1:0-15017 GCA_041576015.1 Acidimicrobiales bacterium
CAGTGCAGGCGGGAGATTGCCCGGTGGCCGAACCGCCGGGTGATCTCGTCGACTGCGGCGTCGACCTCCGGGGGGCGGCCGGGATCGAAGTCCAGGGCCTGCTGGACGTTGTCCGGCCTCGTCAGATTGCTGATCGAGAGCCCGATCCTGGTGCACGCTCCGCTGCGGATGAATGCGAGGTTGTCCTTGAAGAGCCGGCGGGCAGCGCGGCCGATGGCCCCCGATGACCAGGTCGCTTCGGAGAGGGTGGTCGAACGACTGAACGAGTGGAAGTCGTTGTCCCGCAGGTTCAAGGTGACGGTGCGACCCATCAATCGCTTGGATCGCATCCCGGCCGAGATCGAATCGACCAGTTCGAGCAGGATGACCCAGGCGTCGTCGCCGGTCAGGCCTCGGGCCGGGAACGACCGCTGCGACCCGATCGACTTGCGTCTGCGTCCCGTGTCGACCGGTCGAGGATCGCGATTGTTGGCCAGGGCGTGCAGATGCCCGGCGTGTGCTGCACCCAGCGAGGCCGCCAGCCGGTCGGGGTCGGCGGTGGCAAGGTCGCAGATCGTGGCGATTCCGAGACGTCCGAGCTTTTCGCTGGTCTTTGGCCCAACGCCCCACAGCCTGCTGGCCGGCAGCGGCCACAGGAAGTCGAGCTCGCCACCCTCGGGAACGACCAGGAGGCCATCGGGCTTGCCGGTCTGACTTGCGACCTTTGCGCAGTGCTTGGTCGAGGCCACGCCGACGGTGATGGGGAGGCCGACCTCGTCGCGAATGCGGGATCGCAGGCGGGCGGCGATCTCCGCCGGTTCCCCGTAGATGCGGCGGAGCCCGGAAACGTCGATGAAGGCCTCATCGATCGAGATGGGTTCGACGACCGGTGAGATGTCGAAGAAGATGTCGAAGACCTGCCGGCTGGCCTCGGTGTAGGCGCTCATGCGGGCGTCGACCACGATCGCATCCGGGCACAGCCGCCGAGCTGCGCCGGTTCCCATGGCGGTGCGGATTCCGAATCGCTTCGCCTCGTAGCTGGCCGCCAGGACGATGCCGCCGCCGACGATGACCGGGCGGTTCCGTAGCGTCGGGTCGTCGCGTTGCTCGACCGAGGCGTAGAACGAGTCGAGGTCGGCATGAAGGATCGATGCCGTCACGAACACATGTTCGCCCGTTCGGAACCTCCCGTCAACCCGGGGGTTTGGTCGGCGTTCGGCCGGCGTTTTTCCCGGCGTAGGTCCGGTGTGCTGGACTGCCGAGAGGGCGCAGGGGACCGCTGTGCCGCTCACGGCAACCGAGGAGAGAGATGAACAGGACACGACGTACGCTGATCGGGCTACTCGCAACCGTGATGATGGCGGTGTCGGCGGTGGCGGTGACGGCCGGTCCGGTGGATTCGGCGACCGGCGCACAGATCGCCGCTGCCCAGACACAGGAGGAGCTTGCCCCCACGATCGGTCAAGTGAAGCGCCTCTACCGCACCATCCTCGGGCGAGATGCCGAACTGGCGGGTCTCGAATACTGGATGGGTCGGATTGCCGCCGGCGCCTCGTACCAGGATCTCGCCTGGGCGTTCCTGGCTAGTCAGGAATGGCAGAACTCCGTCGGTGCCGGCCTCACCGACGACGAGTACCTCATTCGCCTCTATCGACAAGCGTTCGATCGGGAACCCGACGACGCCGGCCTCGCCTACTGGCGGGACGACGTGCTCGGCGCCGGAGCTCCGCAGTACAGCATCGTGCGCTGGTTCGCCGAGTCGCAGGAGCAGAAGAACGCTACTGCTCCGACCGAGGAGCTCACCCTCAACATCCTTCACATCAACGATCACCACAGCCATCTCGAGACCGACGGCATCGGTCTGGAACTGGCTGGGGCCGAGACCGACGTCGACGTCGGCGGGTTTCCGCAGGTCGTTTCCAAGTTCGCCGAACTGGAGGAGGAACTGGCGGGAGCCAACGTGATGAAGATCCATGCCGGCGACGCCATCACCGGAACCCTCTACTACAGCTTGTTCAAGGGCGAGCCGGACGCCGCGCTGATGAACGAGATCTGCTTCGATGCCTTCGCCCTCGGGAATCACGAGTTCGACGACGGCGACCAGGGTCTGGCCGATTTCCTCGACTTCCTCAACGCATCGGAGACCTGCGACACCCCGGTACTGGCGGCCAACGTCGTCCCTGGTTCGTCCTCGGCGCTCGCCGACGGGTACCTGGTTCCCCGGATCGTGGAGGAGTACGACGGCGAAATGGTCGGCTACGTCGGAATCGACATCGCCAACAAGACCAAGAACTCCTCGAGCCCCGATCCCGATACCCAGTTCCTGAACGAGATCGAGACCGCCCAGGAACAGATCGACGAATTGAAGGCGATGGGGGTCGACAAGGTCGTCCTCGTCACCCACTACCAATACGACAACGACCTGGCCCTGACCAAGATGGTCACCGGGGTCGATGTGATCATCGGAGGCGATTCCCACACGCTGCTCGGTGACGAATTCGCCGACTACGGGCTCGACCCCTCGGGTCCGTATCCGACGCTGACCACCGACATGATCGGCGCCCCGGTCTGCGTCGCTCAGGCGTGGGAGTACAGCAAGATCGTCGGGCACATCGAGGTCGCTTTCGACGAGTACGGCTTCCTCACCCGCTGCGACGGCACCCCCAATCTGATCCTCGGCGACAACTTCAGGCGCGACGACACCCCTCTGGAGGGCGATGAACTGAGCGCTGTGCTGGCCGCCGTCGACGCCGCTCCCGAACTGTCGGTCGTCACAGCCGATGAAGCTGCGCAGAGCATCCTCGACTCGTTCACCGCACAGATCGAAGCGGAGACATCGCGGGTGATCGGCACGGTCTCCGAAGACCTCTGCCTCGAGCGGATCCCCGGTCAAGGACGTTCGACGATCTGTGACGTGTCGGCGACGGCACAGCGGGGCGGGGACATCCAGCAGCTGGTCGCCGAAGCGTTCCGAGCGCGAAGTCTCGAAAGCGACATCGCCATTCAGAACGCCGGTGGCGTCCGCGTCGACGTGCCCGCCGGTGATCTGACGATCGCCACCGCCTATGAAGTCCTGCCGTTCTCCAACACGCTGGTGAACCTCGAGATGACCGGTGCTCAGATCAAGGCGGTCCTCGAGGACGGCTTCGACTTCGCCCTCCAGCCCGACGGGTCGACCGGTGCCTACCCCTACGCCGCCGGCCTCCGTTGGAATGCCGACGCCACCGCCGCCAAGGGGGCGCGGCTCACCAACCTCGAGTACCGGGCCAAGGGCTCGGTCGAATGGGTCGGCTTCGACCTCGACGCCACGTACACGGTCGTGACCAACGACTTCGTGGCGGCCGGGCGCGACGGCTACCTCACGTTTGCCACGATCCCTGACGACCGGATCGTCGACACCTTCATCAACTACGCCCAGGGCCTGATCGACTATGTCGAGAAGGACCTCGATGGGACGGTGAACAAGGTCCCGGCCGAGAACTACTCGACGCAGAGCTTCGTTCCGCTGGACGGCTGAAGCTCTCGAGCGGGTGGGGTCGGACGCGATCGGTCCGACCCCATCCGCATCATTCGGCGGCGAACGGGACGAAGCTGACGGTCGGGTCGGGTGCGCCGATCTGCAGCGCCGTTCCGGCGGTCACCGTGACGACGAGCCGATCGCCGAGTTCGGTACGGTCGGTCACAGAGCCGCTCACGGCGGTCACGGTGATGTCGGTGGACGGGGCGGTGAGTCCCCCGATCACGACCGCGCCGGCGGTGGGGACGGGATCGGTGGACCACCCTGCCCCGCCGGCCGAGCCGGGCAGGTCGGTCGAGGGCAGCTCGTCGGTCAGGGCGGCGACCAGGGGGCCGGTCAGCTGGCCGGTGGCGAACCGGTAGGGCAGCATGCGCTGCACGAACACGGCGACCAGCACGTCGGCCTCGGCGAGAGCCTCCGAGGTCGGGGCCTGCCCGAGCAGCGTCGCGTCCCAACCTTCGAGTCGAACATTTGCCACCTCGCCGAACCAGGGTCGCAGGTAGTCGATGCCGTACCCCGGGAGGTAGACGGTCGGATCGGCGGGATCGGTGAGGCCCCCGTAGGAATCGTGCACGACCAGCACGGCCAGGTCCAGCGCTCCAGGGTTCACCACCCGAACGAGAGGACGGCCCGGAATCGAGGTCGGCTCCGAGGTGATACGGGGCGGGCGATCGGGAACGATCGACACGAGATTGACGGTCTCGGTGTTGTCGTAGCCCACCAGCTGATCCAGATCACCGGGACGGGACACGGTCTCAGAGATGACTCGCGGTTCGCTCCACGCTCCCGGTGACACCGCCTCGACGATGGGACCGGCGGCCGCGAGGGCGCCCTCCGGGCTCCAGTGGGTGTCGAGCTGGAGCACGTGCCGCTCCTCGTTGACAACGGTCGACAGGTCGACCACGCCGGCACGGTCGGCCAAGAGATCCACCACGACGGCATTGGACCGCTGGCAGTCGTTGGCGATCGGACCGAGTCGTTCGGGGATCACGAGCCCGCGGTCGGGTGCGACGGCGACGATCAACCGCCGGCCGGTGGCGGCCAGAAGTCGCCGGGCGGCGTCGATCTCGGTCAGCCACTCGGCAACCTGATCGTCGCCGAAGCACGGCTGGTCGATGGCGTCGGTGAGAAACAGCCAGCCGTCCTCGCCCATGACAACCCGGTCGCTGTCGGCGACGGCCTGGGCGTAGCGGTCGTCGAGCAGGCGCGTCGTCGTGCGTTCGAACTCGACGGCCAGCTCCCTGCCCGGGACACGGCGTTCGAACCACCGCTCGAACGGTTCGAGCCCACCGTCGTCGGCCGGTGGTGGATGGGCGAACTCGAGCGAGTCGGGCGGTTGGTCGGCGGACTCGTCGCCTCCGGCCACCCCGGTGATCGTGACCATGAACGGGACGAACACGAAGCCGATCAGGGCCAGCACCGTACTGATCGGCCAGCTGCGTTGGGCACCGCCGGTTCGATCGGTGGTGGCCTTCGGGGTCGGCGCGACGGGGCGGTCGTCGTGGGGTGCGGTCATCTCAGAACTGGAAGTACAGGAACGGAGTGAACGTGTCGGCCAGGATGCGGACGGCGATCAGGGGGAGTCCGACGCCATAGAGCGCCCAGCGCACAGCCTCGGCCCGGGGCTGACGACGCCTGAGGACGTCGACAGGACGGATGGTCGCCGGCGCCGCCGACACGACCAGGCCGCCCACCAGTGCGGCGGCCGTGACGGGCGTGAGCGCATCGCGGACGTCGACGGAGAGCCCACCGGTCGGCACGACGGCCGATCTCAACAACTCGGCGGCGGTCCCGAAGTCCGGTGCCCGGAACAGGATCCAGCCGCCGAGCACGACGAGTGCGGTCCAGACCCGGAGCGCCGGCGAGGGCTGTCGGGTCCGCCACCCAGCCGTCCGCTCGACGAGGAGCGCCACACCGTGCCAAAGACCCCAGAGCAAGAACGTCCACGCTGCCCCGTGCCACAGTCCCGTCACGAGGAACACGATCAGGAGATTGCGAAGCGTTCGAGCCTCGCCTCGCCGGTTTCCCCCGAGCGGGATGTAGAGATAGTCACGGAACCACGTGGAGAGGGTGATGTGCCACCGACGCCAGAAATCGGTCACGGTGGCAGCGGCATAGGGCCGCCGGAAGTTCTCCGGAAAATCGAACCCGAGCATCTGGCCGAGGCCGATGGCCATGTCGGAGTAGCCGGAGAAGTCGAAATAGATCTGCACGGCGTAGGCGGTGGCGGCGATCCAGGCCGAGGCCGTGGTCGGTTCGGCGGCGAAAGCCGCATCCACCAGCGGGGCGACCGAGTCGGCCACCAAGACCTTCTTGGCCAGCCCCCAGGTGAATCGCGAGAAGCCGGCCGTGATGGCATCCATGTCGACTCGGCGAGCCCCGAGCTGTTCTCGAATATCGCGGGCGCGGACGATCGGCCCGGCGATCAGCTGCGGAAAGAGACTCACGTAGAGGAGAAGGCGAAGCGGATCGCCGATCGGTTCGATCCTCCCGGAGGCGACGTCGAAGGTGTAGCTCATCGACTGGAAGGTGAAGAAGGAGATCCCGATCGGCAGGACGATCTCGGGGACGCCATACCCGCTGCCCCCGAGCGCTTCGCTGAGCTGAGAGACCGACTCGCTGAGAAAGCCGGCGTACTTGAACCATCCGAGAAGCCCGATGTTGGCGATGACCGACATGGCGACACAGCCCCGAACCGTGCGCTTCATGTTCCGGACGCGCGCGATCGACGCAAGGTCGGCGGCGAGGTAGTCGATGATCACCGACACGGCGAGCAGGAGCACCAGAGCCCCGCTGCCCCAGGCGTAGAACACCACGCTGGCCGACAGCAGAAAGAAGTTGGCCACGCCGACCGAGGCGCGCAGCAGGGTGGTGTGCCCGATCAACACGATCGGCAGGAACAGCCAGACGAACTCGGCCGAGTTGAACAGCACCACGCGAGCGTACGTTGCCCCGGCGCAGCGCCGGCGGAGGCCGGGCGATCGGTCCCTGGTGGACGGCGGTGCGCCGCTGACCGTCCGAGGCCGCTCGCTGGCCCGAACTACCGGCTCAGCGGGGCCAGGATCGCTGCGACGGAGCAGGGGGACGGCCCGGCCGGGGGCCGAGCGCCCATCGCCGTCGCCACGCTCCGACCTCGGGGCCACGAAGGTCGCTCACCCGGCCGGCATGGGCCTTGCGGCGGGCCCGCCACCAGCCGGCTGAGAACTCCTCGGCCAGTTCCATGATGCGGTCTTCGATCCGCTGGGCGAATGCACGAGCATCCTCGTCCTCAGACGAGCGCATCGGTTTGCCGAACACGACCGCGCAGCGGGATCTCCGCGGCCAGTTTCGGCCCTTGGGGAGCACCGATCCCGTCCCGTCGATGTAGGTGGGAATCACCGCCACGCCCATGCGCTTGGCCACGAAGGCGGCGCCCGGTCGGTGGTGCTGGCTCCACCCGTCTGGCGAGCGACCCCCCTCTGGGTAGATCAACAGGCTGTGGCCGGCCTCCAACACCCCGAAGGCGTTCTCGATCGAGAGCTTGGACAGCTTCTGCCGTTCGATTGGGATCGCCCCGATGAACAACGCCGAGAGCGCTCCGGCCACTCGGTTCGGAAAGAAGTAGTCCGCCCCGGCGGCGACGGCGAGACTGCGGCGGAGCCGGGCTGGGATGGTGGCGAGGAGCAGGGTCGTGTCGGCGTGGCTGTGATGGTTGGCGGCGAACACCACCGGTCCCTCGACGTCCTCGAGCCGGTCCAGGCCGATAACGCGGGGGGAACCGTAGAACCGGATCGCCGGTTTCATGAAGCCCCAGACACCGATCTCCCTGGCCATACGGGCTGGACGGGTCCGAGCCCAGGCGGTGTCGTACTGAACCCCAGTCGTGGGCTCTGGCCGGACCTTCTCGACCCCTTTCGGTGTCGCCGGCGGAGTGGCGATGAACCGCAACCAACCCATGGTCTGGACCTACTCGACGTCGGCCATGAAGATCGGCGGATTGTGAAGGTGGGTGATCGTCGGTTTCGGGCCGACCACATCGCTCGCCATCTCCAGGGCGTCGTCCAGCGTGGAGGCCGGTTTGAAGCCGAGGCGGCGGACTGCGGTCGGTTCGCCCCCCACGACGATGACCCCACCGAGATGTTCGATGGCATGCGCGCCCCAATACCACATGTAGAAGGGATGGACGCCGTGGTAGGCATAGCTCGTTCTGTACAGGTGGCGGTACCACTCGTCCTCGGCGTACCGTTTCTCATAGCGAGCCTCGATCTCGGCCGGGTCGGTCGTCTCGGCCAGAACCTGCTCGAAGAAATCGACGTAGCTGGGGTGGTGAACCGGATGGAACTCCCACGGCGTCGGATGACTCATGATCAGGACGCCTCCCTCCCGCACGACTGGCTTGTTGCGATAGAGATTGAAGAAGTAACCCAACCCCTGGACCATCACCAGGATCGGATTCATGATGCTGTTGACGTTGTACGGCGTGAGGTAGGGCAGACCCATGGTGACGACGTCGGTCTGGCCCTGAACCGGGACAAGATGCTGCTTGTAGACCATCTCGGTGGTTCGGCGATGCACCGCTTCGACCTCACCCGCCTGGACCGACGTGAGCTCGTAAGGAGCCCGCCACGCGTGGAACAGGCTGCGTCGGGCTGCACCGGGCATGGTACGAAGCCCGGCTTGCATGGCGGTGAACGTCGTGCGATCGCGCAGGCTCCACTCCCATTCCCGTTTCTGAAGCACCGACATCGGTCCGTCGTGGCCGAACACGTTCGTGTTGACCGTCGTCTCGATCTGGAACACCCGGGGCCCGTGTTTGGTGATCACCGCTCCCTGGCGCCAGTTTGACCGGTGCAGTTCGCTGCGCTCCTGGTCCATGAAGCTCTTCGAGTGGCGCATGGTCCTGACGTTGTGGTGGGCTCGGACCCCCTGGTAGCCGGCCAGCCCAGTGGCGGTGCTCTTCCATCCGCCGTCCATGCTCACCAGGTTGATGTTGACGTAGACGAGCAGGTCGCTCTCGGCGGCTCGGCGCGACATCTGCACGACCTCGTCGTGGTCGGTGTGACCCAGCACGACCATCCCCTCAGGATCCTCGGCGTCGTGGTTGTAGAGCTGGCCGTAGGGGGCGAACGCCTCATAGACCCGGTCACCGACGGCGTGGCGCAATTCGCTCTCGGTCATCCGGCGATGCAGACAGAGGGCGGCGATCAGGTGGACGTCGTCGACGCCGGCGGCGGCGGCGTGATCGAGAACCGCCTCGATGACCCGCTGGCGGATGTCGGGACGCTTCATCGGCGGGAGCGGGAGGGACAGGTCGTCGAAGGCGATCGTGAGCTTCATGCCCGGCTTCAAAAGGCTCGGCAGCGGATCGTCGTCGATGGGGTTGAGGAGGGCGTTCTCGATCGCCCGGTCCGGATCGTCGATTCCGCGGAGCGGCTCGCCGGGATAGATCACCCGGCTCCGGCCCGCCGGCAGGCGCTCGAGACGGAATCCCTCGCCGTGGTGGAAGAGGATCGGCGGCGTCTGCCGGTCGACGTCGAGAACGAAACCCGGGCGTGGACTCGGTCGGTTCTTCATGATCTCCACTCCTCTGGACGGGGGGCGGATCGGGGACCGGGTGACCCTCCGGCGCTCATCGCCTCGACCTCCGCCGGGTGGGGAGCGGGCCGAGCGGCAGGATTCGGTCGGTCCCGCCGCCCGCCTTCGACCACGATTCGATGAGCCAGCCCCGCTTGGCGGCGATGGACGCCAGCCGGCTCTCGGGGTTGACCGCCACCGGGTAACCGACCGCATCGAGCAGGGGCAGGTCCGATGACGAGTCGGCGTAGGCCACCGACTGTGTCAGGTCGATGCCGTACCGGTCGGCATAGTCCCGCAACTCCTGGGCTCGAACCTCACCGGTCGGGGGGACGCTGACCAGCTCGCCGGTGTAGTGGTCGTCCCGGATGCTCATCTCGGCGCAGATCACGTCGTCGAACAGCGGGCGGAGCGGATTGACGACGATGTCGAGTGCGCCGGTGATCAACACCGTGCGATGCCCGAGCGCCCTGTGCTCCCGAACTCGACGGAGGGCGGCGGGAAAGGCCTTGGTCAAGATGTGATCGGCCAGCAATTCGGGGCCAAGCCGCGCCATCTTCTCCACCGACGCGCCGTCGTAGCGCCGGTAGAAGTGGCGGAGGAAGTCGGTGCGGTCGCGCTGATCCAGCGCAAGCAGGCCGGGCGCCTCACCGAGGGTCCGCAAGGCGAAGCGCACTCGCTCGCCGGCTCTCATGTCGCGGGTGGCCAGCCAGGCGTAACTGAACACGACGTTGGAGGCGATGATCGTGTTCTCGAGGTCGAAGGCGGCCAGCTGGCGGTCCGGCGAGAGCACCTTGGCCCGCATCCTTCGGACTCGGTCGTCGGGATCAGAACGCACCGGTGCGGTCTTGACCCGGGCGTGGTGGACGACCGAGGGCAGGTGGACACCGCAGACGTAGCGATCCCAGTCCACCACGGCCGGGTCGCATCCGAACAGCTCCTGCTCGTTTGGGGTGAGGGAGTCGTGCAGGGTGATCAGGTTGTCGACGCCGTACAGCGCCTCGCATTCGGCGTATGCGCCGTAGATCTTCACATAGCCGATTGCCCGCTCGACCTGGTCTCGCCGGTCCTCCACCTCGGCGTTGATCATCGCCGGGCGGCCGCGCAACGGCAGGCGCTTGAGCGTCCGGTCGGCACGGTCCAGGTTGCGTTGGGCCCGGTTCAGTTGACGCTCGACCGCTCCGCGCCCGGGAAAAGAGAACTTTGCGACGGCGATGGGCTGGCCGCGGCGGTCGTACAGGGGGTTCTCGGAGAACCAGCCGTTGACCAGCTCGACGAGCCGCCGGTAGTGCAGCGGGTTCCGGGTACCCGAGGCCACTTGGGTGATGTCGACGGTCTGCTCGTCCACCGGCCCGCGGGCGGCCACGTCGATGATGGCGGCCACGACCAGATCTACCGGGATCACGTCGACGACGCCCTCGGGAACGCCGGGGAACTCCTTCAGGAGCCCCTGGGCATAGGAGATCAGGATCGGCTCCGCCATCCGGAACCCCTTGATCCAGCCGGGGACGGGTTCGGCCCACGCCGATTCGATGATCGAGGGCCGCACGAGGCTCACCGGGACATCGCCCTTGCTCTCGACCAGTGCGCGCTCCCCGAGCGCTTTGGTGTACGCGTAGGCGTCGGGCCATCCCAGCGAAGCCGCCCGAGCTCGGCCCGCCTCGACCAGTTGCTCGCTCACCCAGCGCTGCCGGAGCTGTTCGGTCTTGGCGGCCAGCAGGGGAGTTCCAGCCGCTCCCAGCTCGAATCGGGCGCGTGACCGGAACTCGCCGAGCTGTTCGGCCGCACGCGACTGGGCATCGAAGTCCGCTCGCGTGCGCCGGGCCGCGTCGACCTCGCTGTTCCAGTCCACGTCGATGTGGAACGGCGAGTCGGTGAGGAGCTCCTCGGGAGCCGACCCGCGGCGGTTGCCGGCGACGTAGCATGTGGAGACGGCCACCAGATGGGGTGACACCCCGAGGTCGTGGAGGGTCTCGACGATCCGGGTGGCCCCCAGCAAGTTGACCTCGACGGCGGTGTCGAGGGGCGCGTCGAAGCTGACCGTCGCCGCGCTGTGGATCACGATGTCACACGAGGCCAGAGCCTCGCGCCCCCCGGGGTCGAGCGCCAGTCCGTCATGGCCGACATCGCCGGCGATCACGGTGACGCGCCGGTCGACCTCGGCGGAGAACGGATCGAGCCCAGCGGTCTTGTCGCCGTGTCCCAGTTCCTTGATCCAGCGATCGAAGACGTCGTTGCGGAAGATCTCCCGCGCCGCCCGCTGCGCCGGACTGCTCCGCTTGCCCGGCCGGATGAGTAGCACCACCTCACAGTCGGGGACGCTTCGCATCAGGCGCTCGACGAGCGCAGTCCCGAGAAAGCCGGTCGCCCCCGTGATGGCGATCGTCTTTCCGGCCAACTGGTTCACGACGGACAAGATGCAACTCCTGCGGGACTCGAGCCGCCTTCACGGTAGGCGACGTCAACCCGGATCGCTGGTGCATCGGCGCCACGACAGCGACGGGAGGCTCCAGCATAGAGATCCCATCGAGCGCGGCTACCGTTCTCCTCGATGCGATCCGTCCCCTCCGCCACCCACCGAGACGGTGCCCGATCCCTGAGTGTCCTGTCGGCAGTCTGCGTGCTGGTGCTGGTGCTGTTCGGATCAGCGTCGCCGGTGGGCGCCCAGGCCGTCTGTGAAACCGGCGTTGTCGACCTGTCCGGGGCCATCGAACCCGAAACGGTCGAATCGTCCATCGACGACGTCGGGACCGCCAACCCCGATCTCCAGGTGTTCGTGCGGGTGTTCGCCGACGGAACCGACCTCGACACCGCCCGCCAAGAGATCCTGTCGTCGTGCGTCGTCGAGGGCGCGTCGTGGCTGTACGTGGCCATCGACACCCGGGATCAGACCAGTTCGGTCTGGAGCAGTGAGTTCGGCGACCAGGTGGGAGAGGACATCCGGACCGGTGCGATGAGTGATGCCCTCCGTGCCGGCGACCTCACCGGCGGCCTGGTGGCGGCGGTGGAGGAGGCGGGCCGGCAGATCGAGGCCGCCGGATCGTCGGTCGATGTCGACCGCGACCCCGACACCGCCGACGACGGTGCCGGCGGTCTCGGGTCGCTTCTCCTGGCCGGTTCGGTGCTCGGGCTGGCCGGTGCCGGTGGTGCCGTACTCGTGCGAAACCGGCGCCGCGACCTGGCCGAACGCCGGCATGCTTACCACGTCCGGGTCGCCGAGCCACGCGTTCGCATGGGGGCGGCGCGCGAACGGGACGCCCGCCTCAGCGAACAGGGTGAGCGGTTCGCTCGGACCGTCGAGGGGCGGACGCTCGATCAGCTCCGAAATCTGCAGCACGAGGTCGGCGAAGCGGGGAACGATGCCGAGCGCCACGCCGCCCTGCTTTCGCAGGCGACACCCGAAGGGATCGAACGAGCGTCCAACGATGAACTGGCCCAGGGCGAGATCCGGCTGACGGAGTTCATCGCCGCCCTCGACCGGTATCAGGTCGCTCTCGATCGTCTGACCGCCTTCGGCGAGCTTCTCGACCGTCTCCGGGTCTCCCTTCCGACCAAGCGAGGTCTGCTGCTCGAGGAGCTGACCGATGCCAGGAGCCTGCTTTCCAGCCGGGCGTCTGAAGGCTGGAAACTCGATGTTCAGCGCACGCAGCTGGCGGAGTTCGAGCAGGTCCTCCGGGGCATCCGATTCGACGAACTGCGGCTCGACCTGCTCGAGCTGTCCGACACGGTCGAGGGTGCCGAGGCGGTGCTCTTCGCCGCTCGCCATGAGATCGAGGTCGTGGCCGAGCGGCCGGCGGCGATGAAGGAGTGGGCCGAGGAACTGGAGCGGGCCGCCGCCGACCAACTCGGCCGGATCGGTCAGACCGAACTCCGCTTCGCCGCAGTGGTCGTCCCCCACGATCCCGAGTCCTGGGGCTGGGCGACCGATCACACCGATGCGGCCCGATCACATCTGAACCATGCCGCCGACAATCGGGCCGAGGGTCTGGCGCTGGTCGCCAAGCAGGACTGGGAGCGGGCCGGCGCCGCCCTGGAGCGGAGCGGTCTGGAGATCAACGAGGCCGACTCGCTTCTCGACGAACTCGACACCCTGATGGTCGACCTCGAACAGGCTCGTGTCGAGTGCCCGGGGATGATGCGTTCGGCATCGCAGGAACTTGCCGAACTTCGGGCGTTCGTCGCCTCGAAGGCCACTGACCTCAGCCCCGAGTACCACCTCAACCCGGTGAAGGTCCAGGAAGTGCTCGAAGAGATGGGCCGCGAGTTGACACAGCAGCGGCCCAATTATCTGCGGGTGGCGCGCACGCTCGATCGAATCGATCGCCAGATGGACCAGATGCTCAACGAGAGCCAGGAGGAAGCCCAGCGGGTCGAAGCCCTCCGGCGCGAACTGGCTCGGGAAATCGCCCGGGCCCGGCGGGCGATCAAGCGGGCCAACGAGACCCTCGGGTGGACTCTGTTCAGCTCGCGGAAGGAAGTTCTCGAGCAGCTGGAGGACCGCCTGACGCGTCTCACTGGCAGTCTCGAGGACCAGATCGAGGTCGCCAGCAGCCTGGCCGACGAGGCGGTGGCCATCCGCGAGGAGATCATCCACGAACGGCGGCGACGCAACAGCGGCATCATCATTGTCGGCGGCGGCTGGGGCGGAGGTGGTTCCTCTCGCGGAGGGTTCGGCGGTGGAGGCTTCGGCGGCGGAGGGTTCGGCGGTGGCGGCGGGGGGTTCGGTGGTGGCGGTTTCGGCGGCGGTGGGAGCTTCGGCGGCGGAGGGTCGACCGGCGGCTGGTGAGGGTCAGCGGCTCCGCTTGGCCGACCGTCGGGTGTGCCGTTCGAGGGCCAGTTCGATCAGCGAGTCGATCAGCGCCGGGTAGGACAGGCCGGTCGCCTCCCACATCTTGGGGTACATCGAAATCGGCGTGAACCCGGGGATCGTGTTGATCTCGTTGAGGAGGAACCCTCGACCCGCCTCCTCGTACAGGAAGTCCACCCGGCCCATCCCCTCCACGCGGAGGGCGCGGTAGGCGGCGGCGGCGATTCGTTCCAGGTCGGCCACCTCCGCCCTGGACAGCTCAGCGGGAATGATCAGCTTGGCCAGTCCGTCGTGGTACTTGTCGTCGTAGTCGTAGAACTCGGCGCCGGGGACGATCTCACCCGGAACCGAGAACTCGAGGCTGGTGTTGCCGAGCACGGCCAGCTCGATCTCCCGGCCTGTGATCGCCTCCTCGACGACCACCCATTCGTCGTACTCGAAGGCGCTCGCCACCGCCTCCACGAATTCGTCGGCCCCCGACGCCTTCGAGACACCCACCGACGAGCCCATGTTGGCCGGCTTCACGAACACGGTCGGCCCGAGCCGGTCAAGGATCCGACGCACGTCGGACTCTGCCCCGCGCCAGCGGGGCTCATGCACCGTGTCCCAGCGGGCTTGGGGGACTCCGGCGGCGGCGAGAACCTGCTTGGCGGCCGCCTTGTCCATGGCGAGAGCAGACCCGAGCACGCCCGAACCGACGTAGGGTACGTCGGCTAGCTCGAGCAACCCCTGGACGGTCCCGTCCTCGCCGAGGGGGCCGTGGAGAAGCGGTAGCACGACGGTCGGCTGGCCCGGCGAGATGGCCAGAGCCTGCACGGGCGTGACAGCCTGGCCGCCGACAGGCAACGCCGTAGGTCCCTCGCCGGCGCTCGGGAGTGAGGGGCTCGTGCGCCAAACGCCGGCGCGATCGATCGCGACCGCCTCGACGGCGTACCGACTCCGGTCGATGGCGGCGAGGACGTGCGCGGCGGTCACCCGGGAGACCTCGTGCTCGGCCGACTGGCCCCCGTAGAGAACAACCACCCGCAGGGGGCTCTCGCCGGCTGTCCTGTCCTGGGCGGTGCTGCTCACACCGGAAACCGTACAACGCCCGCTAGACCTGAGGTGTGCGTTGGACCGCCGCAGAGATCCTCGACGCCCTGGCGCGAGCGGGGGCCGAAC
>JBFGLT010000073.1:0-14896 GCA_041576015.1 Acidimicrobiales bacterium
GTTCGGCATCGATGTAGGCGCAGGTGCCTCCGTTGCGTTGGGCCTCGGCCACCACATGTATGGCCAGCGTCGATTTGCCCGACGACTCGGGGCCGAAGATCTCGACGACCCGGCCCCGGGGTAGGCCACCGATACCCAGGGCCAGATCGAGCGACAGCGCACCGGTGGGGATGGCTCCCACGTTGACCGCCCTCTTCTCGCCCATTCGCATCACCGAGCCCTTGCCATGCGACTTCTCGATCTGGCCAAGCGCCATCTCGAGCGCCTTGGCCTTCTCCGCCTTCATCTTGGCGAGGTCGTTGTCGGTCGTTCCCTCTGCTCTGGTACGTGACACCGTGCCTTCTCCTCTTCCGGCTCGAGCCGGTCTCGTGCGGCCCGCTTGCGGACCGATCGTTCGTGTGGTTCGTGGTGGCTGCGACCCTATGCGGGGGGTGTGACAGCCTCAGCGCCAGAGCAGCTCCGATCGCCTCACATCAGTGTAATTCCGAACGGATGTTCGATGCAAGTAGCGTCCCCGATGGATGCGGCGATTGGAATACCCTCGGCATGTGCGCCCGAAGATGCTCCTCATCGCCACGATGACGATGCTCTTCGCCGCCTGCGGAGGCCAGAGTGAGGAAGGTCCCACCGACGCCGAGTTGCTGTCGGCGCTGGCCGGCCGGGCCCTCACTCCCGCCGAAGTGGCGACCAGGCTCGAAACCGCCGAACTGTTGTGCTCGCTCGACCTCGAGGTCCTCCAGCGGATCTGGCTGGAACTCGAGACCGGGCAGTTCGGCTTCCAGAACTTCGTGTTCACCCATCGCTGCCCGGATCGCGAACTCGAGTTCCGCAAGGCGATGGCCACCACGACCACCGTGCCCCCCACGACGACGACCACGACGACCGCCCCGCTGCGGCCCACGACGTCGCGACCCCCGCTCGAGGAATAGACCCCGCGACCGGAGCCGATCAGCCCAGCCGGCGGCGCAACATGTCCAAGACGGTGATCGTGCTGAACTGGCGGATCCGCTCACGATCGCCGGGGAGGCGTACGGTCTGGGTGCGGGTGACGCCGTCCAGGCTCACGGCCAGGCACACGGTCCCGACCGGCCGACCCTCGGCCTCGTCGGGACCGGCCACTCCGGTCGTGGCCAATCCGACGTCGGCTCCCAGGAGACGGCGCACGCCCTCTGCCATCGCAGCGGCCGCCTCCTCGGTCACGACCGGCCCGTCGGCCACGCCGAGCAGCAAGCCCTTGACCTCCGGGTCATAGGCGACCACCGCGCCGCGGTAGACCGCGCTGACGCCGGGGACCGAGCAGATCCGGCCCGACAGGTAGCCTCCGGTGACCGACTCGGCCACCGCCAGCGTCCAACCCCTCCTCGCCAGGGTGCGCACGACGACGCTCTCCATGGTGTCGTCGTCGTAGCCGAACACCCATCGACCGATCAGGGGCTCCAGTTCGGCCTGTTCGGCGTCGAGGATGGCGCCGACGCTGTCCCGGTCGGGTCCCTTGGCCGTGATGCGGACCTTGAGGCCCTCCACGCCACTGGCCAGGAAGGCCAGGGTCGCATTGCCGGCCCGGTCGAGGTGATCGATGCGGTCGGCGAGGATCTCGGCCAGGCCCGATTCGCTCTGACCCCAGGTGCGGATGACGCGGCTGGCGATGACCGACGACTCGCCGGCTCGCCGTCTGAGGTCGGCGATGATCGTTCCTGCGACCATCTCCTTCATCTCGTACGGAACGCCGGGAACCGCGTAGATCACCCGCTCGTCACCGCCGTACTCGATCGGGCACACCAGCCCAGGGGCGGTTCCCGGCTGCTCGTCGATCGCACGCGCACCCCGTGGGACCATCGCCTGTCGCAGGTTGTTGGCCGGCATCTCACGGTCCCGGCTGAGAAACATGTGCCGGATCCGATCGGCCAGTGCATCGTCCAGCTCGAGGTCGACGCCCATCACCTCAGCGATGACCTCTCGGGTGACGTCGTCCTGGGTCGGTCCGAGCCCGCCGCAGCAGATCACCGCGTCGCTCCGCGACAGGGCCAGCTCGAGCGACTCCCGGATCCGGCGCCGGTTGTCGCCCACCTTCGTCTGGTAGAAGCTGTCGAGCCCGTTTGCGGCCAGTTCCGCGCCGATCCAGGCGCTGTTCGTGTCGACGATCTGACCGAGCAGCAATTCGGTTCCGATGGCGACGATCTCGACGTTCACCTCATTCCTCCCCCGAGCTACTCGGACCCGAATCCTTCCACGGCGGGGAGCAGCACCGACTCGACCAGGTCGTCGCGCTCGTCGGCGGCGGCGATGAGCAACACGAAGTGCACGCCGCCCTCGACCTCCCGCCGATAGATGTCAGCCGAGGTCCGGCCGTTGTCCCCGGACCTGACGTCCCACGTGACGCCCCCGACATCGATTTCGGCGGGATCCCCGAGCTCGATGTCGAGCTGGCCGGCGACGAAGAACTCGACCGACGAGGCGATCAGGCTCGGGCCGGCGAACTGAAGCAGTTCGGTGACGTCGAGAATCCCGTTCTGCCGGGTGGAATCGAGCACCCCGTTGACGTTCTGGTTGCTCCACCCCGCCGGCTGCAGCACCGACGTTGCGCCGAGTCCGAAGTCGGCAACAGTCCGTTCCATCTCGATGGCGGTCTCCGGCTCGGTCAGAAAGAACGCAGCTCCTTCTCCGGCGCACGACGTGTCGATCGCATCGGTCGGCGCGGCCAGGAACTGCTGGACCAGCTGGACCCCGCACTCGCTCGAGCTCACCCGGTGGGACTCGCCGCTGAGCACGGCGAACTGGGACCGGGACAGCGTCTCGCCGGCCAGCTCCCCCCAGGCGGGCGGGGTGACGGGGTCGAATTCGCCGGCCAGCACCAGGGTCGGGACGTCGCTCACGACCGCTTGGTTGCTCACGGCTTCAGCCCGGCCGGCATCGACAGCCTCGCAGGCGGCGAACGGATCGACGGGATCGAAGGCGATGTCGTAGAGGCCGAACGGATCCTCGGGGGCGGCCGTCGAAACCTCGGCAGGGTCGGCGAAGCTGATCTCCTCGTGGCACTGCACGGCGTAGTGCATGGCGACGGTGAAGAGCGGCTCGTTCGTGCGTTCGAGTGACAGGTAGGTCGACAGCGCCGCCGTTCCACCGTCCTCGATGTCGGTGAGCAGCTCGGGCCAGTCCGTGAACGAGAACGGCGTGTAGAGACCGAGCGCCACGAGGGCGACGATCGCATCGCCGGTCGCTTGCACGGTGTCGGTTTCGCCGGTGAGGTAATTCGTGACCTCGACCTGCCGCGGTTCGGCCTCGAGTTCCTGGGCGGCGGCGATCAAGCGCTCCTTCAGATCCCCCTCGGCAGCACACGCCGGCTCGGCCGCACAGGCCGAGGAGACGGCGTCGAGACTGGCGAGGAACGTCGACGGGGTGTCCTTGATGGCGTCGACCTGCGGGGGGTAGACCGAGTCGATCACCGCCGCCCGAACCGTCTCGGGGTACTGGCGGAGCACCTCGAGCGCCAGTTTCGTGCCGTAGCTGATGCCGAGGATGTTCCACTCGTCATAGCCGAACGACCGCCGGATGGCGTCGGCATCCCGGGCGTTGCTGACCGTGTTGTACTGGGACAGGTCGATCCCACCGGCACGAAACATTTCGGCGCACTCCCCCAGCTCGCCGATGAACAGCTCGTCGACCTGCTCGGGTGTGAGCTCCGGGTCGTCCTCGGCCAGGCGACTGAGCTCGGTCAGTCCAGTGCAGTCGAGCCGAGGCACCGAGTAGCCGGTCCCCCGCTGATCGAAGAAGATCAGGTCGTAGTCGTCGAGCAGTGGGTCCCACAGGTCAGCGAAGGTGAACTGGAGGGCGTCCAGTGCGTGACCGCCAGGGCCGCCCTCGAAGTAGACGACCGGGCTGGACGCTCCGCCGTTGCGGCTGGGCAGCCGGGCGACGGTGAGGACGACCTCGCCGTCTCCCGTTTCCCAGTTCTCCGGCACGGTCACCGTCGAGCAGTCGATGCTCACGTCGGGAGGGGGTGTGAACGGACAGTCGATGTCCTCGACCGGTGGCTGCATGGGATCGGATGGACTTGTGCCCTCGTCCGACCCGCCGTCGTCGGCGGTGCCCGACGTGGGCGTCGATTCGGTTCCGCCCGTCGTGGTCGGGGTGGCGCCGCCATCGGTGCCGATGCACCCGACGACGAGGGCGCCCAGGACGCACAGGTTGGTGGCGAGGCGCCAAGCCGTAGTCTGCATGCTGTCACCGTAGAGCCGAGGCTGCGCGGGGATGCGGAGGGCGATCGCTCCGGTCTCAGCGGGACCCGGTCATCCGCAGTGCCGCCCGGCCGTCGACCAGGTACAGCCAGCCCGTCCAGAGGGTGAACAGCACGGCGATCCACAACAAGACGTCGGTGATCAGCGGAACGCGATTCTCGACGGGGGGGCAGGTGGCGCTGGCGATGGCCAGGCCCTGCACGAACGTCTTGTACTTGGCCGATGTTCGGGCGGGTATGGCCAGGCTGAACCGAGCCCAGTAGGACCGGTAGGCGATCAAGCCCAGCTCTCGCACGGCGATCACCGCCACCGGGAACCACCACCACCGGTCGACCCACACGAGGGCGGCAGCGGCCGCCAGCACGACCGCTTTGTCGGCCAAGGGATCCCAGAAGGCGCCGAAGCGCGTCGGCTCGGCGTGCCGGGCCAGGCGGCCGTCGAACCAGTCGGTGAACCCGAGAAACCACCCGAGGGCGAAACTGGGCCACCATGGGTTCCGGGAGAGGATCATCACCACGAGGATCGGCGTGAGCGCCAGTCGCAACATGGTCAGCGAGTTGGCGGCCAGAGCCCACCGCGAGCGACCGAGCAGTTCGACCGGTTGTGGGACCGACGCCTGCGTGGTCACACGGGCACCCCCGTCAGGTCGGTCCCGCTCGCCTCGACCAGCGAAACCTTCTCGAACTGACCGACCGTGAGGCCGCTCGGGACGATGATCCGACCGTCGATCTCGGGGGCTTCCCGCACCGATCGAGCGACGCCGGGCGCTTCGACGAGGACGACCTCGGTGGTGCCGATCCGTCCGTCCTGGCGTTCGGCGGTGATCCGGTCCTGGAGCTCGCTCAATTCCAGCAGCCGCTCGGTCACCAGCCCGGCCGGGACCTCTCCGTCCAGACCGGCGGCGTGGGTTCGGTCCTCCTGCGAATAGGCGAAGAAGCCGCACCAGTCGAGTCGGATCTCCTCGACGAATCGAAGGAGACGGTCGTGATCGGTCTCGGTCTCTCCCGGGTAACCGACGATGAAGTTGGAGCGGAAGGTCGCCGCCGGCTCCCGATCGCGGATGGTCGCGATCCGCTGACGGAACGACTCGGCGCTTCCCCACCGTCGCATGCGCCTCAGCAGGGGCCGGCTGACGTGCTGGAGGGATAGGTCGAAGTAGGGAACGCCCGTCGCCAGGATCGCATCGACCAGACGATCGTCGAGATCGGACGGATAGAGGTACAGCAGCCGCACCCAGTCAACGAGATCGGCGACCGCCGCGATCAGCGGCACGATGCGCCGCTCGCCGACGCCCTGATCGCGACCGAACGAGGCCAGGTCCTGGGCGACGAGTACGATCTCGCGCGCACCGGTCTGACCGACCTCCTCGACGATGGACCCAATCGTCCGGGAACGCTGCTTGCCCCGGAACGAGGGAATGGCACAGAATCCGCAATTGCGATCGCAGCCCTCGGCGATCTTCACGTACGCCCACGGCGCCGCCGACGGCGGTCGGGGAAGATTGAGCAGATCGAACGCCGGAGCTGGTTCGCTACCCGAACGGCGAGCACGGCCCAGGGTCACCGGCGTTCCGAAGCCGGCCACTCGATCGACGTCGGGGAGGGCGTCGGCCAAGTCGTCCCCGAACCGTTCGGCGAGGCACCCGGTCACCACGATCTCTGCCCGATCGCCCACGGCTCCGGTGAACTCGAGGATCGTCTCGACCGACTCCTGTCGGGCCGAGTCGATGAATGCACAGGTGTTGACGACGATGAGGTCGGCCCGATCGGGTGTCGACGCGGCGACGAGCCCGTCGGCCACCATGGTGCCGGCGAGCTTCTCCGAATCCACCTGGTTCTTCGGACACCCGAGGGTCTCCACCCAGAACGAACGGCTCACAGTGACGAGGGTACGCTGTCCGGGCGGTCGAGGGCGGGTCTACTCGGTGAGTCTGACCGGATCGCCGATCACGCGGACACCCCAGGTCGTCGTGTCGACAGCGACGTCGGACGTGACGTACTCGACGGTGAACCAACCTTCACCGGGCCCGGTCATGTCCCAGTCGGTCACGTTGGTGTCGAGCGGGATCATCACCCGGAGCTGCCGGCCTTGGAACCGGTAGGCGGCCGGGCCACCCGATCCCCAGGCGGCATAGCGATAGCCGCCCACCGTCGGCCACACGTTGAGGCAGGGATTCGTGTTGGCGCCACTCGCCGCCCCGCAGCTCGGCCCGGCCACCTCCTCGGAGGGCCACGGTGGTGGGTCGGATGAGATCATGTTCACCGGACCGCCGTCGATGATGTCCCAGGTGAAGTCGAGCGGGTTGCCTCCGGGATCGAGGAAGCGGACGTACTCCATGCGCTCACCGATGTCGTACATCGTCACCTCCAGCGTCTTGCCCTGGTGGACGTTCTCGTCGAGCTGGGCGAGGTAGAAGGTCGTCGGCAGGTTGTTGCCCGATCCGTCTTTCCGCACGACGGCGCGGATGGGCAGTGAATCACGGGCGTACAGACGCGGACACGTCGGCGTCGACCGGGCGTCGCAGACCGTTTCGGCACCACCCATCCGGACCTGGAGGGAGAAGAACCCGAGCCCCTTGGCCCACCCGCCACGGAACGCGGGATCGTTCCGCACCTGGACGTACCACCGTTGTGGCTCGGTCGGACCGAGAGCCGCGTTGCGGGTGAACGTGATGCCGGTGTTCATCCACCGCTTGCACAGCCCGAGATCGGCCGACGGCACCGACCAGGTCATTTGCGGTGGCCCGGCCAGCTCGGACTCGTCGAGCGGTGTGAGACTCATGTCCCAGGCCCGGAACTGCATCCGATTGCCCGTTGCGTTGCTGGCCCCTTCGCCGCCCCAGTAGAGGGTGTCACCACCGCTGACGACATCGTTCGTGCAGAAGGGGGCGTCGAACACCCACAGCTCGGGGGTGTAGGCGGCAGCCGCCGGCACCTCCACGACGTAGTAGTACCCGTCGGGATCGTGGGTGGGGAACTCGATGACCCCAGCCGAAGCCGGCGGAGACACAAAGTCACGGCCGGCGCTGTAGGACCCAACGCCGTCGGGTACGTCGATCGTGCAACCCCAGGCGTCGATGTTCGGACCGGCGACGAACCCGCCGCTGCGGAGGTCCCCGGTGTGGGAGCTCTGGCAGAACCCGTGGAGGGTGAGGGTGTTGCCCGAGGCACAGATTCGACCTGCCGCGAAACCTGCGACGATGTCGTCGCAGTCCTCGAGCCCTCCATAGGACGCGCTCACGACGGCCCCGTCGTGGATCTTGGCGGCGACGGGGTAGCCGAGGATGTTCTGAGGTGAGCCCATCGGAACCGGCAGGTTGTACTCGGCGCCTGCGTAGCGCTCGATGTCGATGTCGTCGAGCACCACCTTTCCGAAGTAGGAGTCGCCCTTGGTCTGGACGTGGACGCGCAGCGACTGGTCGTTTAGCTTGTCGACGCGAACCTGTGGCCTGGTCTCGGTGGTGTCGAACGGCGCGCCGCTCGCCACCAGGATCGCGTCGTCGAAGCCGTTCTTCTGAACGATCTCGAGGGCGACGGTCTCCGCCTTGTTCAACTTGGGCAACTCGACGACAGCGGCGAGGGCGGCCGCGTCGGCGGCCCGCTGGGCCTGATCGGCCTCCGCATACCAGGCTCCGACGTCGACGGCGAAGGCGGCGAACACCATCAACGGCAACAGCAAGAGGGCGGTCGTGGCCATCACGTAGCCCGATTGCGGGGTGGACGGCCGGCGCCGCGACAGGACCTGATGCATCGGTGGTCCTATCGGCGCAAACGGGCATCGACTTCACAAGTTCGCGTGGGCGATGTTCCCGGGTCGACTAGGGCCAATGGGCGGCGACCGATGCTCCGATCTCGACCGGGTCGGTGGTCTCGCTGAGGTAGGCGGCCCCCAGGAAGACGAAGAACACGACCAGCAGCACGGACCCTTCGACGCGTGTGAAGATCGCGCGGCTCCACATGGCGGCAAAGGCCCCGATGCACACGACGAGCATGAAACCGGTGTCGAGGGTGGCGAGCGACGGATCCTCGATCTCTCCGGCACCGATGACGCCGACCACCGCGCCGACCGCCAGCGAGTTGAACAGGTTTGACCCCAGAAGGTTCCCGACGATGAGCTCGGTCGCCCGTTGCCGGGCGGCGGCGACCGTGGTGACCAGTTCGGGGAGCGAGGTACCCACCGCTACCAGGGTCACGCCGACGAACCCGTCGTTGAACCCCAGTTCGTCGGCCAGCGTCGTCGCCCCCTCGACGAGGACCCACGCGCCGGCGACGGTCCCGATCAATCCGACGAGCGTTCGAATCGATTCGATCAGGGGATCGACGTGATCGCCGTCGACGACCTCGTCGAGGTGGGATGCGTCACCGGAGCGGATCACCCAGGTCAGGGCGGCGACGAGCAGGACGAACAGTGCGATTCCCTCCCACGTCGAGATGCCCCCCTGGACCGCCAGGGCGAACAGCACGGCGCCGCCGGTCGCCATGATCGCCTCCCGCTTGATGACGTCCTGCGCCACCGCGATCGGAACGAGAAGGGCCGCCGAACCGAGGATGAGGCTCAGGTTGGCGGTGTTGGACCCGATCACGTTGCCGATGCCGAGGTCGACATCGCCGTTTCGGGCGGCGACAGCCGAGACCAGCATCTCGGGGGCACTCGTGCCGAAGCCGATGATCACGGCGCCGATCACGATCGGGGTGACCCGAAGGATGACCGCCAGGCGAGCTGCGCCTTCGACGAACGCGTCGGCTGCGTAGGCGAGAAGGACGATGCCGGCGACCGACAGGACCAGGCCGAGGATCACGGACGGGGTCTCGGATAGCCCGGGGGCGGCGCCAGCGCCGGGTCGAGCTCTCCGTCAAGTCCGTCCTCGCCCTCGGGTTCGTCGACGTCGTCGACGATGTCGGGCTCAGCCTCAGGCTCGCCGAGATCCACGAGGTCACCGTCCGGTCCGCCGGATTCCGCCTCGTCGCTGCCCACGGTCTCCGGCTCGGTCGGACCGGTGAGGTCCAGCTCCTCGGTGGCATCGTCGGGCGAGGTGACGGTGGTGGGCGGTGGCTCGGAGTCCGCCGCCCGGTCCTCGGGCTTCAGGAGCACCTCGCGGGCACGCACGCCGTGGGCGGGCCCCACGATTCCCCGTTTCTCGAGCTCGTTCATGACCCGTTCGGCCTCGGCCAGATCGACCCGGAGTTTGCGCTGGAGCATCGGCACGGACCCGAGCTGGCTGTTGATGACCAGTTCGGCGGCGTGGTCGATCCGGTCCCGTGGGGCATCCGGCGGATCGGTGTCGTCGGATCCGGAGACCGGTTCGGTGGCCTCGCCATCGGGACGGGCACGGCGCTCGTCCTCGGTCAGGGGGCGCGGGAGCGCCTTGGACCGCAGCTGGGCTTCGTCGCTGAGTTGATCGCTCGGTCGGCCGTCCCGCTGGTCACCGCCGGCCCGTGCAGACGGGTTCGGGATGCTCGAGAGGGTCGACGCTCCTGGTCGCTCGGACACCGGCGGCTGCAGCAGTTGTTGTTGCTGGGGCGGAGGCGCCGGCCGAGTCGCCCGCAGCTGGTCGAGATCGACCGGGGTGACCAGCACGTCCCTGACCTTGGAACCGACGTTCGGGCCCACGATGCCCCGCTCCTCGAGTTCGTCCATGAGGCGCCCGGCCCGTGCGAACCCGACCCGCAGCTTGCGCTGGAAGTCCGACACGCTGGCTCGCTGACTCGAGACGACGATCTCCATGGCGGCGAGCAACAGCTCGTCGTCCTCGGCGTCGCCGGTCGTCCCACCGGGCAGGCCGGCGGCGGCGAAGTCGGCGTCGTCGCCCTGGACGCGCGGATCGAACTCGACATTCGGGGCCTGGTGCCGCCAGAAATCGACGAGCTCGGAGACCTCCTGCTCGGTGACCCATGCACCCTGGAAGCGCGTCGGCTCGCTGGTCGTGCCGTCGTTGATCAGCCCGTCGCCGCGGCCGACGAGGTTCTCGGCTCCCCCCGTGTCGAGGATCACCCGCGAGTCGGTGAGGCTGCTGACGGCGAAGGCCAGCCGGGCCGGAACGTTGGCCTTGATCAGTCCGGTGATGACGTTGGTCGAGGGTCGCTGGGTGGCGATGATCAGGTGAATCCCGACCGCCCGTGCCTTCTGGGCGATCCGGACGATCGCTTCCTCGACCTCCTTGCCGGCCACCATCATCAGGTCGGCCAGCTCGTCGAGCACGATGAGAATCAACGAGAGCGGTTCGTAGTCGCCCAGCGATCCGTCGGGCAACACCCGCGGCGCCAAACGGCCGTCCTCGACGGCCTGGTTGTAGCCGTTGATGTCGCGTACCCCGACCTCCTGGAGGACGTCGTAGCGGCGTTCCATCTCCCGTACGGCCCAGTTGAGGGCGTTGGCGGCCTTCTTGGGGTCGGTCACGACGTCGCTCAGGAGGTGGGGCAACCCTTCGTACTGGGTCAGCTCGACGCGCTTGGGGTCGACCAGGATCATGCGCACCTGGTCGGGCGTGGAGCGCATCAGAATGCTGGTGAGCATGGTGTTGATGCAACTCGACTTGCCCGAGCCGGTCTGGCCGGCCACGAGGAGATGCGGCATGCGAGCGAGGTTGATCATGATGGTCCGGCCGGTGATGTCTCGACCCAAGCCGACCTCGAGGGCGTGGGTGGAGGCGGCCGCCTCCTCGGAAGCGAGGAGGTCACCGACGGTGACGAGGGCGCGGTGGACGTTGGGGACCTCGACGCCGATCGCCTGCTTGCCGGGGATGGGTGCGAGAATCCGCACATCGGGTGTGGCCATCGCATAGGCGATGTCCTGCTTCAGGCTGGTCACTCGCGACACCTTGACGCGTGGGGCGAGCTCGTATTCGAACATCGAGATGGTCGGCCCGACCCTCACGCCGATCAGGCGCGTCTCCACGCCGTGTTCCCGCAAGGTGCGTTCGAGTCGTTTGCCCCGATCGCGCACCTCGGCCTCGTCCACGTCCTGGGTTTCGGACCGATCGAGGATCCCGATCGACGGGAGTCGCCACTCCCCTCCCTCGGGTTGGGGGGCGGCGATCATTGACTCGGCCGGCGGCGGCGGAACCGGTTCGAACCGGGTGACGCTGACCTCGGGCTCGTCGATGTCCGCCATCGGTTCAATCGGTGGCGCACCGGCCTCCGAAGCGGTGTCGATGTCGGTGTCGATGTCGGTGTCGCGGCCGGCTGTCTCGAACTCGGCGGCTTCGGTTCGTAGGTCGATGTAGCGCTCCCCGGGGTGCTCGGCTTCGGCGCCCTGGCGGGCGGCGATCGGGCCGTCGGGGCCGGTGATCTCGATGTCGTCGAAGAGGGGATCATCCTCGTCCTGCACCGGCAGTGGCGGCCGACCCTCCCCGCTGTTCCACCCGAGCCGGGCCGGGTCGAGCGAGATGCCCTTCACCAGGTCGGCGGCATAGGAGGCCACTCGCCGGCCGCGGTCCACGAGCGCATCGAGCACCCAACCGGCGCTGATGCTGGTGAGGATGGTCGCAGCGACCAGCACCAAGGTGACCGTGATCAGGATGTGGCCCCAGTGACCGAGCACGGCCTCGAGCGTCCCGCCGATGCGAACACCGATCTGGCCGCCGGCGCCGGACAGTTCCTCGACGCTCGAGCCATTCCAGGGCCGGCCACCGGTCAGATCGAGGATCGAGAAGCCGGCCACGCCGAGCAAGCCGTAGGCAACCAGCTCAGCCGGCTCGAAGCGGCGGGTTCGACGCGTACGCGACCGCCGGCGGGGCCGGGGGGCGGTCCGGAGCCGATGCCACCCGGCCCACAGCACCAGCGGCGGGGTCACGTAGCGGGCCCGTCCGACCAGCCAGCCGATCCCGTCGGCCAGGATCTCCCCCACGAGCCCGGTCGTGCCGGTGTAGAGCGCCAGCGCCAGCAAGACACCGAGGGCGATCAGCAGGAGGCCCTGCACCTCCCGGTCGTTCGTCGCCTGGGCGGTCGTCTTCTTGCGTGGACGCTGCGTCGAACGCGGCCCCGTCTTGCCACGGGTAGCGGTCGATGAACGCTGCGAGCGTCGGTTTCGATTCGTGGTGGCCACAGTGCCAACGACAGTAGTGGCTGCCCTGCGAGCAACAGCGGCATCGCCGGGCTATTCGTGAGCGGCGTCGCTACTCGTGAGCACCGACCACGACGGGAACGATCGCCGGGCGGAGCCGGGTGCGATTGGACACGAACCTCCCGAGCGTCCGCCGGACGACCCGTTCGAGCTCGGATCGGTTGCGGCTGCCCTTGGCCAGGGCATCCTCGACGGCGTCGCTCACCGAACGCACGGCGTCTTTGTGGATTTGCTCCCCATCGGGCCCCGACACCCACCCCCGGGAGATGACCTGGGGCGATCCGACCAGTTCGGCGTTCGGGCCCTGGATGCGCAACGCGACGATCGCCGACACGAACCCGCCGGTCCCCAGGACCCGCCGTTCGTCCAGCACGCCCTCGCCGAGGTCGCCGACGCTGCCGTGAACATAGACGTAGTCAGCCGGAACCGACTCTCCTCGCCGGACCCCTGAATCGGACACGATCACCGTGTCACCGTCGGAGCACACGAGAATCCGTTCGGGATCCAGACCGACCTTGGCCGCCAGCCGTGCGTGCTCGATCATGTGCCGATACTCGCCGTGGACGGGGACGAACCACTCAGGTCGGGCGATCGAGTGCATGACCTTGAGCTCCTCGCTTTTTGCGTGGCCGGTCGCGTGGACCCGGTGGGTGTGCGAGTCGATGATCTCGGCGCCTCGTCGGATGAGGCCTTCGGTGACGGCGGCCACGCTGCTCTCGTTGCCCGGTATGGCGTGGGACGACAGGATCACACAGTCGTTCTCCCTGATGCGAAGGAACTTGTTGTCCCCGGTCGACATGCGGGCGAGCGCCGACATCGGTTCGCCCTGGGAGCCGGTGGAGATCACGCACACCTCGCCGTCGGCAAAGCGATCGAGATCCTCGATCTTGGCGATCCGGTCGTCGGGGATGTTCAAGAGTCCCATGCTGCGAGCCAGCGCCACGTTCTTGTTCATCGACCGCCCCATCGTCAAGATGGTCCGGTCCGCTTCGATGGCGGCATCGGCCACCTGCTGCACGCGGTGGATGTGGGAGGCGAAGCAGGCGACGATGATCCGCCGGCCGGTACGGGCTCGGATGATGTCACTGAGGTTCTGGCCGATGCTCGTCTCCGAGTCGCTGAACCCGGACTCCTGGGCGTTGGTGGAGTCGCACAGGAACAGACGGATGCCGTCGTCTGTCGCCAGGTGACCGATGCCGGCCAGGTCAGTGAGCCGGCCATCGACGGGGGTCATGTCGAGCTTGAAGTCGCCCGAGTGGAGCACGACACCCTGCGGCGTGTGAAAAGCGGTGGCGAAGCCGTGCGGGACCGAGTGGGTGACGGGGAAGAACTCCATGTCGAAGGGCCCCACCTTGATGCGGTCACCGTCGTTGACCTCGATGAAGGTGGCCCGGTCGACGTTGCCTCGCTCCTCGATCCGGTTGCGGGCCAGCCCGATGGTCAGCGGTGACCCGACGATCTTCAACGGCATCTCGTCGAGCAACCAGCCGAGGGCCCCGATGTGGTCCTCGTGGCCGTGGGTGGCGACGACACCCTCGACGCGGTGGGCGTTCTCCCTCAGGTAGGTGAAGTCGGGGAGCACGAGGTCGACGCCGGCCATGTCGTTGTCCGGGAACATCAGCCCGCAGTCGATGAGCATGATGCGACCGTCGACCTCGACGGCGGCGCAGTTTCGGCCGATGTCGCCGAGTCCGCCGAGGAAGACGACGCGTACGGGTTGAGCCATGGAAGTTGTCCTCTCCCGGCCGGTGCCGGCGGTCATTGGATCAGCGGTCGAGTGCCGAGAGTAGGTCACGAGCCGCCTGGTCCAGCCCATGGGGGGCCGGACCCATCGGCGGACGGCAGTCGCCAACACCGACACCGAGGACGTTCATCATGACCTTGGTGGGGACCGGATTGGGGGCGAGATCGCCGGTCTCGTAGTGGAACGAGGGGAGCATCTTGGCATTGAGGCGCCGGGCGAGCTCGATGTCGCCCTTGCCGAAGGCGGCGATCATCTCCGCCATCTCGGCTCCGCACCAGTGGGTGGCCACGCCGATCACCCCGATCGCGCCCACCGCCAGCAGGGGCAGCGTCAGCGAATCGTCGCCGGAGTACACGGCCACGTCGAGACCCGACGCATCGGCCCGACGCAGGAGATCGGCGGTTTCGGCCGGATCACCGGCGGCGTCCTTGAGCCCGACGATGTTGGGGATCTCGAACAGATCGAGGAGCAGATCGGTGCTGATCTTGCGGCCGGTTCGGCCCGGGATGTCATACAGGATGATCGGAAGGTCGGTCGACTCGGCGACCATGGTGAAGTGGCGGCGCAGACCCTCTTGCGAGGGCCGGTTGTAGTACGGGGTCACGTGGAGCAGGCCGTCGGCACCGAGGGCACTGCAACGTTCGGTGTGCTCCAAGGCGGTCGCAGTGTTGTTGCTGCCGGCTCCGGCGACGACGACATGATCGGGAATCGCCTCTCGAACGGCGGCGATGAGGTCGTACTGCTCCCGATGGGTCAAGGTGGCCGACTCTCCGGTCGTGCCGGCGACGATGACTCCGTCGTTTCCGTGCTCCACGAGGTACTGCGCCAGCCGCTTGGCCCCGTCGAGATCGAGCGA
>JBFGLT010000074.1:0-14873 GCA_041576015.1 Acidimicrobiales bacterium
AACCATGACGATCAAGACCGCCGTCATCGGGTCGGGCAACATCAGCACCGATCTGCTCATCAAGAGCCGGCGCAGCTCCCAGGCGGTGGATGTCATCGCCATGGTGGGAATCGACCCCGACTCCGACGGTCTGGCGCGGGCCGAGCGGCTCAAGGTGGCCACGACCTCTGACGGGATCGACGGGCTGGTGGCGATGGACGAGTTCAGCGAGGTCGAACTGGTCTTCGACGCCACCTCAGCCGCAGCTCATGCACACCACGATCGGATCCTTCGCCGGCTCGGCAAGCGGATCCTCGACCTCACGCCGGCCGCAATCGGCCCCTACGTGATCCCGCCGGTCAACCTGCACGACCACCTCGCTGAACCAAACATCAACATGGTCACCTGTGGGGGGCAGGCGACCGTGCCGATCGTGCACGCCGTCCACCGGGTGGCACCGGTCGCCTATGGCGAGATCGTCAGCTCGATCTCGTCCCGGTCGGCCGGACCGGGCACCCGGGCCAACATCGACGAGTTCACCGCGACGACCGCCAAGGCCATCGAGGTGGTCGGCGGGGCCCAGCGGGGCAAGGCGATCATCGTCCTCAACCCCGCCGAGCCACCGCTGATCATGCGCAACACGGTCTTCTGCCTCGTCGAGTCAGGGGAGCCGGAGGCGATCGAGGCGTCGATCACCACGATGGTCGAGACCGTCGGCGAGTACGTTCCCGGCTATCGCCTGAAACAGCCGGTCCAGTTCGAGTCGCTCGAGGGGTCGAACGCCGTTCGCATTCCGGAGATGGACCGCAAGTTCACGGGCTGGAAGGTCGGTGTCTTTCTCGAAGTCGAGGGAGCCGGTCACTACCTTCCGCCCTACGCCGGGAACCTCGACATCATGACCTCGGCGGCCATCCGGACCGCTGAACAGATCGCGTCGGGGGTGGCGGCATGAGCGACGAGGTCGACGTCTACATCCAGGACGTGACGCTACGGGACGGGATGCACGCCATCCGCCACCGGTATGGGATCGATCATGTCCGGGCCATCTGCCGGGCCCTCGACGATGCCGGCGTTGACGCCGTCGAGGTGGCTCACGGCGATGGCCTGGCCGGGTCGTCGTTCAACTACGGATTCGGTGCCCACACCGACTGGGAATGGCTGGAGGAGGCGGCCGACGTTCTGCAGCGGGCGGTTCTCACCACCCTGCTGCTCCCCGGGATCGGCACGATCGAGGACCTCGAGCGAGCCTACGACCTGGGTGTGCGGAGCATCAGGATCGCCACCCACTGCACCGAGGCCGACATCGCCGACCAGCACATCGCCAAGGCGCGCGAGCTCGACATGGACGTCGCCGGATTCTTGATGATGAGCCACATGAACGAACCCGGGCCGCTGGCCCAGCAGGCGAAGCGGATGGAGTCGGCCGGCGCCCACTGCGTCTACATCACCGACTCGGGTGGACGACTGACGATGGGCGGCGTACGCGACCGCATGCGCGCCTACCGCGAGGTGTTGAACCCCGAGACCCAGATCGGCATCCATGCCCATCACAACCTCACTTTCGGGGTGGCCAACAGCGTGGTCGCCGTCGAGGAAGGCTGCTACCGGGTCGACGCCTCCTTGGCCGGGATGGGGGCCGGGGCGGGCAACTGCCCACTCGAGGCCTTCGTCGCCGTCGCCAACCTCGAAGGGTGGCGGCACCGGTGCGACGTCAACGCCTTGATGGACGCCGCCGAGGACCTCGTCCGGCCGTTGCAGGACCGTCCGGTTCGCGTCGACCGAGAGACCCTGAGCCTCGGTTACGCCGGGGTGTACTCGAGCTTTCTCCGCCACGCTGAGAAGGCGGCCGAGATCTACGGGCTCGACACCCGCACGATCCTGCTCGAGCTCGGCAAGCGCCGCATGGTCGGCGGCCAGGAGGACATGATCGTCGACGTCGCCCTCGACCTCACCCGGTAGGGCGTCGCTCCGCACCGGGAACAGGAGGCCGGCCAGCGGTGTTGCGGCAAGCATGACTGCAATTCCCGCTCGACGCCTCAACCACGCCGTTCTGTACGTGAGCGACCTGGGTCGCTCGGTCGAGTTCTGGACGGCTGCGCTCGACTTCGAAGTCGTCAGTGAGTATCCCGGCCAGGCCGCCTTCCTGCGACTTCGGCGCGGCGTGAACCATCACGATCTCGGTCTTTTCCAGGTGGGGTCGAAGGGGCAGGTCGCCGGCCGGCCCCCAGGGCTCTATCACCTGGCTTGGCAGCTCGACACGATCGATGAGCTCGTCGCCGCCCGCCAGACGCTCGCCGACCTCGGAGCGCTGGCCGGTTCCTCGAGCCACGGGGCGACCAAGAGCCTGTATGCCAAAGACCCCGACGGCATCGAGTTCGAGATCATGTGGATGCTGCCCCGAGCCGACTGGGGTGAGTACGACCGGCAGGCGAATGTCGAAGCGCTCGATCTCGATGCCGAGGTACGGCGCTGGTCGGGTGTGTCGACCGCCGGCGAGTTCGCCCGCTCCATCGACTGAGCCAGAGCCGACACAGGCGTTCGCATCGCTACGGTCGCGGTCATGCCGGATCGTTGGACCGTCGACTCACCGCGGGCCTGGCTGACGGTCGTCGCGTCCTTCGTGTCATCGGCGGTCACGCTGGGAACCGCCTACAGCTTCGGCGCCTTCTTCGAGGCGATGAGCACGGAGTTCGGGTCCGACGCCGGAGCGACGGCGTTGGTCTTCGGTGTCACCACGTTCTCGTTCTTCTGGCTCAGTCTCATCACCGGCCGCTTGACCGATCGCTTCGGGCCGCGTGTCGTGCTGTCCATCGGGGCGGTGGCCATCCTCGTCGGTCTCGTGTCGACCAGTCGCGTTCACTCGATCGCCGCCGGCTACGTGACGTATGGCGCCGGTGTCGGCCTGGCCGCCGCCTGTGGCTACGTGCCGATGGTGGCGACGGTCGGCGGCTGGTTCGTCCGGCATCGTGCCCTGGCGGTCGGTGTCGCGGTCGCCGGTATCGGTGTCGGGACGATGGTCATGTCGCCGCTCGCAGCCTCCATGATCGATCGCTACGGGTGGCGCGACACCTACGTCGTTTTCGGTGTCGGCGGAGCGCTCGCCCTTCTCGCTTGCGTGCCGCTGGTGGACCGGCCGCCGCGCCAGGGTGTCCCGCAGCCGTCCCGGTTCCGTGATGCCCTCGCCAGCCCGGTCTTTCGTCGCATTCACCTGTCAGCTCTGGCCCTCGGTCTGGCGCTGTTCGTGCCGTTCGTTTTCGTCGGGCAGTACGCCAAGGAGCAGGGTGTCGGGGCCGTCCAGGCGGCGGTGCTGGTGGGTGCGCTCGGGGGCGCCAGCGTCGTCTCGCGGGTCGGGTTCGGCATCCTCGTCGGCCGGCTCGGATCGTTCCGCCTGTACCGCGCCTGCTTCGGCGTCCATGCTGCCAGCTTCCTGGTCTGGCTGGTCGCCGGCGGATCCTACATTGCGCTGCTCGCCTTCGTGCTCGTGCTCGGGACCGGCTACGGCGGGTTCGTCGCGCTCAGTCCGATCGTCATCTCGGACCGGATGGGCGTGGCCGGTCTCGGATCCATACTCGGGTTGCTCTACACCGCGCCCGGCCTCGGCGGTCTGTTGGGCCCGCCGGCGGCGGGCTGGCTCATCGACACCGCCGGCTCCTACCGGCCGGCCATCTTCGCCTGCTTCGCCGCCTCGGTGCTCTCGACCGCCCTTCTGGCCGGCCTGCCGACCACTGGGGGTCGGCTGGACCGGGCTGCCAACGCAGCGGATTGAATGGCCCCGGAATCCTCCGGGACTTTGGTCCCAACCTCGGCCGGCCGCCCGGTCGGGCACAGCAGATCGTCGTCGCGCGTGAGACACTGGAGGCGTTTGGAAGGGGGCCTCATGCCCATCGAGTTCACCAGGAACGACCGCCCGACCGTCGGCGTCGAACTGGAACTGCACGTCGTCGACGCCGAGACCGGGGATCTCGTCTCCGCCGCCAACGAGCTCCTCGAGGTCATGGGCCGGGGCCACCCCGAGGGCGAGCACCCCAAGGCCAAGCACGAGTTGTTCCAGAGCACCATCGAGCTGATCACGGGAGTGTGCGAGACGCCGAGTCAGGCGTGGGCTGACCTCGAGGCCACCCTCGACGAACTGCGTGCCGTTGCCGAGCCGCAGGGACTGCGGCTGCTGAGCGCCGGCACCCACCCCTTCGGAATCGCTCGCGACCAGGACGTCAGCCCCAGCCCCCGGTACCACGAGCTGATCGAGGCGATGCAGTGGCCCGCTCGCCGCCTGCTGATCTGCGGGATGCACGTCCATGTCGGGGTTTCCGACGGCCAGCGAGCGATCGAGATCATCAACGAAGTCCGTCGCCAACTGCCGTTGTTCCTCGCCCTGTCTTCCTCGAGCCCGTATTTCGAAGGAGAGGACTCGGGTCTGGCGTCGGCGCGGTCCAAGGTGTTCGAATCGCTCCCGACGGCTGGGCTTCCGCCCCAGCTCCACGACTGGGTCGACTTCGAGATGTTCATGTCGACCCTCCTCGACTCCGAATGCATCAGCTCGATCCGCGAGGTGTGGTGGGACATCCGGCCCCACCCCGACTTCGGCACGATCGAGTTCCGCATGTGCGATGCAACGCCGACCTTGCGGGAGGCGACCGCCCTCGCCGGCCTGGCGCAGACGCTCGTGCAGTGGTGCAACGATCGGATCGACGCCGGTGTGTTGCCGCCGCCACCTCGCGAGTGGACGGTGCGCGAGAACCGGTGGCTCGCCGGCCGCTACGGCATGGACGGCAGCCTCATCGTCGAGGGTCCCGGTGACGAGAAACCCCAGCGGCGTCCGATCCGGGAGCTCGTGCACGAGCTGGTGGAGGAGCTCACACCGACCGCACGCGCTCTGGGCACAGAGCGCGAACTCGACGAGATCTGCCAGATCGCCGAGACCGGCACCGGTACCACCCGGCAGCGCCGGCTGATCGAGGAGGGCGGTACCCTCCTCGATGTTGTGCATCACCTAGTCGACGAGCTCACCGCCGACCGACTTCGAGCACCATGACTGCGCCCGGTCGACCCACACCCCCGTCCCTCGCCGCCTGGCTCGGTGAACACACCGAGGGTCTCATCGCAATTCGCCGCAACATCCACGCGCACCCCGAACTCAGCGGCGAGGAGAAAGCCACCACCGAGCTCGTGGCCGAGCGCCTTCGGATCGCCGGGTTGCAACCCCGGATCTTGACCAACGAGACCGGGATCGTTTGTGATCTCCGACCCCCCGGCACCGCCGGTCCGCTGCTTGCGTTCCGCGCCGACCTCGACGCTCTGGCGATGCAGGACGAGACCGAAACTCCCTACCGCAGCCAGGTGCCCGGGGTCGCCCATGCCTGTGGTCACGACGTGCACACCGCCATCGTGCTCGGCGTCGCTCTGTACTTTGCCCATCATGTCGACGAGCTGGCCGGCGGACTGCGTTTCATCTTCCAGCCTGCCGAGGAGCGCGTGCCGGGAGGCGCCGTCGACGTGATCGCCGACGGCGGACTGGACGGCGTCGGTGGCATCGTCGGGATTCACTGCATGCCCAAGATGGACGTCGGCACGGTGGGTCTCCGTTCAGGGCCGATCACCTCGGCGGGCGACATGGCCCAGATTTGGCTGGCCGGCCCCGGGGGGCACACCGCCCGCCCTGAGGAGACGGTCGATCTGATCACGATCGCCGCCCGCGTGGTCGACCAATTGCCCGGCCGGGTGAAGGAAGCTCTCGGCGACCCCGATCAGGTCAAGGTGGTGTTCGGTTCCATCCGGGCCGGGGACGCCGGCAACGTGATCCCGTCCACGTGCGCGATCCGGGCGTCGATACGCACGCCATCTACGGAGCTGTGGCGGGAGCTGCCAAAGATCGTCGACGCATCGCTAGCCGGGCTCCTCGACCGGACGGGCACCCGGTACTCGCTCGAGTACACCTCGGGCGTTCCGCCGGTCATCGCCGACGAGGCGACCGTGTCACTCGTCCGGCGCGCCGCCGTGGCGGAGTTCGGCGCCACCAACGTGCTCGAGGCCGAGCAGAGCTGGGGCGGCGACGACTTCGCCTGGTACACCCAGCAGGTGCGGTCCGCATTCGTCCGGCTCGGCACCCACGATCCTCGTAGTGCCGGGCCCCATCTCGATCTTCATGCCGGCCACTTCGACGTGGACGAACGGGTGATCCCGATCGGCGTCCGACTCCTCGCCGCCGCTGCCCTCGCCTTCTTCGGCTAGGGGTCCGGCCATTACGATCGCCCGATGGAGCTTTCGCTGACGGGGAAGACAGCGCTGGTGACCGGCGGCTCTCGGGGGATCGGCAAGGCGATCGCCGGCGCGTTTGCCGGCGCCGGCGCCCAGGTGATGATCACCAGCCGCAAGGCCGATCAGCTGGAGGCGGCGGCCTCCGAGATCGGCGACGGATGTGCTTGGGTGGCCGCCAACGTCGGGGACTCAGAGGCGCCACCGCACGTCGTCGCCCAGACCGTCGAGCGGTTCGGATCGATCGACATCCTGGTCAACAACGCAGCGACCAACCCATACGTCGGACCCCTCATCGAGGCCGACCTGCCCCGGTGGAACAAGACCGTCCAGGTGAACTTGACCGCACCCATCCTGTGGACCCAGGCGGCGTGGAACGCGGGAATGCAGCGGAACGGGGGAGTCGTGCTCAACGTGGCGTCGGTCGGTGGACTCACGACGAGCGAAACGCTGGCGGTCTACAACGTCACCAAGGCGGCTTTGATCCATGCGACCAGGCAACTCGCCGCCGAACTGGCGCCGGGTGTCCGCGTCAACGCCGTGGCCCCCGGGCTGATCAAGACCGATTTCGCGCGGATGCTGTGGGAAGGGGACCGTGGCGACGCCGTCGCCCGGCGGTACCCGCTCGCACGTCTCGGTGAAGTCGAGGACATCGCCAACGCAGCGCTCTATCTGTGCTCGAGTGCGTCGGGTTGGGTGACCGGGCAGACCCTGGTGCTCGACGGCGGCGGTCTGATCGCCTTCGCGGAGTAATCACTGCGTCCACCCCGCCCGCCCCGTACGTCGGGCTCAGTCTCCTCGCCGCCACGACCGCGCATGCTCGAGCATGATGTCCCGGAACGACCTCGGCGCCGCCGAATCCGGAACCTCGACGGTGACAGACCCCGCGTCGACCTCCACGGCTACGGGGTGCAAACCGGGGCCGGTCGACCGGTTCGCTCCGGTGGCCAGGTCGAAGCGCCAGAAGTGGTGGGGACACACGATGACCCCGCCGAAGACGAGGGCGCCGTCGAGCGACTCGTTGGCGTGTGGACAGCGAGACGCATAGGCACACACGATGTCGTCCGCTCCCCGCACAACCACCACCGATCCGTCGGCGACCGCCGTCGCCCGACCGAGCGGCAGATCATCGAGCCGGACGGCGTTCACGGCGCAGTCCGGAAACCGAGCCGCCGGGAGATGGCGGCCGCGGTCTGCATGGTGAGCTGGGCCAGCTCCAGCTCGGCCGATTCGATGCGGTCGGAGGGCCCGGCCACGCTGATCGCCGCCACGACGGTGGTGGACCGGTCACGGATCGGAGCAGCGATGCTGACGACGCCGACTTCGGCCTCGTGCCGGTTGGTCGCGTAGCCCCGCCGTCGCACCTCGCCGAGCTCACGTTCGAGAGCGACCGGGTCGGTGATCGTAGAGGCAGTTCTGCGCTCCATCGTCCAACCGTCGAGCAGCTGGCGGCGCCGTTCGGCCGGCAGGAAGGCCAGCAGCGCCTTGCCCGTGCCGGTGGCGTTGGCCGCAATGCGCCGGCCGACCTCGAGGAACATCCGTAGCGTGTTCGGGCTGTCGAGCCGTTCGATGTACACGACCTCTCGACCGTCGAGGACCGCCACCTGCACCGTCTCACCGGTCTGGTTCCGTAGTGCCGTCATCGGTGCCAGAACCGCCTCGTGCAGGTCGAGGTGCCGCGGCACCGCAGCGGCGAGGTCGAACACGGCGAGGCCAAGTCGGTACTTGCCCGTCACCGGGTTCTGATCGAGCATTCGCTCGGCACTCAGGGTGGTCAACAGGCGGTGTGTGGAGGACTTGCCGAGGTCCAGGTGGTTGGCCAGCTCGGTGACACCCCATTCGGGAGTCTGTGACGAGAAGGCCTTGAGCACTCGCACTGCGTTGGTGACCGACTGCAGGCCCATACACCGAACGACGTTACCGCGACGCCGACGTCGCCGTCCCGTTCTCCGGGACGACTTTCCACCATGAGGAACGTTCGATGTAACGTCGGTCACATGGGGATCCTGAGGCTGAGCCATGCCGACATCACCGCGCCGGACCTCGACCTCGCCGCCGCCTACTACACCGAAGTGCTCGGACTCGACCTGGTCGAGCGCACCGAGGACCGACTTTTTCTCAAGGCGTGGGATGAACGTGATCACCATTCCCTGGCCATCCGGTTTTCGCCGACCATCGGCGTCGATCGAGTGGCTTTCAAGCTGGAACATGACCACGATCTCGACGTCCTCGAACACCGCCTGGAGCAGGCCGGTTGCTCGGTCAGCCGAGTCGGTGACGGCGAGGAGGTCGGCCAGGGCGAATCGATCCGATTCGAGGCCCCGTCGGGCCATGAGATCGAGTTGGTTCACGATGTCCACAAGGTCGGAGGCCGGTTGCCGCTGCTCAACCCGAATCCGGTCCCCGACGGCCTGCGGGGCATCGCTCCGCCCCGGGTCGACCACGCCCTGTTGCTGGCCGAGGAGGTCGGTGAGGTCAGCCGGTTCTTCAAGGAGGTGCTCGACTTCCATCTGACCGAACAGGTGTTGAGCGGCGCCGGCCACCAAATCGCCGCCTTCCTTCAGCGGTCGGGCCGCCCCCACGATGTGGCCTTCGTGCAGGGTGTGAACGGCGGGTTCCATCACGTGGCGTTCTGGCTCGACGACTGGGACCATGTCCGGCGGGCCGCCGACGTGCTTGGGTTCAACGGCATCCCGGTCGACATCGGGCCCACTCGGCACGGGATCACGCGCGGGAACACGATCTACTTCTTCGACCCAATGGGCACGCGCAACGAGGTGTTCACAGGGGGCTACCGCGCCGATCCGGACTTCCCGACCATCACCTGGACCGAGGAGAACCTCGGTCGGGCCATCTTCTACTACGAGGGCAAGGACAACGGCCGTTTCCTGACGGTCCACACCTGATGAGCGGCATCCTTCGACTCTCCCACTGCGAGGTCCGCGTCCCCGACCTCGAACTCGCCCACGCCTACTACACCGAAGTCGTCGGCCTAATCGAGACCGACCGGGACGGCGATCGGGTGTTCCTGAAAGGCTGGGACGAACACCAGCACCACAGCTTGATCCTGGTCTCTGCCCCGACCTACGGGATCGAATCGCTCGGCTTCAAGGTGGAGTCTGTCGCCGCCCTCGATCTCATGGAGGTGGCCCTTCACGACGCCGGCACCGAGACCAGCCGTCACCGGGCCGGCGAGCTCGGCCCCGGTTCGGGCGAGGTGGTGCGCTTCGTCGCCCCGAGCGGACACACCATCGACCTGGTCCACCGGATGGAACAGGTCGGCAACGGCCTCCCGCTGCTGAACCCGCCGATCGCCCCAGCCGAGCTCACCGGCATGCATCCGCCCCGCATCGACCACGTCTTCTTGATGTGCGAGGACGTCGACGGGATCGCCGAGTTCTTCCAGGGAGTGCTGGGCTTTCGGCTCACCGAACAGATCGTCGCCGACGACGGTCATCAGCTGGCCGTCTTCCTCGAGCGCAGCCACTCGACCCACGACATCGCCTTCATCACCGGGCCGAACGGCGCCTTTCACCCTGTGGCCTTCTGGGTCGACGACTGGAACGATCTTCGTCAGGGTGCCGACACCTGCGCCTATCACGGCGTCACCGTCGACGCCGGCCCGACCCGCCACGGAGCCACCCGCGGCTGTGGTCTCTACTTCTTCGATCCGGCCGGCAACCGCAACGAGCTCTACACCGGCGGGTACTGGTTCGATCCCGACGACGAACCCACGACCTGGACCGAGGCGGAGATGGGCCGGGCCATCTTCTTCTACCAGGGCCAGGTCAACCCGGCGTTCATGACCGTGCACTCCTAGGAAGCGCTCGATGGCCGAACACACTCGACCCCCCACCCCTCCCGCCGGCCCGACCAACGCACGGGTGGACGCTCCGCTGTACCTGGCCCGGTATCTCGAACGGGAGGCGGCCCGCCAGCGATCCGGCGACGCCGACGACCACCCACCCGAGTCCGACGACCGAACCGCTCCCCTGTATCTGCGCCGGTTTCGAGAGCGGCAGGCGGCCGAGGGCGAGGCGGTCCGCCCCGCCGAGCCGCTCTGGAAGCGGGCTCCGCTGGCCGTGCAGCAGTCTCTCACCGAGGACAATCGGAACAAGGAGATTTCCCCGCCTCCCGCCGCCAAACCGACACTGCTCAACGACGTCTACCTGATCCGCCACGGCGAGACCCAGGGCTACTCCACCGACTCGGGTCTCACCCCCCAGGGCGCCTGGCAGGCCCACACCTACGGCCACACTCTGGCCAAACGGATCCGCAGCGGCGAGACCATCGTCTTCCGGCACGCCGCCACCGCCCGAGCCAGCGAAACCGCCCAGCAGATCCATCGCGGCCTGCTCGACGGGCTCGAGCAGTACGAGAAGAGCATCAAGATCATCGAGCCAGAGCCCATGGGCGAGTTCCGGAACTTCCAGTTCGCCGCCCCGGACGGGCTCAAGGACGTCACCGCCGCCTTCCGGCAGTACTACGCCCAGGTGGAGGAGCTGGAGCGAACCAACGTGGGCGACCGTCCTCTCTGGCTGGTGGAAATGGATCGGTTCTGGCGAACCCAGCAGGGTGGCTCGGATCCGATCCGGCATTGGCTCACCATTCCGATGTTGCACTTCGAGCCGCCGTCGATGACCGTTCGTCGGTTCTGGGCTGGAATCCTGCGGCTCTCCAACGAGTTCCCGAACGCCCGGCTCGCCATCGCCACCCACTCGGGTTGCATCCGAGCCTTCGCCGTCGCCGCCATGGGCTATGACCCGGGCGAGCCGTACAACACCGAGCACGTGCGGGTGAAGCTGATGGAGGATCGGCGCACCGCACTGGTCGGATATCGAAATCGGGTCCAGGACGTTCGGGTTCCCGACATCGACTGGCTGCCGCCGTGGGCGGTCGACGAGACGTGGACGCCCGAGGGTGGGAGGAGATGAACAGTGTGCAAACAGTGTCCGGTCGTCGACTGGGATGCCGCCTTCGCGACGGTCGAGTCGTTCGGAGGCGTCGCCGCCGTTGGGGGAGTGATGAGTGAACTGATCGTCTGGTACGACCGCTACGACGCGGCTCAAAAGCATCTCGTCGGCGGCAAGAACGCCAGCCTCGGCGAGCTGATGATGGCCGATCTCCCGGTCCCGCCGGGTTTCGCCATCACCATCGCCGCCTACCAGCAACTGTGGGCCGACCAGGACCTCCGGGATGCCGTCAACGCCGAACTTCGCAGCATCGATCACGACGACCTGAAGGCAAACCGGGAGACCAGTGGACGGATTCGCGCCCTGATCGAGGCCCGACCGATGAGCGAGCAGGTGATCGACGCGGTCTCGGCCAGCTACGGGGCGCTCTGCGACTTCTGCGACGTTCCCGACCTGCCGGTGGCGGTGCGGTCCAGCGCCACCGCCGAGGATCTCCCCGACGCGTCCTTCGCCGGACAGCAGGACACCTACCTCTGGGTGAAGGGGACCGCCGCCGTGCTCGATCACATCAAGCAGTGCTGGTCGTCGCTGTTCACCGACCGCGCCATCGCCTACCGCCACCAGATGGGATACCTCCACCAGTCGATCTCGATGTCGGTCGGCGTCCAGAAGATGGTCGACCCGATCGCCTCGGGGGTGGCCTTCACCCTCAACCCGGCCAACGGAGATCGGTCCCAGGTGGCCATCGACGCCTCCTGGGGTCTCGGGGAACTGGTGGTGTCCGGGGAAGTCACCCCCGACAACTTCCTGGTCGACAAGGTCATCAAGGAGATCGTGAGCCGCACGATCAGCGAGAAGCACCACGAGCTCGTCCTCGGCGACGACGGTGAGGTCCACACCGTCGAAGTCGAACCCGACCGGCGCCGCCAGCCCTGCCTGACCGACGATCAGCTCCGCAACGTGGCTGCGCTGGCCCGCCGAGCCGAGAAGCATTACGGCTGTCCCCAGGACGTCGAGTGGGCGCTCGATCGCCATCTGCCCGACGGGTTCAACATCGTGCTCCTCCAGAGCCGCCCCGAGACCGTCTGGTCGCAAAAGCCCGTCACGCCGATCGCCAAGAAGACCGACCCGATGCATTCGATCGTGTCGACGCTGATGTCACCCATGCACGACACCACCTGACCGACCATCCAACCAAGGGGAATTGACAACCATGACCGAGGGACGCTTTCCGAATCCGTTCGACCTGGAACCGCCGGCCGGTGACATCGACGGATGGGAGGACATGTACACCTACTCGGTGCTCTTCAGCGAAGGGCGCCGGGAGTACGAGGAGAACCGCTTCTGGTTCCAGGACTCCATGCACTGGGGTGGGGCCATGACCCCGTGGGACGCGACCCACCTCGAGTACGCCATCGCCTCGCTCAGTCAGTTCAATACCAGGCACTACCGGATCCCGCCCGCCGACGGCATCGACTTCCGGGTCCTCTACGGCTACCCGTACTTCTCGCCGGTCACCATCGACGACGGCGCACGCATCGAGTCCCGAGTGCCGGAGTTCGTCGAACGGGCCGGGCACTACTTCGCCAACTGGAACGAGCTCTATGAGAAGTGGCTGGTGAAGGTCAAGGCGAACATCGACGAGATCAGTGCCATCGACTTCTCCCCCCTCCCCGAGAAGGAGGAGCTCGACGTCATCACGAGTGGACGGGGCATCGGCTCGGGCTGGGACCTCCAGGAGCAGTATCACCGGTTCAAGGACCTGTCGCTGCGGATCTGGCAGTACCACTTCGAATTCCTGAACCTGGGCTACGCCGCCTACCTCGACTACTTCGGGTTCTGCAAACAGGCCTGGCCGACCATCCCCGATCTGGCGATCGCCCGCATGGTCTCGGGCGTCGAGGTCGATCTGTTCAAACCGAACGAGAAGCTCAAAGAGCTCGCCAAGCTGGCCGTCGAGCTCGGTCTGTCGAGGGTCTTCGACGCCCCGGACGACGTGGCCGGCATCCACGAGAAGCTCGCCGGCGACGCCGGGCAGCAGTGGCAGGAGGCCTGGAACGAGGCAGCTGACCCCTGGTTCAACTTCAGCTCGGGTACCGGCTTCTACTACTACGACAAGACCTGGATCGACTACCCCGAGATCCCCTATGCCTTCATCAAGGACTACATCGCCAAGCTCGAGGCGGGCGAGGACATCACCCGGCCTCTCGAGGAGATCCGGGCCGAGCGGGACCGGATCGTCGACGAGTACACCGACCTCCTGCAGACCGAGGAGGACAAGCAGGTCTTCGGCGAGAAGATCGGCCTGGCCCGCACCGTGTTCCCCTATGTGGAGAACCACAACTTCTACATCGAGCACTGGACGATGTCGGTGTTCTGGCGCAAGCTCCGCGAGCTCGGCGACATCGTCGCCAAGGAGAGGATCATCGACGATCCCCAGGACATCGTCTACATGAAGCGGGACGAGGTCGACGAGGTCCTCTGGGACATGTACTCGGCCTGGGCGGTCAACGTGCCGGCGGCCGGCCCGAGCTACTGGCCACCCAAGATCCAGCGTCGCAAGGAGATCGTGGAGAGCTTCCGTCAGTGGAAGGCCCCCAAGGCGCTCGGTGAACCGCCCGAGGTCGTCACCGAACCGTTCACGATCATGCTCTGGGGAATCACCTCGGACTCGGTCCAGGGCTGGCTCGGCACCGACGGCGACGACGACGGGAAGATCAAAGGCATGTCGGCCTCACCGGGTGTGGTCGAAGGCCCGGCCCGCCTGGTGTTCAGCGCCGACGACATCGGTGAGATCCGGGACGGGGAGATCCTCGTCGCACCGATCACCGCCCCGAGCTGGGCGCCCGTCTTTCCCAAGATCAAGGCCTGCGTCACCGACATCGGCGGAATGATGAGCCATGCCGCCATCGTCTGTCGTGAGTACGGCGTGCCGGCGGTGACCGGCACCGGCTTTGGAACCACGAATATCGAGAATGGACAGATGATCCGCGTGGACGGCAGTGCTGGCACGGTCGAGATCCTGTCGTAACCCGAGGAGCACAGCCTTGTTGACCACCGAAGAGAACGACGAACTGACCCAGGTCGGCCCGGGGACGCCAATGGGCGAGCTCCTCCGGCGCTACTGGTATCCGATCGCGCTGACCCGGGAGCTCGACGAGCTACCGGTCAAGAAGAAGCGCCTGCTTGGGGAGGACTGGGCGGTGTTCCGCATGCCCGACGGAACCTATGGCATCATGGCCGACCGCTGCCCCCACCGCGGTGCTTCGCTGTCATATGGGATCGTCGAGGACGACGGGCTCCGCTGTGGGTACCACGGATGGAAGTTCGATCCCGAAGGCACCCTCGTCGAGATCCTCGCCGAGCCCGATTCCTCACCGAAGTTCCGGGAGCGATGCGGGGTGGCCGCCGGGGTCGCTCAGGATCTCGGCGGGCTTCTCTGGGTGTACGTCGGGCCCGGCCCGGCTCCCGAGCTGCCCCGCTACGAGGCCTATGTCATGGAGGGCGTTCGCGACATCGGTCATTCGGTTCTGCCGTGCAACTGGCTCCAGATCATGGAGAACTCGGTGGACCCTTACCACGTCGAGGCGCTGCACGGCCGCTACTTCGAGTTCCTGGCTGAGCACCTGGACTTCGAGATGCCCAGCTCGTTCAAGAACAAGCACGAAAAGGTCGCCTTCGACGTCTTCGACCACGGAATCATCAAGCGGCGGCTGCTGGTCGGCCAGG
>JBFGLT010000075.1:0-14858 GCA_041576015.1 Acidimicrobiales bacterium
CGCCAGATCGGGCTCGCCCGGTCACCACGGCCCAATACCCGATCCCGGCGGTCACCGTCGCTCTCAGTACCGACGGCTCGAGTTGGGTCACGAGGGCAAAGATGGCGAGCACCCCGAGGACCGCCGCGACCCGACCCCGCCGTGGGACGAAGCGTACGAGCAGATGAGAGAGCACCAGGACGAAGGCGACGTTCTGGCCGCTGACGGCGAGAAGGTGACTCAGACCAACCGCCCGAAACACTGCCCGCTGCCCGGCCCGCTGGTCCCGATCGTCGCCGGTCACCAGGCCCCGGTACAGGGCAGCGCGTCCATCATCGAACCCTCCGGCGCCTCGATCGACCAGCGACTGGGCTCCGCCGACCACCCTCCACAACAGCGGCGGCGTCCCCACCGGCTGAACCCTCCGGGCCGTCAGCCGTCCGACCAGGTGCCGGCTCCGGTGCCACGGCGCAGCCTCGATCGGGCCGATGGAACCGCTCACCGAAAGCGGTTGGCCGGCGCGGACCGGACCGACGGTCCCTGCCGAGCGGCCCACCGACATCAGGACCCGCTGCCCGTCCGGCAACCGGACCTCGATGCGGCTCCCGAAGGCGCTGTCATCGGCCAGCCCAACCGCCGTGACGATCCCGTCGAAGGTCTGCGCTTTGAGTATCCGGTAGCTGTCGTCGGCCGCCGCTCCGAAGGCCGAACCGGCGATGACGGAGGCACCGAGCAGCCAGCGTGGCCGGCGGAGCACGAGTGCCAGGCAGACCAGCGGAACCGCCAACCACCTCGACACCGGCATCGCCAGCAGCACCCCGATCCATACACAGGCGCCGAGGGCGAGCGCCTCGACATCGCTCATCGGACGACGACCTGGTCGGCGATGGCGGCGAGCTTGGCCTCGCCGATCCCGCGCACCTCGAGAAGATCGGCGACTTCCTCGAACCGGCCGGTCGCCTCTCGATGGTCGACGATGGCCGCCGCTGTCGCCGGCCCGATCCCGGGGAGGGTCTCGAGGTCGGCTGCTGTCGCCGAGTTCAGGTCGATGGGGCCCGAGGGTCCGCCGGGCCGGGCGGGGCCGGCGACCGGTTCCCCCTCGACCGGCACACGGACCTGCTCGCCATCGATCAGAGACGCGGCCAGATTGAGTCGGTTGGGCTGACCCTCGTCGGTCGCTCCCCCGGCGGCGTCGACCGCATCGAGAACCCGAGAGCCCGGCGGGAGCGCGTACACGCCCGGCGATTGGACGGCTCCGACGACGTGCACCAGCAACGGGGACGGTGCCGCCGTCGTGGCGGTAGTCGGCTCCAATGCCACCTGGGGGATCTCACCGTCCACCGGCCGGGCCACGTCGTCGAGTCGACGAAGCCAGACGGCGAGGGTCACCAGAACAAGAACACCCACCAGCGCGACGGCCACCACCACCGGACGGCGCCTGAGCTCATCCCACCGGTACAGCAGTTCGTCGACCTTGTCGCCGAGATTCGGGTCGTTGTCGTTCCCTGGTCGCATGAGCCCTCGCACCGGGCGGGAGGTGATGACGAGGGCTCGAGGCCGAAGGCAGTCGACGCATCGACCGCCGTCGCTGATCCTACCGGCGGGATGCCGGGGACGGAGTCAGTACAGCTGGGCCGAGAGCTTTCGGCGCCAGGTGGCGGTGTTGGGATGGTTTGGACCGAGGACCTCGAGAAGGTCGACGAACTCCTGACGGACCTGGTCATCACCCCGGACGTTGGGAAGCAGCGATGTGAGCCGGGCCTCGACGTCTCCGACATCGCCGGCGGCCTCGGCGGCCCGGGCCCGGGCGGCGATCGGCCGGGTGTGATCGTTCTCCGGCACGCGAGCGAGGAACTCCAGCGCTTCGTCGATCTTGCCTGCGTCGATCAGCAACGTCGCCAGCGCAGCGATCGCTTCTTCGTTGTCGGGTTCCACCTCGAGCGCCTGTCGAAGCGACACCTCGTCACCGGCCTCGATCAATGCCTGCACCGGGCTGTCGGCGGGGAGCAGGCGCTGGACGAACTCGCGAACGACGTGCTCGGGCTGGGCCCCCATGAAGTGGTCGGCTACCTGCTGGTCCACGATTCCGAAGACCGACGGGATCGACTGGACCTGAAACGCCTGGGCGACCTGAGGGTTGGCATCGACGTCGACCTTGGCGAGGGCGACTTTGCCGGCATGCTCGCCGACCACCTTCTCCAGGATGGGGGTGAGCATCTTGCACGGCCCGCACCAGGACGCCCACAGGTCGACGACCACCGGCATGGTGGTGGAACGGGCGAGCACCTCGGTCTGGAACGTCTGATCGGTGACATCGGTGATCACCCATCCAACCTACCGTCGCCGGGGCGTGACACCTGACCGCCTGCGTGCGCGCAAGTTCACCTCGCCCTCGTCGACAATGTCGCCGTGCACAACTCGTTCCTGCGCGCCATCGATGCCCTCACTGCGTTCGTGTCGGCCGGTCTTCGTCTCGGGATCGGTCGTACGCGCACTGGTGTTCTGGTCGCCGCCGACCGTCTCGACGCACCTGCCGCCAAGGCGACCGGTCAGCGACTGGTCGGGTTGTTCCTCGGTACCACGTTCATCGGACTGGGCGTGGCGCTGTTCGTCCACGCCGGCCTCGGCCTGCCGCCCTACGACGTGCTCCTGTCGGTCGTGCGAGACCGGCTCGGCGTCACCCTCGGTCAGGCCATCTGGTTGATGTCGGCGGTGTTGTTCACCATCGCCGCGGCCCTCGGGCAGCGCCCCGGGATCTGGACGCTCATGTACATCGCAACGACGGGAACGACCGTGGACATCGCCGTCCAGTTGATCAAGGATCCCGAGCCGCTGGTCGTGCGGCTCACCTTCCTCGTCCTCGGCGCATCGGGCATCGTCGCAGGGGTGTCACTCGTCGTTCATTCTGCGCTGACCGGTGGAGCGTTCGAGCTGCTCATGCGGGCCGGCGCAGCCCGGGGGTTCGATCCGCTGAGAGTCCGCAGCGCGCTGGAGATCGGCCTGCTCGTCGCCGGGGTTGCCCTCGGGGGAGACGCCGGCATCGGCACGGTCTTCTTCGCAGTGCTCGTCGGTCCGGCGATGCGCGCCGCGCAGGTCGCCCTTCAAGACCACCGGAGCGGCCGCCACGCCCGGCTGAACAGCGGAGGCAACGACGACCGGCTGGTGCTCGCCGGCTCGTGGGCAGTCCCCCGGCGGACCGGCGAGCCTCCATCCCCCGATTTGTTGTAACCCGCCGGTAACCGCGCTGGTCAGAACAGTCGTGGACACGATTGTCACCCGCATCGAGCACGCCGCAAAGGGAACCGCAAGCGTCACCTTCATGACCGGCGACACGCCCATCACCAAGACCTGGGGACAGCTACACGACGAAGCCCGGGCCATGGCCGCTGCGCTCCAGCGGCGGGGGATACAGCACGGCGACCATGTGGCGGTCCTCGGGCCGACCACACCGGCGCTGGTCACCGCCATGCAGGCCGTGTGGTTGGCCGGGGCGACCCTCGTCGTCCTGCCGTTGCCGATGCGGCTGGCGTCGCTCGACGACTTCACGGTGTCCACCCGCAACCGGATTCGGCTGGCCGACAGCCAGTGCGTGCTGGTCGACGACGATCTGGCGCCGTTCCTGACCGTGGAGGACGGCGATCCCCCCCCTTATCTCTTGTCCGAGCTGGCGCAGGATCCTGCGGTTCCCGATGACTTCGTCAGGCCCGACTATCACAGCGACGACATGTTCGTCCTCCAGTTCACGTCCGGGTCGACGAGCGAACCCAAGGGCGTGCAACTCCCCAACAACGTCGTCGCTGCCAATCTCGACGCCATCCACGAGGCCGCCGAGGTGGCCGAGGAGGACGAGGTGATGGTCTCCTGGCTGCCGCTGTATCACGACATGGGGCTGGTCGGGTTCTTGATCCTTCCGATGAGCGCCGGCCTCGAGCTCGTCCTCGGCGCTCCACAGGATTTCCTCGGGTCGCCGGCCCGCTGGATGGAGTGGATCTCGGCCTACGGCGGCACGGCCACCGCCGGCCCCAACTTCTCCTGGGTGCTCGCCACCAGGGCGCTCAATCGCTCCAAGGAGACCCTGGATCTCTCCAAGCTGCGGGTTGCCCTCAACGGCGCCGAACCGGTGGATCCGGCCAGCGTGCGGGCCTTCATCGAGGCCGGAGCCCGCCACGGTCTCCGTCCCGAGGCGGTGTTCCCCGCCTTCGGTATGGCCGAGGTCTGCATCGCCGGAGCTTTCCCGACCCCGATGACCGGGCTGGTGACCGACATCGTCGACTCCGAACTTCTCGAACTCGAACACCGGGCGGTGAATGTGCCCGCCGATCACCGAAACGCCCGGGAGCTGGTGGTCCTCGGACGGGCGGTCCCCGGCCTCGAGTTCCGGATCTGCGACATCGACGGGCATGTCCTCTCCGATCGGGAGGTCGGCGAGCTTCAGATCCGGGGCACCTCGGTGACGACGGGGTATTACCACCGGCCCGAGGCAAACGTCGAGCTCTTCGACGGCGAGTGGCTCCGTACCGGCGACCTGGCCTACATGATCGGCGACCAGATGGTGATGTGCGGGCGCATCAAAGACCTGATCATCGTCGGCGGCCGCAACGTCTACCCCCAGGACATCGAACGTGCCGTCGGCCAGCTCGACGGGATCCGCGCCGGTAACGTCATCGCCTTCGGGGTCGAAGGCCGGGGTGGCAAAGAAGCCGTCGCAGTGGTCGCCGAGACCCGGAACGGATCGACACCCGATCTCGAGCACGCCGTCCACGAGGCGGTCCTGCACGCCGTCGGCGTCCCGGCCAAGGAGGTCGTGCTCGTCAAACCGAGCACCCTGCCGAAGACGTCGTCGGGCAAGCTGCAGCGGGCCCTGTGCCGGGACCGTTTCCTGGACCACCAGCTCGAGCAGGTCGAGGCCTGATCGATCAAGGGCGACCGGCCCTCGTAATCGGCCCCGACGCGGCGCGTCTAGGATTGCGGCGTGGCCGAGCTGAAGACCAAACCGAACGACGCCGACAGCCACGCACTGCGCGAACTCATGGCCGGCGTGACCGGTGACCCCGGCGCAATGTGGGGGTCGAGCATCGTCGGCTTCGGTTCGTACTCGTACCGCTACGCCAGCGGCCGGACGGGCGAGTGGTTGGCGGTCGGGTTCTCACCCCGCAAGCAGATTCTGACGCACTACATCATGGACGGATTCGACGGCTACGACGAGCTGCTCGACAAGCTCGGGAACCACTCGACGGGCAAGTCCTGTCTCTACGTCAAACGGCTGTCGGACGTGGATACCGACGTCCTCCCAGAGCTGGTCGAGGCCTCGGTCCCCCACGTCACCGCCGCCTGAACGACGTCATGCTCGAGTGGTGGACCGCCACCGCCCTCGCCCGCCGAGGGGAGATCCTCGCCGGTCTGGCGGGCACCAGCCCGCTCCAGCTCGTCGATCGTATCGAGTCCCTCGCCGCCGTGAACGACCGCTTCCACACCCGAGACGCCATCAACTTGAATCCGGCCACCAACGCGATGAATCCGCGGGCCGAAGCGCTTCTCGCCGGCGGTCTCGGCACACGCCCCTCGCTCGGTCACCCGGGTGAAAAGTACGAGATGGGCTTGGAGGCCATCGAGGAGATCGAGGTGATCACCGGCGAGCTGGCCAGGCGGGTCTTCACCGCCGGATTCGCCGAGGTGAGAGTCCCGTCGGGAGCGATGGCCAACCTCTACGCCTTCATGGCAACGTGCCGGCCCGGGGATGCCATCATCGTGCCGCCGGCCACCATCGGCGGGCACGTGACCCATAACGCCGCCGGCTGCGCCGGCCTGTACGGACTCGAGATCCACGAAGCGCCAGTGGATCCGGCCCGCTACACGGTCGACCCGGCCGGGGTCGCCGTCCTCGCCGACCGCGTGCAGCCGCGCCTGATCACCGTCGGGCAGAGCCTGAACCTCGAGCGCCACCCGGTGGCCGAGCTCCGCGAGATCGCCGACCGGGTCGGTGCTCACCTGCTCTTCGACGCCGCTCACGCCTGCGGCATGATCGCCGGTGGTGCGTGGCCGAACCCGCTTTCGGAGGGCGCCCACATCATGTCGATGAGCACCTACAAAAGCCTCGGGGGTCCCCCCGGTGGTCTCCTCTTGACCGATGATGCCGGCCTCGCCGAGCGCCTGGACTCCATCGCCTTCCCCGGCATGACGGCAAACTTCGACGTCGCCAAGACAGCGGCGCTCGGGGTCACACTGACCGACTGGATCGAATGCGGAACTGGGTACGCGACGGCGATGATCGAGACAGCAGCTGCACTGGCTCGCTCGCTCGACTCGCTCGGTGTCCCGATCTTCACCACGACTGCGGGGCCGACCAACTCTCACCAGTTCGCCGTCGACGCGCGGAGGTTCGGTGGAGGTACGGCGCTCGCCCGCCGTCTTCGCATCGCCAACCTCCTCACGTCGGCGATCGGGCTGCCCTCGGGCGCGGACGACGGGCTCCGCCTCGGGACTCCCGAGATGGCGCGCTGGGGCATGACCGTCGACGAGATGCCGGAACTGGCCGAGTTGATCGCGACCGCAATGTTCGAGGATCCCTCGACGGTTGCCAGCCGCTCGGCGGCGATGCGCCGGCGATTCCGCGAGCTCCGGTTCGTGATCGGCGCGCCCGGCCCGCGCTCAGCCGGCGGTTCGGTCGCCGAGGGCTGAACGGAAGGCGGCCAGCTCCTCGTCGGCTATCGGGACGAGCCGCTCGTGGTCAGGGAAGCGGCCGGTGTGCACGTCGTCGACGTAGGCCGCGAATGCCTCGACCCGCAGCTGCTGCACGCGCTCGAGCTCCTCGCCGATGGCGCCGTACACCTTCGCGTGCCGGGGGATGTGGCCCGTGTTGGTGCCCAGGATGTCGGTGCTGAACAGGTACTGCGCATCGCAGCCGGAGCCCGAGCCCATCGAGATCATGATCAGAGACGTCCGGCGGCTGATCTCGGTGGCGACGGCCTCGGGCACGACCTCGATCTCGACGGCGAATGCGCCGGCCTGCTCGAGCGCCCTGGTCTGCTCCCACACCTGGAGGGCAGACGCCGCCGTCTTCCCGACAGCGCGAAATCCACCGGTCCAGGTCCGGCGGGCGGGGATCAACCCGACGTGCCCGACCACCGGGATCCCCTCGCTGCGCATGCGGGCGATCGTCTCGAGGCCGGCGGCCGACCAGACGGCGTCGGCCCCCTGATTCATGGCGGCGAAGGCGGCTCGCAGGTAGTCGTCGGTGGTCACGACCTCCCCATAGGCCAGCCCGACCACGATGAAGGCGGTCGGCGCGGCCAGCCGGAACTCGGCGCCCATGAGCGAGTCCTGCACGGTGACGATGTCGACGCCGGCGAGCTCTGCGGCTGTGGCCTCCTCCACGCTGTCCACATAGACGTTCGTGAGCTGGCGTGTCCCCTTCCATGACCGAAGGTCGGCAACTGTCCGGCGAGCCCGGTCCATCGGGCCATCCTCCCACTTCAGCGGCCCGTGTTCCACCGGTGATTGGGGCGGACGACCCGCCCTGCGGGTAGTTCGGCTCACACTCCGACTCTCGCTTTGGACGGCATCGACGTCTAGCCTCGGGACCGTCGACCCTCTTGGGAATCGACCAGTATCCACACCCCCACACACCTGCGGCGAAAACCGGCGGTCGAAGCCGTCGGCAGAGGACTTGGTATGAACAGATGGAAGTGCGCGGCGCTGGCCGCCCTCGTGATGATCGTCTCGGCGGCTCTTGTCTCGCCGCCCGTCGGCGCCCACGAGGGAGAACCGATACCGGTGGTCGACGAGTTCGTCGCAGGCTCGTCGGGGAACCTCCAGTTCCGCCAGCCGACCGCACTCGACTGGCTGCCCGATGGGCGGGCGATCGTGGCGGGCAAGGTCGGCGACATCTACGTCGTCGACGTGAACACCGGAGTGGTCCAGGAATACTTCTCGATTCCCAACACGGCCTTTGAGGCCGAGCGGGGGATCCTCGACATCCTGGTCGACCGGACCACCTCGGAGGTCTTCATCTACCGGTCCCTGCTCGACACGAGCCAGCTGGTCGTCGAGAAGTTCCCGTTCACCGGCAACAGCGGGGCCGACGCCGGCTCGCTCCAGCGCCTCTGGGCGAACCCCGGTCCGCTGCACTCTGCGTACGGCACCCATCACCTGGGCGGCTCGATCTCCTTCGACAGCAACCGCACCCACATCTTCATCTCGATCGGTGACGGCGAGCGCCCCGACAACTCCCAGGAACTCACCAACGTGTTCGGCAAGGTGCTGCGCATCAACCGGACGGGTGCGGTCCCGGCCGACAACCCGTTCAACGACGGTGCCGGACCCAACATCGACGAGATCTGGGCGTACGGTCTGCGCAATCCGTTCCGCATGTCGACCGATGGAACCGGCACCGTCTGGCTCGGGGACGTGGGCGGCAACGATCACCCGACCGCCTACGAGGAGATCCACCGCCTCGTGCGCGGTGGCAACTACGGATGGCCGCTCTGCCAGGGGCCGAACCAGGGGCCCAAGAACGGACCCGAGTGCCCGGCTGGGATCGTGGCACCGGTGTTCACCTGGGCGCACCCCGAGAACCCCGAGTTCCCGTTCCTCGGATCGGCGGTCGCCGCCGGCGAGATTCTCACCGGTGGAAACCTGCCCGGTGAGATGGAGGGCTCGTTCCTCTACGCAGACTATGCCGTCGGAGAGATCCGGTTCCTGGCGCTCAACCAGGACGGTTCTGTGCACTCGGACAACGAGCTGTTCTCGGCCTACCTCGAGCGCTTCCCCGTGTGGGTCGGCCGGGGCCCCGACGGCCACATCTACTACATCGACTTCCAGTTCGACTTCACGGCCAGCTCGATCCGCCGTCTCCGGCTGCCCGGGGCCGGCTCCGGGGCGACGATCCGCTCGGTGAGCGCCTCCCCGTCCAACGGGCCGGCGCCGCTCGATGTCCGGTTCACCGCCGACGTGCTCGCCAGCAATCCGGTGACCTACCTCTGGGATTTCGGCGACGGCACCTCGTCGACCGAGACAGCCCCGCTCAAACGCTACTCTCAGCAGGGCTCCTACACCGCCCAGCTGTCGGTCACCTCCGACGGAGTGGTGACCCGCTCCGAACCGATCAACGTGAGCGTCGGTTCCGCACCCGTCCCGGCCGTCTCGGGCGCCCCGCGCACTTTCCGTGCCGGTGACACCATCTCCCTCAGCGGCTCCTCAACCGGTGGGACGGCGCCGGTACAGCTCCTGTGGACCCTGGTGTTCGACCACGATGATCACAGCCACCCGCTGGTGACCGAGCAATCGGGCACCACGTTCAGCTACACCGTCCCGACGACGGGTCACGATTACCAGTCCCGCACCGGACTCCGAGTCATCCTGACGGCCAGGGACAGCCTCGGCCTGCAGTCGTCGCGGGAGGTCGCCATCGACCCCGAGAAGGTGAACCTCACCGTCACGTCGAACGTCCCGAATGCAACGTTCCGCCTCGATGGCGAGACCCGGGTGACCCCGGCGGTGATCGACACCCTGGTCGGGTTCCACCACCGTCTGGACGGCCCGGCCAACCCCGGCGGTCTGCCGCCCCATGTGGGCTGGTCGAACACGGTCGACAACTCCCAGGTCTTCGTTGTCTCGCCCCAGGACGCGAGCCTGGAGATCCGGTTCGACACCGGTGACTTCGTGGCGAACGCCACCACGATGGAGGAGCTCCTGGCGGCCAGTGACTACGACGTCCGCGACGCCGAGGTGCTCCGTCTCTACCGCGCGGTGTTCGACCGGGAGCCCGACATCTCCGGATCCCGGTACTGGATCGGCGTGCGGGACAGCGGTTCGACGCTGGATTCGATCGCCTGGCTGTTCGCCAACTCACAGGAGTTCCAGAACACGTACGGCACGGCGGTGTCGAACTCCGCATTCCTCGATCTGGTGTACGCCAACGTTCTGGACCGCCAGCCCGATGCCGCCGGCAAGGCGTACTGGACCGACGCCATGAACCGGGGGCTGTCGAGAGGTAGCGTCGTCCGCTGGTTCGCCGCCGGACGGGAGTTCATCAACGAATACCCGTACGGATTCCCGGCCGGATAGCCCAAGCTCGGGGTCGCCCGAAGCTACAGGCCGACCGGCCGGTTGGCGGCGACGCTCTCCAGTGCGGCCAGGCCGATGACGAGCGGGGCGCGACCGTCGGCCCCGGTCACAGGAGTGCCCGCTCCCGCCGCTACCGCGTCGACGAACGCGTTCCACTGGCGGACGTAGCTCGGAATGTAGCGCTCGAGGAAGAAGTGGGGCACGACGGCGCCACGCGACCCGTCGGCGTCCCGGAGCACGGTCGAATGGTCGGCGTGGTTCTCGGATCCGACGATGCCAAGCGATCCGAACGCCTCGACCCGCTGGTCGTAGCCGAACGCGCTCTGCCGGCAGTTGTCGATCGTGGTCACCACCTCGTTCTCGTGGGTGAGGATCAACGTCGCAGTGTCGAAGTCGCCGGCCGCCCCGATCGCCGGATCGACCCGAACCGACCCGGTGGCGTAGACCTGGACGACCTCCGAGCCGGTCACGAATCGTGCCATGTCGAAGTCGTGGATCGTCATGTCGAGGAAGATGCCGCCGCTCGCCTCGATGTAGCTGATCGGTGGTGGCGCCGGGTCACGGCTGCTGATGCGAACTTGCCGGAGATCACCGACTTGGCCGCCGGCCACCGCCTCCCGGACCGCGGCGTGCGACGGGTCGAAACGGCGGTTGAACCCGACGTGGAGCGGCACGCCGGACTGCTCGATGGCGGCCAGGGCGCGATCGACCGCAGCAAGGTCGAGCGACAGCGGTTTCTCGCAGAAGATCGCCTTGCCGGCTGCGGCGGCGGCCACGATGAGATCGACATGGGTGGGGGTCGACGTACAGATCGCGACCGCGTCGACGTCGCTGCCCAAAGCATCCTCGACGCTGGCGAACACCGGTGCGTCGAGCCGACGGCCGACGGCTTCGGCCAGCTCCGTGGCGACGTCGAACACACCGGCCAGCTCAGCGGCCGGCACGTCGGGCGACGCCAGCAGGTCGGCGTGCATCGAGCCGATCCGCCCGGCGCCGAGGACGGCAATTCTCACGAGACCTCCTCGAGGGTGAGCGGGGCGACGTCCTCCCAGCGACCGCTCTGCCACGACCGGATCAGGGCGGCCTGGACCGAGACGAATTCGAGCGCCTGGGCAAAGCCTGGTTCGTGCTGTTCGCCGGAAGCGACTGCGTTGAGGAACTGGAGACACTCGATGACCTTCAGATCCTCATAGCCGATCGAGTTGGCGTCGCCGGGCACGAACGAGCCGTGGAACGGGTACCGGTCTCCGCCGTAGACCGTCGTGTACCCGTCGTGGAGGTGGCGGTCGTCCCGGAGAAATATCCGCATCTCGTTCATCGTCTCCAGGTTCCAGCTCAGCGAACCGCCGGTGCCGTAGATGTCGAAGGCCATCTGGCTCTGCGGTCCGACGATGTTCCGGCTGGACTCGAAGGTACCGATCGACCCGTTGACGAACCGGACCATGCAGCCGGCATAGTCCTCGTTGGTGACCGGGCCGGTCGGGTCGCCCGGCTTGCCTCGGTCGTAGTGGGTGCCCGACGCTGACGGCAGCGGACGCTCGCGGATGAACGTCTCCTTCATCCCCACCAGGCTCGTGATCGGCCCGTTGAGCATCATGGCCAGATCCATCGAGTGGCTGAGGATGTCGGAGCTGACCCCATACCCCGCCTCGTCGAGTTGGAAGCGCCACGACAGCAGCCCGAGGGGATCCGAGCCGTACATCGAGAAGAACCGTCCCCGGTAATTGGTGATCGTTCCGAGATCCCCCTGGTCGATGAGCTGCTTGGCGTATCTAACCAGCGGGGCCCACCGGTAGTTGTAGCCGACACCGGTGATCACACCGGCCCGTTGGGCAGCGGCGGCGATCCGAACCGTCTGGTCGGGGGTACCCCCGACCGGCTTTTCGCAGAAGACATGCTTGCCGGCCGCCGCTGCGGCAATGCAGAGCTCCTCGTGCAACATGTTCGGCGCGCACACGATGACCGCGTCGACATCGGGATGCTCGATCGCCTCGGCGGGATCGTGGGTGGCCTCTGCGAAGCCGAAACTCCGGACCGCTTCAGTGCATCGGGCGGCCACGCTGTCACAGCAGATGACCAGCTCGGGATCGGCCAGGCGATCCGGAAACAGCGTCGGGATCCGTGCGTAGCTGCGACTGTGGGCCTGGCCCATCCAGCCGAACCCGATCACGGCGATTCCGATGGACTGCATCGGCGGTTCTCCTTCCTCGGTCACCGTCACCCGATCGGAGCCTTTACCCGTGCATACACGGACCGACCGGTCGATGCGATGGCGCTCAGCTCGGCGAATCGCGGCCGGACGTGCCCTGCCAACGCCGCCGATCGGGTGCCCTCCTCGAGCGCCTCCCGCCACAGGGCCCGGCCGACGGCGAAACCAGAGCATCCGTGGGTCACCGCTTCGGCCAGTTGATCGCGGAACTCGACGTACGGGACCCCCCAGCTCAGCAGCGCCCAGGGATGAGGGGTGGCCGCATCATCGAGGTCGGCGCAGCCGCCGCGCCCGGGGAAAGGCAACTTGAGGATCATCGGGCCCAGGGCGCCGATCCGGCGGGCGGACTCGACGATCGTTCGCTGCCGATCCTCCGGCCCGGAGAGCTCGAAGGGTACCGGTTCGACCAGGAGCGGGAGCCCGGCGTCGTGAGCTTGGTGCAGGGCGGCAGCGACGAAGCGTTCCTGGGTGGCGGTGTGCTCGCCACGGTCGGGGCGGTACAGCACGAGGATCTTGGCGCCGTCGCCACCCATGCGCAGCAGTCGATCAGCCGACCAATCCGGCAGGAACGCATTGGTGGCGACGCCACCGTCCGAGCTGGCGGCCAGATAGCCCTGAGCTTCGAGGGCACCGAATACGCCGACGCTCGCCGGCACGGTCCCGTCGGCGAGAAGTTCCGGCAGGCTGTACTCCGGTTCGAGCATGACGGCGGTTGGGGCGATCCCCAGCCCCGCCGTCACGTCGGCTTTGAACCGGGTGAGAGTCGTACCGGGGACCGCCTCGGGACGGTCGGGGTCAAACTCGACCCGTAGCCCGTCCCGGTGATCGACCGCCAAAACCTTGAGGTGCCCGTCCTCGCTGGTGAGACGGCCGAGGCGGCGGAACGCCCCGACCGACCACCGGGCCGGATCGGGCGCGCCGGGCGATTCAGCCACCCAGATCCCCGTTGGTGACCACCGGCAACCCCCAAGCACCGGCGCTCCAGTCCTCTTCGATCCAGGTGTAATCGCTGTGGAAGCACGGAGGGGTGCGGCGTTCGTCGCCGATCAGCTCGCCGGCCAGGTAGTTCAGGAAGTACATGTTGGACCCTGGGCAAGCGACCGACGTGTGATACCCGCGCGGCACCAGCGCCAGATCGCCGTCGGCGCCGTGCCACATGTCGTCGAATTGGTCGGACTCGCTGCCGGTGTCGCGCCAGTTGCGGTGGATCCAGAACCCCTCGGGGCGGTCCATGCGAAAGAAATAGACCTCCTCGAGATACGGAGACCCGTCCAGCCCGTCGTGGCAGTGAGGCGACCACCCCGACCAGGTGCCGCGTGGCACATACACCTCGTACAGGATCAACCGTTCCGCCTCGATCGGCATCGCCAGGGTGTGGTTCACCTGACGGTGGGCCGTCCCGCCCCCGCGCAGTTCGCTCCGGATCGTCGACGGCGGGATCAGCCGCGCCGGGTACCGACCCTCGGCGGGAGCACCGCCGACCGCATAGACGAATCGGCCATCGGCGGCGGTGACGCTGATCGGGACCCCGGGAGGCGCATAGCCGACCGGCGCCAGCTCGGTGAACACCGACCGGCGCTGCACCGCATGCCGCTGATCATCGAACTCGAGAGTGCCAGCCCCTTCGAGGGGAACGACGGCCTGTTCGTTTCCGGGGAGCTCGTGATCAGCGGTTTCTCCCGCCTCGAGCTCGATCACCGAAAAGTTCAAGTAGGTCCATCCGGCCGACTGGGGCGTCACCGCCTGCAGCTCCTTCACGTCTCCTCCTCGTCATTTCATCGTCCGGTGGTCAATCGACTCGACCGGCCTCCCGAACCTGATCCACCTCTCGACGGTAGGGCATGTCGTCTGCGCAGAGAAGCCGGGAGGCGACGATCGCGCCGGCGGCGTTCCCTCGCCGGGCCGCCTCGACCGGATCGAGACCGGCCAGGAGAGAGTCACAGAACGAACCACCGAAGGCGTCGCCGGCGCCGAGCCCGCACACCACGTCGACGGGATAGGGAGCGACCGTCTCCCGCGCCCCGTCGGCGGTGGCCACCAGAACACCCTGGGCGCCGAGCTTCACGATGGCGACCTCGGCCCCGGTCTCCAGGATCCGCTCAGCCGCCACTTCGGCGACGTCGGTACCCACCGCCACCCGGCACTCCTCCCGGTTCCCGATGACGATGGTGAAGTGCGAGAGCATCGGCTGGATCACCTCGGTCGCCTCCGCCTCGCTCGGCCAGAACTGATGCCGCCAGTCGAGATCGAGCACCGTGTGACGGAGCCGCCGGCGGCGGCCCAGGACGCTGGTGACCGTCGACCTACTCGGTTCGCCCGAGAATCGCGAGGCGGGGATCCACAGGATGCCGACATCGTCGAGTGGCAGGTCGGCGACATCTTCGGGGGACAGCTCCATGTCAGGGGCGCGCGGCTCGCGGTAGAAGATGATGTTCGGCTCGACGCGGGGGTTCAGCTCGGCGAAGGCGAGCGGTGTCTTGAGGGTCGGATGGGTCGACACCCAGCGAGTGTCCACACCGAACCGGGTGGTCAGTGCGTGCGTGACGTCGTCCCCGAAGGCGTCATCGCCGACCTTGGTCACCAGAGCGGCCCGGCGACCGAGCCG
>JBFGLT010000076.1:0-14773 GCA_041576015.1 Acidimicrobiales bacterium
AGGTAGGCGAACCCCAGATAGATCCTCGGATGCCACCAGGCATCCTTCTCGAAGGACCACTTGTCGTGATAGCGCCGGGATTCGGTGTTGCCGGTGAGGAAATACCGGGTGTCGAACTGGAGTGGATCCCCCGCATCGATGTCGACATGGGCGACCGGGTCTGCACTTGGTGCGAGCCGCTCGGGTGCCTGGTAGGTCCCGCCGACGCGACCGATGTCGTCGACGATCGGCACGATGCTGAGGCGCCGGATCGAACGCGGGCCGGCATTGAGCATCAGATCGAGCAGGTCCGTGTCCGTCATCATCTTGGCGTCAGCGACGGAAACGCCAGGGGCGATGACTACATCGTCTCGACTCGTGGCCAGTCGCCGCCTGGTCTCGTGCAGCCCGCCGGTCACCTCGGCCGGTATCGGTGCTGTCGGGTCGATGCTGAAGCAGACCTCGTCGAGCGCCGGTCGGTTCGCCCGGCACGCTCCTGGTGCCAGCTCGAAGGTCACCCGACGATAGATCAGCAGTTCGTTCTCGAGCACGATGATTGGCTCCTCGTACCGTGGCGGCGTGGCGAAGAGCTCAGCGTTCGAGCGATCGAACATCGGAACCAGCTCACCGTGGGTGTCGAGGGCTGTGGACGTGACGAGTCTGTGCGTGTCGATCTGTACTCCCGGACGCACGCTGAGGGTTTCCAGCCCACTGGCCGCGAGGCGATCCGCGGTGACCTCGGCGACGAACTGGGGCGATGCCTTGGCTTCGGCCACGATCGAGTCGATCTCCGCGGACATGATCGGTTGGACCGCTTCAGGAGTGCTGCTGGCCCCGAGATCATCTCGGCCGCCACGTCGGCCTCCTCCCGTAGATTGTCCGGGGCCGCGTCCGGGACGGCCAGGCCGGCCCGAACCGACCGGCTCGTCCCCGCCCCGCTGCTGGTCGAGGTCGTCGATCACAATCACCGGCTCGGGCCTGGGCGGCTCGTTCGGCACGGTCGGGGCAGCCGCCACAGCCCTCGCCCCCGCCGATGCGATGATCATCACTGTCACCACGATGGCGGCCAGTCGCAGGGCGGCGAGCCGGTAGGGAAGCGGTGACGGCGTGCTGTTCTGCAGTGAGGTGTTCATCGGGACTCCTTTTTCCGTTGGGTACGCACTGAGATGCGACCAACCGTCCGGGAGTTCGCGGGCGAATCGAATTCGTTCTCGACCGTGAACTGCACGGTCGCTAACGTGATTGTTGGGGCCTTCCCTCTCGCAGCGCCCGTACTGCCCGTTTCGGGCGCGCTCTGACGGCGGGTCGCACGAGGGGGACGCCATGTCCGGAGCTGATCACCAACTCGACCGTCTGATCGCAGGGGTCAACGCCGGCGACCGCCGCGCCGTCCGTCAGACCTTCGAGATCCTGCTCGAGGGGTGGCAGGCCGACACCGAACGCGCCGATCGTGTGCTCGACGCGCTGGCGCTCGAGGCTGCGAGGGGATCGGTCGATGTCGCATCGACTCTGCTCGCTGCGGTCCACCAACTGGGCCTTGCCCGGCCCGCCATCACCCGGTTGATCCTCGACCCGGCGACCATCGACGAGGTTGCACAGTCGACGCTGGTCCAGGTGGAACGGAACATCACTCGGTTCGAGAGCCGGTCCAAGTTTCGGACCTGGCTGTACTCGATCGCCCGGAACGAGGCCTTGATGCGACTGCGTCGCGACGCCAACCGCCCAGCGCCGTCCGAACAGCTGGACTCCATTGTGGCCTCCGGCGCTCGGATGAGCAGTGTGATCGCCACAAGGGAAACCGTTCGCCAGGCGCTCGAGCAGCTGCCGGAGCCGTACCGGCAGACCATGCTGCTCCGCACCGACGACGGGCTCGACTATGCCGAGATCGCCGCCGCCCTCGAGGTCCCGGTGGGAACCGTTCGGTCGAGGTTGGCCAAAGCCAGGGACCTGCTCTCCGACCAGCTGACACCGCTATGAGCCTGCCTGGCACCATCGGGCGCTACAGAATCCGGCGACGTCTTGGCGCTGGGGCGTTTGCCACGGTGCACGCGGCGGTCGACGAGGTGCTCGATACGCAGGTCGCCGTCAAGGTGCTCGATCGGGAGTGGAGTGCCGATCCAGAGGTCCGAGAACGCTTCGTCCAGGAGGCTCGGCTGCTACGCCGGGTCGAGCATCCCAGCTTCGTGCGCGTGTTCGACGTGGGCCAGAGCCCGGACGGACAGGGGTGGTTCGCCATGACACTCGCAGCCCGCGGCACGCTGGCCGATCGGCTCGACGCCCGAGGCGGTTCAGGCGCCTGGACCGGGGCCGACCTCCGGCTCGTCATCGACACCCTGGCCTCGGGCCTGACCGCCCTCGAGCGCGTAAACGTCGTGCACCGCGACATCACGCCTCGCAACATGCTGATCGACGGTGGTGATGATCGAGCCGACGGCCGTCGGTTGTTCGACGACGACGACCGCCTGCTGATCGCCGACCTTGGGCTGGCCAAGGATCTGTCCATCGGGGCCGACACCTTGACGATGCTGGGCGGCACCCCGCGATTCCAGGCCCCCGAGCAGTCCACACCGATGGCCAAGATCGATCATCGAGCCGACATCTTCGCCGCGACCGCCGTGGTGTGGCACGTCGTTACCGGCTCACCCCCTCCGACTCCCGGAGAATTGCGCGCCCGGCTGACCGAGCTCACCGCTCCCTGGCACCGGGCAATGGCGAAAGGCATGGCGGTTTCGCCCGACGATCGCTTCTCCTCGATCACCGAGTGGGCCGAATCGTTCGGCGTACTGCTCGAGCAACGCGAACCGGTGCTGGCCCCGGCGGTCGGCGGCGATGAGATCAACCCCTATCCCGGCCTCAGAGCGTTCGACGACCGGCGGGCGGCGTTCTACTCCGGGAGAGAGGCCCTGGTTGACGAAGTGCTGAACCGGCTCCGGAAGCAACGAGCGTTGATCATCGGCGGGCCGTCGGGAGCAGGGAAGTCGTCGCTCCTGCGGGCCGGGCTGATGTCTCGCCTGGGCACGAGCGGGCTCGATGCGAGGCCGCGCTGGTCGGTGGCCCTGGTCACGCCGGGAGCAGATCCACTTCGAAGGTTGGCCGAGGCCATCGCCATCACCATGACCGAGGACGGGACGGTGGACTCCGAGCCCCCTGACCCGACGGTGGTACTGATCGATCAGTTCGAGGAGGTGATCACGCGATGTGGGGACTCTGAGCAGCGAACTCGGTTCGTCGCCGCCATCCGTGATCTCGCCGAGATCGGAACCACGACGCGGGTCGTCATGGCCATCCGATCCGACTTCTACGGGATTCTCGGCTCCGATCCGTGGCTGGCCGGAATGATGGCCAATCACGTGTTCGTCGGCCCGATGAGCAGAGCAGACCTGCGACGGGCGGTGGAACGCCCGGCCCTCCGAGCAGGCGTCTCGATCGAGGCGGCGCTGGTCGAGCAGGTGATCGAGGAGGCCGACGGCTCGGCCGGGGCTCTCCCCCACCTGTCCCATGCGCTGGCGGCCACGTGGAACGAGCGGTCCGGCGGCCCGCTCACACTCGACATCTACCGGCAGGTCGGTGGGGTGGCCGGCGCACTCGGTGCGACAGCCGACGCCGCCGTCGCACGCCTCGATGATACCGAGCGCGCCGAGCTCCGACGACTGCTCCTGCGATTGGTCGTACCCGGCCGGGGCCACCAACCCGACGTCCGGGGGGCGGTCCGTCGCGACGAGCTCGGATCGGATCAGAACCAGATCATCGATCGCCTGGCTCGCGATCGCCTCGTCACCGTCGACGAGGATGGCGTCCAACTGGCCCATGAGGCTCTTCTTTCGAGCTGGCCACAGCTACGCGAATGGTTGGCAGAGTCTCGGGCCGACCTGCTGTCTGGTTCTGAGTTCCAGCAAGCTGTCCGCTCTTGGGAGGAGCACGATCGCGATCCCGAGCAGCTCCTCCGGGGAACGGCGCTCGATCAGGTGGAGAGATGGGTCGACCGGGCCGGCCCAGAACTGACAGCGGTGGAGTCGGACTTCCTCACTCGGTCCCGGCAACGGCGCCATCGAGCCCGCTCCCTGCGACGCGTCGTCGTCTCCGTCCTCGTGCTATTGCTGGGCGTCTCGGTGACCGCCGCTCTTGTCGCCACCCGGCAGTCGGATCGGGCCAGCGCCGCATCGCGGACGGCGCTCGCCCGACGGCTGGCCAGCGAGTCCGAGAACGCTCTGCTCCGCAACGATGTATCGCTGGCCGCTCTGCTGGCAGCAACCGGCGAGGCCGTGAGCTCCACCATCGAGACCCGTAGCGCCCTTTTCCAGTCCCTCGTGAGCGATGTCGATGCGTCGATCGTTCTGGAGGGTCATGCTGCCGACGTGCGGGCCTTGGCCATCTCGCCCGACGGGACGGTCGTGACCGGGGACCTCAACGGCTCGATTCTGCTGTGGAGGGACGATGGAAGGCCGACCGTCCTCACCGGCCATGACGGCGAGGTGCTTGGACTGACCGCAGCCGCGGACGGGAAATCGGTGGTATCGGTTGGCAGTGACGGCCGAGTCATCCTCTGGAACCTCGAGCGTCTGGCCCCCGAGTTCAGTCATCTGCTGACCGGTGTCCGCGCCCGGGGGTCGAGCGGCGGTCGGTCGGGCGCGGCGGGCAACGGGTCGGGAGGGGGCAACGCAGGAGCCGGCACGGAATCGGGGGAGGCCACCGACTCGGAGAGATCCCCACGGCTGCGATCGGTGGCGTCGTCGAGCCAGGGACGAATCGCCATCGGTGGGGAAGGAGGAATCTGGATGTGGGACGGCGACGACGGCAGCCCATCGCTGTGGTTCCAGCACCCGACAGAGGTCCGATCGGTGGCATGGCATCCCGATGGCGGGTTGCTCGCTGCCGCCGACCGAGACGGCAGCGTCTTCGTCGTCGACCAGGGCGGAAAGGTGGTTGCTCGTCATCCCGAGCCCCACGCCGATGTCGCCCACTCGGTCGCCTGGGCCGCTGGAGGAGATGCGCTCCTCTCCGCCGGCCGCGATCGATCCATCCGGCGCTGGGAACCGGGCAGCGACGTGGTCATCGTCGTACCGGATGCGCACGCCGGGGAGGTGTACGCCGTGACAGCAGCCTCTGATGGCGCTCTCCTGGCGACAGCGGGTGCAGACGACCGGGTGCGACTGTGGGCCGTGGATTCACTGCGAAACGAAGGAACCCTGGCCGGACATCAAGGTGATGTCCGGGTCGTCGCCTTCGATGGACAGCGACTCGTCTCAGGTGGAACCGACAACACGGTTCGGCGGTGGGTCGCCGGTCGGTCGGGCGCCGTGAGTGTGCTGCTCGAATCGGACCGGCTTTCTGGAATACTCGACCTCGACGGTTCGCCCGACCACGTCGTGACCGTCGCCGGGACCCGAACAGGGCAGGTGGTGTGGTGGCAGCGATCCTCTGACCAGCCACCGATATCCGTTGATGTGCACAGCGGCCGGGTGAATTCGGTTCGGCTGCTGCCCGATGGCTCGGCATTGAGCGGAGGTGCCGATGGCCTCCTCATGCGCAGTGCGAGCGACGGCTCGATCCTCACCGTCGCCGACGTTGATTCCCCGATCGCCAGCCTGGCGGTCACAGCGGGCTCAGCGGTGGCCGGCACCGAGAGCGGAGACGTGATCGTCGTCGACCTCTCCAGCAGAGAGCAATCGTTGGTACTCGACCTCGGGGCGGAGGTCGACAGCCTCGACACCGTCGACCCCACCCCAAGGCTGGTTGCCGGCACGCAGGACGGGCGGGTGATCCTGCTCGAACGCAACGGCGGGCGGTGGACCCAGCGGGAGCTCGTCGATCTGGGCGGTGAGGTGCATACGGTCGCTGCCGACCCCGCCGGCGGACGGGTGGCGGGCGGCGGAGCGTCGGCCGAGATCGTCGTGTTCGAGACCTCCCGGTGGACGGCCGAGTCGATCCTCACAGGGCACACGAGCGACGTGCGAGACGTCGACTGGAGTGAAGACGGCCGGTTCCTCGTCTCGGTCAGCCGTGACCAGACCATCCGACTGTGGAACAGCGACGGCACCGAGCTCGGATCAGCTCGCGTTCATGCTGCCGACAACCGCGCCGTTCATGTCGGGAGCGGTGCGCTGGTGACGACTGCGGACAATACCGGGGAGACCGTCCGGTGGCCCGGCCCCGCAGGATGGTCCGAGGCCGCCTGCCAGATCGCTGGCCGCACGCTGACCGAGGATGAGTGGGCCCTCCACGCCGACCCTGACAGTTCGGCTGTAGCAGTGTGCCGGCCCGGCGGGTAGCGAACGGAGACCGACCGCGTGCCTGCCCTCAGCAGCCCTAGACGCACGGGCGTCGGACTGTGCGTCTCTGAGACGAGGTGGGTCGGGTCGATCTATCATCCCGCAACGTCGGCCTGCGCAGGCGACTGTCTCGGTGTCCTGGACGCAACTGCCGACCCGGAGGACCAATGACCAGCGCAGACGAACCGATCCCCACCACGATGCGGGCGGCGCTGCTGCTGGGCCGTGGCGGTCCTGAGATGCTCGAGGTGCGGGACGATGTGCCGGTCCCGACACTCGACCCCGGGCTCGTGCTGGTGAAGGTGGCCGCCTGCGGGATCAACAACACCGACATCAACACCAGGGTGGGGTGGTACAGCCGGTCGGTGACAGCGGGGACCTCCGGCGAGAGCTTCGACGAGGCCCGCAGCGAGGACGCAACCTGGGGCAGCGGTAGTTTGGCCTTTCCCCGCATCCAGGGCGCCGATCCGAGTGGACGGGTGGTCGCTGTCGGCTCGACGGTCGATCGGGAACTGGTGGGACGGCGGGTACTGATCGACCCGTGGCTGCGCGACCCTGTCACTCCCGACGACCGGTCCCTCGCCGGCTATCTGGGAAGCGAGGCCGACGGCGGGTTCGCCGAGTACTGCGCGGTTCCTGCCCGCAACGTCCATCCGCACACCGCTTCGCTCAGCGATACCGAACTCGCCGCCATCCCCTGCTCGTGGTCGACGGCTGAACACATGCTCCAGCGGGTCCGTCTCGAGGCCGGCCAGACAATCGCCATCCCGGGAGCCTCGGGCGGCGTGGGTTCGGCGCTCGTGTCGCTGGCAAAGCTGCGAGGGGCCAGGGTCGTGGCGATCTGCGGTGCGGCCAAGGCGGATCAGGTGACCGCCCTTGGCGCCGATCAAGTGCTGACCCGGGACGCCGGCGACGTGCCGGCGGCGGTGGCGGCCGCCGTCGGACCGGTCGACGTCGTCGCTGACATCGTGGGTGGCGACGACTTCGGCGGCTGGCTCGATGCGCTTCGCCGGGGTGGCCGCTACGTCACGTCCGGCGCCATCGCCGGCCCGGTGGTGCCCCTCGATCTTCGAGTGCTGTACCTCAACGACCTCGAGCTCTACGGTGCGACGGTGTTCCCTCCGGAGGTGTTCACCGCACTGGTCGGCCACGTCGAGCGGGGCGAGGTCCGTCCCGTCGTGGCGGCAACCTTTCCCCTCGAACGGATCCACGAAGCTCAGTCGGTCTTCGCTCGGAAGGACCATGTGGGTGCCCTGGTGATCGACCTGACGGATCGCTCAGCGCAGCGAACGGCGGACTGACATACCGATTTCACCGAACGTTCAACCGGCCTCCGTTGACGTGTCGCCGTACGGCTGCTGTGCTCGACTATCGGCAGCTCGCCCACGGCGCGTCGCGCCGCCCAAAGGAGAACTGATGTCGCAGACTGACGCCGCAAAGCCGGCCGTGCTGTTCTTGTGTGTCCACAACGCCGGACGTTCCCAGATGGCGGCCGGCTGGCTTCGCCACCTCGCCGGTGATCGGATCGAGGTGTACTCCGGCGGTTCGAACCCGGGGCGGGAGGTCAACCCGAACGCCGTTGCCGCCATGGCCGAGGTGGGTATCGACATCTCGGCCGAGCACCCCAAGCCCTGGACCGACGATGCGGTCCGGGCCGCCGACGTCGTCGTGTCGATGGGGTGCGGTGACGTGTGCCCCGTGTACCCGGGCAAGCGTTATGACGACTGGGAGCTGACCGATCCGGCCGGGCAGGACCTCGCCCTCGTGCGAGCGGTGCGAGACGACATCCGCACACGAGTGGAAGGTCTGATCGCCAGCCTGGAGGACCCACCGACGTGACCGACCGACGGTGGCGGACCGAGGCATCCAAACTGGCCGCCGAGTTCGTCGGCACGGCGTTCCTCCTCGCCGCCATCGTCGGTTCGGGCATCATGGCCGAGAACCTCACCGACGACGTGGGCCTGCAGCTGTTCCAGAACGCCTTCGCCACCGCCGGCGTCCTCACCGCCCTGATCCTGGCCCTCGGGCCGGCGTCGGGTGCCCACTTCAACCCGGCGGTCACCGTGGCCGACCGCATCTTCGGCGGCATCGACACCCCGACCGCCGTCGGCTACATCATCGCCCAGATCACCGGCGGCATCATCGGGGTGATCGGTGCAAACATCATGTTCGACCTCACAGCCATCGACTGGTCGACCAAGGACCGGTCGGCCGGGCACCTCGTGTTCGCCGAGGCGGTCGCCACCATCGGCCTCCTGCTCGTCATCTTCGGGGTCGTCCGGTCCGGGAGGGCGTCGGTGGCCGCCTTCGCCGTGGGTGCCTACATCGCCGGCGCCTACTACTTCACGTCGTCCACCAGCTTCGCCAACCCGGCGGTCACCATCGCCCGTACCTTCAGCGACACGTTCGCAGGCATCGATCCGGCATCTGCGCCCGGCTTCATCGCCGCCGAGGTGGTCGGAACGCTCGTAGCCGTCGGCGTGATCCGGGCGATCTATCCCCGGATCGGCGAGGTCGCAGAACAGGTCGTCGTCCCCCACGATCGGTGACGATTCGCCCGATCGGGGTCAGATGGCGAACCATTCGGCCAGATGGGTCCAGACGTCGGGGTCGAGTCCCATCGCCAGGTGAGAGCTGCGCACGGCGACGTTGCGCGCCCCCGGTGTCTGATCGTCGATGCAGGAGCGCCAATCGACGACACCGTCGTTGCGGCTGTGAATGGCCAGAAGCGGGCGCTCGAGCGGATGGCGGTACCGAGCGTCGATCGCTGACTCGATGGAGGCGAGCTCGTGGTCGGAGTACACGCTGCGAGCCACGGTGTAACGGGGCCCATAGATCGGACTGCCAAAGGTGGCGATGCGTCCGATCAGGTGGGGATGATCCCTGGCCAGCTCTCTGGCCAGGATCCCCCCGAGGCTCCAGCCCACCAGGTTGACCCGTCTCCCGGTTTTGCCGAACTGCTCACGTACGAGGGCGACGCAGTCATCGAGCACCACGCTCGGGTTTCCCCGGTTGGTGCCGAGTCCCCATCCCTGGGCCCGGTGGCCGCGGTCGTTGAGAAAGCGCCGCAGCAGGGCCAGAGACCCATCGCCAGAACCGAGCCCCGGAAACAGAATCATCGCTGCCCCGTCTCCAACCGGCGCCCCCCTGAGGCGGCCCAGAGCACCGACCAGCCTGACCGGCTCGATGACCGACCGGACTTCGCGGGCTCGTTGACCACGGGCGGGAGCGGCGAACCGGGCGGCCGCCAGCCGGCTGGGCGATGCGGAGACGTTGTCGGACCGGGCGGACATCCCACTGATGATGCCCTGGGATGCGGGTCTCGCCACGTCGCCCGCCGGCTGATCGACAGGTGGATCCCTGCTGCGCGGGCTCGCTGAGCTGCGCTGAGGTCGGAGTCAGGTGAGTTCGGAGATCTCGAAGAGGTGACCGTCCGGATCACGGAAGAACGCCCGGGTCTCGCCGGGGCGGACGTGGGGCGGGGCGAGGAAGTCGGCTCCCCTACCAGCAAGCAGCTCGTAGAGGCCCCGGCAGTCGTCGACGCGGAAGATCATCTGCGCGCTCACCCGGTCGGGATCGGGGGGCGCGTCGAGGGTGACCGTCGGCTTCCCGTCGTCGGGTCCTCCGCCGGACACCAGCAGCAGCCAGTTCCCCAGAAGGTCGAGCACGACCGACCCCCCGTACTCGCCGTACACGGTGGCGTCGAGCACCCGCACGTACCACTCGCGACTGGCCGCCGGATCGGCGACCACCAGCATGTGGGTGAGCGCCGTGGCCTCGAAGCGGTCCATGACCCGACGCTAGCCGGGCGGTCCGCCGGTCCGGATCGCCTGGCTCGTCACCCGGGGCCGGGAATCGCCGACGTCGGGTCCCTCGGGACCCCACGTCACACGCTTCGGCCGGAACTAAGAACGTGGTGTGATGTGCAGCTTCACCTCTCCGGACCCGGAGAAGTTCTCCTGGCCGTTGCCGGTGTCGATGTCGAACGAGAAGCCACACCAGATCCCGTCCTGTTTGCCGCTTCCCTTGACGGCGGGAGGGTCGGTTTCAGGAGGGAACTCATTCCCGTCCGGGTCGGTGTAGACGAAGGTCTGGTTCTGCAAGGCGAGTACCACGCCGACCCTCGTCGAGTTCATGTCGTGGGCGACGCCGAACTGGCCGCCACCGGGCGCCACCACCGTGAAGTGGCCGGCATCGCCACAGTCCACCTGGATCGGCCCGAAATGCTGGCCAGGTTTGGGATCGGCCCCTGCCCCGCCAGCCCAGAGCGCCAACATCACCGTCGCCGCAACTACCACTCCGAGTGCCCGTCGCACGTGCATGACCATTCTCCCTTTGTTCCGCCGTTCGATGACCTATCGAACGGCATCAACGTATTTCTGAACAGGAGATCTGTCAATCTTCTGAGAGTTCTGGCGGTGCTTGTCGACGGTACGACAGAAGCGGTCTTCGGGGCGGTCCTCTCACACCGCCGTACCTCGATGAGGTGTCGGCTTCGATCGACCGGTTCCCGCTAGCCCGGGATCCGGCGCGGACCTAGACTCGCCGACAGAGTCGCACGAGGAGGAGGCCATGGAACGGCCCGAGGGCATCATCGATTTCACGCCGAACCCGGCGTTCTACCCCTTCGAATCCAGATGGTTCGACAGTTCGGTCGGCCCGGTCCACTACATCGACGAGGGCTCGGGACCGACATTGCTGCTCCTCCACGGCAACCCGGATTGGAGCTTCCTGTACCGCAAGATCGTCCTGGAGCTGCGCGAGGAGTTCCGTTGCGTCGCCCCCGACTATCCGGGTTTCGGCCTCTCGGTCCACCCCGACGGTTACGGCTACACCGCCGAGGAGCATGCGGCTGTGATCAGCGAGCTGGTCGAGCATCTGGACCTGCACGACATGATCGTGATGGGGCAGGACTGGGGAGGTCCGATCGGGATGGACATCGCCTCCCGGCACCCGGAGCGGGTCCGTGGTCTGGTGATGGGCAATACGTGGTTCTGGCCGGACAGCAGTCGAATCATGGTGGCGTTCAGCAAGCTGATGGCGAGCCCGCCGCTGCAGTGGCTGATCACGCACCGCAATGCATTTGTGAATCCCCTCATGAAGCGCTCACTCCGCACAAAGGTCTCCGACGCCGAGTTCTCCCACTACGCAGCGGTCGCACCGACGCCTGAGTCGCGCGCGGGGTTTGCGGTGTTTCCTCGCCAGATCCTCGACGCTCACCCGTGGTTGACCACGCTCGAGCAGCGGGTGGCCCAGACGCTGAGGGACAAGCAGGTGGTGCTCATCTTCGGCCGCAAGGATCCTGCGCTGGCCAGCAAGGCGTTCATCGAACGATGGCGAACCGAGTTTCCCGACGCCACCTACGTGGACCTCCCCAAGGCCGGGCACTACATCCAAGAGGACGCACACGAGGAGATCGCCGCCGCCATCGGCTCGGCGTTCGGTCGATGACGGATCGATCAGGCAGAGGCGGCGGCGAACGGTTACTCGGCGATCTCGACGGTCTCGGGATCGCGTTCGGCCTCGGCTTCGGCCTGGGTAACGGTCTCCTCGGAACCTTCGGTGCCGGGCGCCTCGGGGACTCCCCCGTCATCTGAGCCAAGCAGGAGCTCCTTGCTCTCCCCCGGGGCCAGCGTGTACACCTCGCCGCCGAGCCCGAAGCGGACGTGTTCAGCCCGTCCCTTGCGCGACGCAACCCGAACCCGATCCCGGGTGATGTGCACTTCCAATCGCTGACGATGGGCGCGCACGTGGGTCGTGAGCGAGGTGAGCTGCTCTGGCAGGCGAGGGTCGAGCCAGACGATGCCATCGTCGACGGTCAGACCGCAGGCCACACGCTCGAGGATGTCGACCGTGCCGGCCATGACGCCGGTGTGGATGCCCTCGGCGGTGGTACCGCCCTGGATGTCCTGGAGGTCGCTGCGGAGCGCGGCCATGAATCGCTCCCACGACTCTTCGGGATCGATCCGAGCGAGAACCGCGGCGTGGACGATCTGGCTCAGCGTCGATCCGTGCGAGGTTCGGTGCATGTAGTACTCGATGTTCCGACGGATCTGTTGCCGGTCGATCGAGTGGCCGAGGCGCCCGAACACCTCCTCGATCTCCTGTTCGGACAGTAGGTAGAAGAGCATCACGACGTCGGCCTGCTTGGAGAGCTTGTACCGATTGGGCGTGTCGCCCTCGGCCTCCAGGATCCGATCGAGCCGCTGGATGTTGCCGTACTTCTCCCGGTAGCCGTCCCAGTCGAACTCCTCCAGCTCGTCGTACCCCTCGAACTGGCTGATGATCCCCTCACCGTGGAACGGGACGTGCATCTTGCCGCTCATCTCCCGCCAGCGACCGATTTCGGCTGGACCGAGGTCGAGTCGCTCGATCAACTCCTGGGTCCGCACGTCGTCGAGCAGGTCGAGGACACGCAGCGCTCGCTCCATGAGCCATGCGACCATCACGTTGGTGTAGGCGTTGTTGCGGAACCCGGGGGACCGGGCGTCGGGGTAGCGCTCGTGGTACTCGTCGGGGCCCATCACACCGGCGATCTCGTAGCGGTCGAGCCCGTCGTTGTACGTGGCCATGCTCGACCAGAAGCGGGCGATGTCGAGCAACAACTCAGCTCCGTAGAGCGAGAGGAACTCGAGGTCGTCAGTGGTCTCGAAGTAGCGCCACACGTTGTAGGCGATGGCCAGGTTCACGTGGCGCTGCAGGCGGGAGTCGTCGGGGAGCCAGCGCCCGGACTTGGGATTGAGGTGGAGGAGCTGGCTCTCCTCGCGGCCATTGCTGCCGCTCTGCCAGGGGAACATCGCACCGGCGAGACCCTCCTGGCTGGCTGCCCATCGCGCCGCCGGCAACCGCCGGTACCGGTAGAGGAGCATGGCCCGGGTGATCTCGGGCAGGTGGAGGTTGAGCACCGGGAAGACGAACAGCTCGTCCCAGAAGACATGTCCCCGGTAGGCCTCGCCGTGGAGGCCGCGGGCCGGCACGCTGAAGTCGAGATCGCGAGTGTTCGGCGACACGGTCTGGAGGATGTGGAACATGTGGAGGCGGACGAGCATCTGCACCTCTTCGTCGCCCTCGACGACCACGTCGCACCGGCGCCAGATGTGCCGCCACGCCTGCACGTGGCTGGCCTTCAGATGGTCGAACCGCTTCAGTGCCAGGATCGAGTTGCGGGCCTCCTGGAGGCACTCGGTGATGCCCGAGTCGCGGGAGGTGAACACGGCGACGCTCTTCTCGATCGTGATCGGTTGAGATTCCCCGACGTGAAAGGCCAACTCCTCGCAGACGTAGCCCGGTTCTTCGGTGACGTGCCGCTCGAGCCGCACGGGCCGGCCGCCTTCGTACACCCGTGTACGAGCGGCCTGAGCCATCCGGATCTGCGACTGGGTGGTCTGCACGTGGAGGGAGATCCCCTCGCCCTCGATGAGGCCGGTTCCCAGAGGCTCCAGATGCTGGCTGTTGAGCTGGCGGTAGCGCGGCACGCCGTGGTTGATCACCCGGCCGTCGAGTGCGGAGTGGACGTGGACCTTGCCCGACCAGTTCTCGGCGACCAGGTCGATTCGGATCGCGGCGTAGTGGGGCTGACCCATGTGGACAAGCCGCTGGGAGCGGAGAGTGGTCTCGCGCTCCTGGGGGTCCCGGAACCGGATGGTCCGCTCGAGGATCCCCTCGTCGAGGTGGAGTTCCTGCCTATAGGACAGCACCTCCATCGCCATCAGGTTGAACCAGTCGCCGGTGTCGGGGCGGATCTTGACGCTGAGCCAGTTCGGGAAGTTGACCAGATCCTCGTTCTCGATCATCCGGCCGGCGACCTCGGTCTCGAGCCGGTTGTACCCGCCGGCGAGGTAGGTGCCCGGATAATGGATGTCGTCGGCGTCGGCCTCCTCAGCGGCACCCCGGGTCCCGATGTAGCCGTTCCCCAGCGTGGTGAGCGCCTCTCGCAAGGCCTCCTGGCTGGGGTCGAAGTCCTCGTAGCTCAGGGACCAGCCCCTCATCGTCGGCTCGGCCATCGTCGTCTCCCTCTCCTGTGCGCTGCGTTCTCGGTACCGGTCGAGCCTACGAGTGGGCCGACGGCTCGTCGAAGAGTCGAAAGTCGGTGGCTGCGAGGCTCAGCCGGAATCGCCGCTGGCGAGGGAGTCAGCGAGCCGCTCGAGCAGGCGGCCGACATCGGGGACTTCGGGAACGGAGAAGTCGGCGGCGCTCGGGCGAGATGAGTCCGACACGACGACGACACCGATCCCCCGCCCGGTCAACGCTGCGAAGGCGTCCTCATCGGTCAGATCGTCGCCGAAGAACATCGGCAGCACATCGTCGTGGTCGAGGTCGAGTGCCCGCATGACCCACTCGACCGCCTTGCCTTTGTTCCAATCGAGCGCCGGTTGGAGGTCGAACACCTTCTTGCCGTGCGTCTTGCGGATCTGGGCGAACTCGGGCTCAGCGAGGACTGCATCGACAGCCGCTTCGATCTCGGGTACTGCATCGTCGGCGACGAGGCGGTAGTGCACCGCAATCGAGTACTTCTTGCGCTCCAC
>JBFGLT010000077.1:0-14697 GCA_041576015.1 Acidimicrobiales bacterium
GACTGGGGGTCGGTGTGGACCATGCGTCGTCGGGCAAAGCGGCCACGATTCGGTCGAGATCGTCTTGCTCGGCGATCAGGTCGGCGAGTACGTCGGCAACGTCCATGGGTAGCGTCCTCTCCGTCGTTGCGGTTGCGGTACTGCTTGCGTTCGTTTGGTACCGTAGCTAGCGTGGCAGCCGTGAGCAAGATCGGCCACCGGATCCGGAGCCGGCTCGACACCGGGTCGGCGGAGTATGCCGCCAACCTCACGGCAATGCAGGGGTTGTGGGACGAGGTGGCCGGTCAGCTGGCCGAGCTGCCGGCCATCGGCGGCCAGCGGTACGTCGACCGGCACCGCCGGCGGGGCAAGCTCCTCGTACGCGAGCGAGTCGAGGCTCTGGTTGATCCCTACACGCCGTTCCTCGAGCTCAGCCCGCTGGCGGCCTGGGGCACCCGAGATCCGATCGGCGCCGGCGTGGTGACCGGAATCGGCGTGGTCGAAGGTGTCGAGTGCGCCATCTCCGGCTCCGACATGACCTACCGGGGTGGTTCGGCCAACCCCAGCACGCTGGCCAAGGCGGCCCGGCTTTACGAGATCGCCCGGCAGAACCGCCTTCCGATGATCTTGCTGAACGAGTCGGCAGGCGCCGACCTCCCCCGCCAGGCCGACATCTTCGTTCCGGGCGGGGAGCAGTTCCGCAACCTGACGCAGCTGTCCAAACTCGGGATCCCGTCGATCACGATCGCCTTCGGACCCAACACCGCCGGTGGCGCCTACGTCCCGGGCATGAGCGACTACACGGTCTTCGTCCAAGAGCGCGGGACCGCCTACCTCGGCGGACCCCCGCTCGTGAGAATGGCCATCGACGAGATCGTCGACGAGGAGACCCTGGGCGGCGCCGACATGCACGCGCGGGTGAGCGGCCTGTCGGACTATCTGGCCGTCGACGAGCTCGACGGCATCGGCCATGCCCGATCGATCATCCGGCACCTGGGGTGGCGCAAGCTCGGACCGGGGCCGACCGAGCCCGACGATCCGCCCGAGTACGATCCGGCCGAGCTGCTCGGTTGCGCGTCAGCCGACGTGCGGATCCCCTTCGAGATCCGAGAGGTGCTCGCCCGCATCCTCGACGGGAGCCGGGTCGAGGAGTTCAAGCCGCTGTACGGCGACAAGCTGGTCTGCGGATGGGGGTCGATCCACGGCTTCGCGGTCGGCGTGCTCGGCAACAACGGGATCCTCTTCTCCGAGGAGGCCAAGAAGGGGGCCCAGTTCATCCAGCTGTGCAACCGCACCGACACTCCGCTGCTGTTCTTGCACAACATCACCGGCTTCATGGTCGGTTCCAAGGCGGAGCGGGGAGGCATCATACGCAACGGCGCCAAGCTGATCAACGCCGTGTCCAACAGCACCGTACCCCACTTCAATCTGATGGTCGGGGCCAGTTACGGCGCCGGAAACTACGGCATGGCCGGCAAGGCCTACAACCCGCGCTTCATCTTCTCGTGGCCAAACCACCGCATCGCCGTCATGGGACCCCGGCAGCTGGCCGGGGTGATGGAGATCGTCGCCCGCAACGCCGCCGCCGGACGGGGAATCGAGATCGACGAGGACCAGCTGTCCGCTCAAACCGGAGCGCTGGAGGCACAGATCGAGACCGAGTCGACGGCGCTGTACGCCACCGGTCGGGTCTGGGACGACGGCATCATCCATCCCGCCGACAGCCGGACGGTGCTCGGGATGGCCATCTCCGCCGCCCACAGCAACACCGTCGCCGGTGCGACCGAGTACGGCGTCTGGCGGCACTAGCGATGATCGAGCGCCTCCTCATCGCCAACCGAGGTGAGATCGCCGTGCGCATCGCCGCCACGGCCAGCCGGCTGGGCGTTGGCACCGTCGGCGTGTACTCCGAACCTGATCGCAACGCCCTGCACACCGACTCGGTCGACGTGGCGATCGCCCTGGGTGGCGCAGCACCGGCGGATTCGTATCTGCGAGGTGAGGCCGTGGTGGCAGCCGCCCTCGCCTCGGGCTGCGATGCGGTTCACCCGGGCTATGGGTTCCTGGCCGAGAACGCCGAGTTCGCCCGGGCGGTGATCGGGGCCGGCCTGGTCTGGGTCGGTCCGACCCCCGAGCAGATCGAACTGCTCGGCGACAAAGTGGCAGCCAAGCGGGTCGCCATCGCCGCTGGCGTCCCGACGACCGACGTCGTGGCCGTGCGTCCCGGCGCTGTTCCCGCGTCCGTGCCGCTCCCGGCCCTGGTCAAGGCGGCGGCCGGCGGCGGCGGACGCGGCATGCGGGTCATACGGTCGATGGCCGACCTCCCCAACGCCGTGGCGGCGGCCGCACGGGAGGCCGAGTCGGCCTTCGGTGACCCAACCGTCTTCGTCGAACCGTTCATCGACGCGGGCCGGCACGTCGAGGTCCAGATCCTCGGCGACCGGTTCGGGAACATCCTTCACCTGGGTGAGCGGGAGTGCTCGATCCAGCGCCGGAACCAGAAGGTGATCGAAGAAGCCCCGTCGCCGGGCATCGACGCCACAACCCGAGCCACCCTGTTGCGGGGGGCGGTGGATCTGGCCGACCACGTGGGCTACCAGAACGCCGGGACCGTCGAATTCCTCGTCGGCGAGGACGGCACGATCACTTTCCTCGAGGTCAACACCCGCCTCCAGGTGGAGCATCCGGTGACCGAAGCGATCACCGGTCTGGATCTGGTCGAGCTCCAGCTGAGGGTGGCGGCGGGCGAAGCGTTGCCCATCACCCAGGACGACGTGTCGTTCGACGGGCACGCCATCGAGGTCCGCCTGGTGGCCGAGGACCCCGCCGAGGGGTGGCTGCCGTCGACCGGCCGCATCGACCGGTTCTCGATCGGTGATGGCGTTCGAGTCGACGCCGGATTCGCCGCCGGCGGAGAAATCTCCGTGCACTACGACTCGCTGCTGGCCAAGGTCGTTGGCCACGGTCCAGATCGCCGCACCGCTGCCCGCCGCTTGGCCGGCGCGCTCCGCCGATCGGAGGTCGCTGGAGTGACCACCAACCTCGCCATGGTGGCGGCCACTCTCGTGGAGCCGGACTTCCTGGCCGGCCGGACGCTCATCAGCTACCTCGCCGATCATCCGGCCGTTCTCGGTGACGGCGGTCCGACCGGCGACGACCGCATCGCCCTGCTCGTCGGTGCCGCGTTGGCGCATGAGCGCGTCGGTCGCCTGCGAGATGTGGTCACCGGGTTTGCGCCGTCGGGGTGGCGAAACGTGTTCACCGTCGGGCAGCGGCAGAAATGGGGTTCGGGAGCTGACCGGATTGCGGTGGAGATCTGCGTGGACGGCGACGCCGCCGAGGTGCTCATCGGTGACTGGCCCGAGCCGGATGACGATGGCCGCCTCGTCGACGACGATCGCCGTCGAGCGATGGTGCGCCGGCTGCGCAGCGGGCCCGGTGAGGAGACGATCGAGGTCGATGGCCGCCGGATGGTCGTCAGAACCGAGGTCGCCGGCGACACTGTCCACACGTCGAGTCGTGCCGGGGCGTGTTCGTGGACGCTGGAGCCGCGGTTCACCCATCACGATGCCGGGGAGGGTGGAGGCGGGCCCGTCTGTCCGCTGCCGGGAACGGTGATCGCCGTCCAGGTGAGCGTCGGCGACCGGGTCGCCGACGGGCAGGTCCTCATGGTCGTCGAGGCGATGAAGATGGAGCACCAGATCACCGCCACGACCGCGGCCCGGGTGATCGAGGTGCGATTCGGAGTCGGCGATCGGGTCGACGCCGGCGATCTCTTGGTCGCCTTGGAGGCCGACAATGCCTAGCCCGACCGACGCCGGCGTCAGCGTTGCGGGCGAGCGCGATCGGCCCGTCGTCGTCGCCAACTGTTCGGGATTCTTCGGCGACCGGCCCTCGGCGGCACGGGAGATGGTCGAGGGGGGACCGATCGACGTCCTGACCGGCGACTGGCTGGCCGAGCTGACGATGCTGATCCTGAGCCGGATCCGGGCCCGGCAGCCGGGCGGTGGATTCGCCCGCACGTTCGTGTCCCAGATGGAGGAGGTGATGGGGACCTGCCTGGATCGGGGAATCAAGGTGGTGTCCAACGCCGGTGGGCTCGATCCGGCCGGTTGTGCCGAAGCGATCGACGAGCTGGCCGGGCGGCTCGGGTTGACGCCGCGGATCGCCGATGTCTCGGGCGATGACCTGATGCCACGGCTGGAGGACCTGGTCGACGCCGGTGCCATCGAGCCCTTCGTGCCCGGTGGCGATCTCGGCGACCCAAGCGCCTACGTGACCGCCAATGCGTACCTGGGGTGCTGGGGCATCGTCGATGCGCTTTCGGCCGGGGCCGACATCGTCGTCACCGGTCGGGTGACCGATGCCGCGGTTGTGTGCGGGCCGGCGGCGTGGTGGCACCGTTGGGGCAGGACCGATTTCGACGAGCTGGCCGGCGCCGTCGTGGCCGGCCACGTGATCGAATGCGGCGCCCAGGCCACCGGAGGCAACTACTCGTTCTTCACCGAGCTCCCGGGCTGGGACGATGCAGAGCGCGTCCGGTTCGGGTTCCCGTGGGCCCGGATCGCCGCCGATGGCTCGTCGGTCATCGGTAAACACGACCGGACCGGCGGTGCGGTGACCCTCGGCACCGTGACCAGCCAGCTGCTCTACGAAATCGCCGGGCCGGCCTACCTCGGCCCGGACGTCACGGCCCGCTTCGACTCGATCGCCCTCGATCAGGTGGACGCCGACCGGGTGCGGATCTCGGGCGTGCGAGGGCAGCCGCCTCCGGATCGACTCAAGGTGGCGATGAACGAGCTGGGAGGCTACCGAAACAGCTTCTCGATCGCCCTGACCGGACTCGACATCGACGCCAAGGCGGCGCTGGCCCAGTCGGCATTCTGGGACGCCTGTGAACACGACCCGGCGGACTTCGCCCACGTCGTGAGCGAGGTCATCCGTACCGACCTGCCCGACCCGCCGACCCAGGAGACAGCGACGGCCCAGTGGAGGCTGACGGTCAAGGATCCCGACCGGCGCCGGGTCGGCCGAGCGTTCAGCAACGCCATGATCCACACGGCGCTGGCCAGTATCCCCGGCATGTACGCGCTCACCGGTGCTCCGTCCGAGGCCAGCCCGTACGGGATCTACCGTCCGGCGTTGATCGACCGAGAGCTGGTACCCCAGTACGTCAGCGTGTTCGGCGGACCGACCACAATCGTCGAGCCGGTGAAGCTCCCGAGTCCGCCCTCGCCGGACACCGTGACGGACCCGCCGGCATCCCCGGTTCGGGGGCCGACCATCGACCGGCCGCTCGGGTCGGTCGTCGGCGCCCGCTCCGGCGACAAGGGAGGCGACGCCAACCTCGGGGTGTTCGCTCGAAGCGATGCGGCCTGGGTGTGGCTCGATGCGTTCCTCGACGTCGATCGGCTCCGCACCCTGCTGCCTGAGACCGCCCCGCTCTCCATCGATCGGCACCGGTTCCCGAACCTGCGGGCGCTCAACTTCGTCATCCACGGGTTGCTGCAGGAGGGTGTCGCCGCCTCCACGCGTTCCGATGCCCAGGCCAAGGCGCTGGGGGAGTGGCTCCGGGCCCGGATCGTGCCGGTTCCCGCCGGTCTCGTCTCCGGCTCGTGACCGCACCATTCCACAGAAGTCCATGTCCGAGGGGGTCCCCGGGCCCATAGGGTTTTCGCCAGCCAGCGGCCATCCTTACCAGAGTGCGCTGGCCCGCACTCCACCACCCGACGGAGGTAGCTTCCCCCAATGGCGACGGCCACTCTTGCCCCTGAACTCCGGCTCACTCACCTGAAGCAGCTCGAGGCGGAGGCGATCCACATCATGCGGGAGGTCGTGGCCCAATTCGAGCGTCCGGTGATGCTGTACAGCATCGGCAAGGACTCCTCGGTGCTGCTGCACCTCGCCCGCAAGGCTTTCCACCCCGGCCGGATCCCCTTCCCGATCTTGCACATCGACACGACCTGGAAGTTCCGGGAGATGATCGAGTTCCGGGACCGTACCGCCGCTGAGCTGGGGGTCGAGATGCGCGTGCACACCAATCTCGACGGCGTCGCCGAAGGCATCAATCCGTTCGACCACGGCTCGAAGAACTACACCGACATCATGAAGACCCAGGCCCTCAAACAGGCCCTTACGGCCGGCGGGTACGACGCCGCCTTCGGGGGTGCTCGCCGGGACGAGGAGAAGAGCCGGGCCAAGGAGCGGGTGTTCAGCTTTCGGGACGCACGGCACCGGTGGGATCCCAAGAACCAGCGCCCCGAGCTGTGGACGCTCTACAACGGGCGGGTCAACAAGGGCGAGAGCATCCGGGTGTTCCCGATCAGCAACTGGACCGAGCTCGACGTCTGGCAGTACATCCACCTCGAGGCGATCCCGATCGTCCCGCTCTACTACGCCGCGCCCCGACCCGTCGTGGACCGGGATGGGGTCATCATCATGGTCGACGACGCCCGCTTCCGATTCCAGGACGGCGAGCAACCCGTGACGAGGTCGGTCCGGTTTCGGACGCTGGGCTGCTATCCACTGTCGGGTGCGGTCGAATCGACGGCGACGACACTCCCCGAGATCATCCAAGAGATGCTGCTGGCGACCCGCTCGGAACGGGAGGGCCGAGTGATCGACTACGACCAGTCGGGCTCCATGGAGGAGAAGAAGCGGGAAGGCTACTTCTGATGACCCACCGGTCCGAGCTCATCGCCACCGACATCGACGCCTACCTCGCCGAGCACGAACGCAAGGATCTGCTCCGGCTGCTCACCTGCGGGAGTGTCGACGACGGCAAGTCCACCCTCATCGGTCGTCTTCTGCACGACTCGAAGATGATCTACGAGGACACCCTGGCCAGTCTGGCTGAGGACTCCTCGACGCAGGGGACCACCGACGGCGAGGTCGACCTCGCTCTCCCCATGGACGGTCTGAAAGCCGAGCGGGAGCAGGGCATCACCATCGACGTCGCCTACCGGTACTTCTCGACTGCCAAGCGCAAGTTCATCATCGCCGACACCCCTGGTCACGAGCAATACACGCGCAACATGGTGACCGGGGCGTCGTTGAGCCAGCTGGCCGTCATTCTGATCGACGCGCGGCACGGCGTCCTCCCCCAGACCAGGCGTCACAGCTACATCGCCAGCCTGCTCGGCATCCGCAACGTCGTGGTTGCCGTGAACAAGATGGATCTGGTCGACTGGTCGGCCGACCGGTTCGAGCAGATCTGCGCGGAGTACGCCGACTTCTCCAAGGGACTCGATCTCCTCGACCCGTACTTCCTCCCGATGTCGGCGCTGCTCGGCGACAACGTCGTCGACAAGAGCACCAACATGCCGTGGTTCAGCGGATCGGCACTGATGGAGCACCTCGAAACCGTCGACGTGGACACCGGTCTCGACCTCGATCGGTTCCGCATGCCGGTCCAGATGGTGGTGCGACCCGACCGCGACTTCCGTGGCTTCGCAGGCACGATCACCTCCGGGGTGCTCCGGCCCGGTGACCGGGTGGTCTCGCTCCCGTCGGGTGTCGGGTCGACGGTGGATCGCATCGTCACCTTCGACGGCGACCGCGACGTCGCCGGTCCCGGACGGGCGGTGACGGTCACCCTGACCGACGAGATCGACATCAGCCGGGGTGATCTGCTCGTGGCCGAGGCGGATCGACCGCTTCGGGCCCATGACGTCGACGCCATGCTCGTCTGGATGACCGACGAAGAGCTCCTGCCCCGCCGCCAGTACCTGATGCAGTCGGCCAACGGCATCGGCAACGCCGAGATCACGACCATCCACCACCGGGTGGACATCAACACGCTTCTCGAGGAGCCGGCGCCGGCGCTCGGGCTCAACGACATTGCGCTCTGCACGGTTTCGTCGGACCGCGAGCTTCTCTTCGACAGCTATGCCGACAACCGCCAGACCGGCTCGTTCATCCTGATCGACCGGCTCAGCAACGCCACCGTTGCCGCCGGAATGATCCGCGGGACCGCCAGCGGCTGGGATCGCACGCCGGAACGGAGGCTCACCCGCCAGGTGTCGGGCATCACGGCGAGCGAACGGTCGATCAGGTTCGGGCAACAGCCCTGCACGGTGTTGCTGACCGGCCTCACCGCGGCCGGCAAGTCGACGCTCGCGACGGCCCTCGAGCGGGAGCTGTTCGACCGAGGCAAGGTCTGCATCCGCCTCGATGGCGAGAACGTGCGCATGGGGATCAGCCGGGATCTGGGCTTCAGCGCCCAAGAACGATCGGAGAACCTGCGGCGGGTCTCGGAGGTGGCCCGGCTGGCCAACGGTCAGGGCATCATCGCCATCGCCGCCCTCGTCGCTCCCAACGCCGATGTACGGCGACGAGCCAAAGACCTGATCGGTGAGCATCGGTTCGTCGAGATCTTCGTCGACACGCCGATCGAGGTGTGCCGGCAGCGGGATCCAGAGGGCCTCTACGAAGCTGCCGACCGCGGCGACATCCCGATGTTCCCGGGCGTGTCGGCCACCTACCAGCGGCCCACCGACGCCGACCTGCGCCTCGACACCTCGGTCAAGACCGTCGACGAATGCGTGAGTGCGGTGCTCAAGGTTCTCGGCGATCGTGGCTTCCTGCGGGGGTGACCGAATGAACGAGCCCGTCTCCAAACACATCGTCAGGGTCGAGGGCCGGATCGACGCCGCCGCTCGGGCGGCCAACCTCGGTCACGAGTCCTACACCGTCTGGTTCACCGGCTTGAGCGGATCGGGCAAGTCGACGCTCGCCTATGCACTCGAAGAGGCACTGGTCGCCCGGGGTGTCACCGCCTATGTACTCGACGGCGACAACATCCGGTTCGGCCTCAACCGCGATCTCGGGTTCTCGCCCGAGGACCGGACCGAGAACATCCGACGGATCGGCGAGGTCTGCCGTCTGTTCCAGGACGCGGGCGTGGTCGTGCTCACGGCGTTCATCTCCCCGTACCGGGCCGACCGGGAACAGGTGCGCCAGCTCCACCCCGACGGCACGTTCGTCGAGGTGTACGTGAACACGCCCCTGGACGTGTGCGAGGCACGGGATGTCAAAGGCCTGTACAAGAAGGCACGCGCCGGTGAGATCCCCGAGTTCAGCGGGATCACGGCGCCCTACGAACCCCCCGAATCCCCGGAGCTCACCGTCGACACCAGCCGGCCCCTCGAAACCTGCGTCGACCAGATCCTCACCGCCCTCCACCTGTAGGGGTCAGGTCTACGTTTGCTTCGAAGGTGCCAGGTCCACGATTGCGCCGGCGGCCCCGTTCGGGGCGCCGCTCAGGGCACGCTGTCGGCGAGGAGCGCGGGGAGCAGGTAATCCAGCATCTCGTCGGTGATGTTGGACAGTTCGAGCCCGATGTCGTCGGTCACATCCGGCTGACTGACGAACAGCGACGTGCCGGCGACGGCGGCGGCCACGATCCCCGGATTCACCGGACGGAACTCACCGCGCTCGATCCCCACCGTCACGAGTCGCTGAATCACCGTCATCACGAAGCGGAAGTGCCGATCGACGAGACGGCGGGCCGGTGCATCGTCGGACAGGTCCTCGTAGAGGGAACGCTCGAGGTGGAACTCCAAGCCTCCGAGGATGTAGTGCCGGAGCTGCTCGATCAGGGGCGCCGACGGGTCGACCGCGTCGAGAGCGGCCCGGCCCTTCTTGTGCAGGAAGCGATCGAGGACTGTCAGCACGAGCTGGTCCTTGCTTGGTGCGATTTCGTAGAGCGTGCGGCGCGAGCAGCCGACGCCGGCCGCCAGATCGGCGATCGTGAACGCAGCAAAGCCGCGCTCCAGGAAGAGGGTCTCCAGTTCGTCGAGGATCTCCCGGTGGCGGTGGCCCAGCCGTTGTTCGGCTGAACGGCTGAGGAGCGGCCTCGGCGCCCCCGAGCGCAACAGCACCTCGGTGTCGGTGCTCTTTGCGGTCATGCCCGCCAGTATGGCCGACGCTCACAACGGCGACGCACGCAGTGGTTCACGAGCCGGGCTACCGTTGCCGATGAGCATCCCGTGGACTGGTTACCGAGTCTCGTCACCGCCGCCGTGACCGCTGTCGTGGTTCTGGCCGTCCGGCTCCTCGAGGGCCGGATCTGGGCTGCCGACCCCAACGAAGAGCGATTCCGAAAGCAGATCTACACGATCGCCATCCTGTTCGGCGGCATGTTGGTGACCATCTTCGTCCTGCCCGAGGGGAGCAACCAGGATCTGGCCTTCGGCGTGATCGGCCTGGTCGTCACCGGCGCACTGGCGATCAGCTCGCAATCGATCATCGCCAACGGCATGGCCGGTCTCCTGTTGCGTTCGCTGGGCAAGTTCCGGCCGGGTGACTTCATCGAAGTCGACAGCAGTCTGGGTCGGGTCACCGAGCTCGGGCTCTTCCACACCGAGATTCAGACCGCCGACCGCGACCTGACGACGATCCCCAACTCCCTCATGGTGACCAACCCGGTCAAGGTGGTTCGCAGCTCGGGGACGATCGTGTCGGCCAACGTGTCCCTCGGATACGACGTCTCCCGTCACGACCTCAAGCCGCTGTTCCTCGGCGCTGCCGAGACCGCCGGGCTTGGCGACCCGTTCGTTCAGGTCGTCGACCTGGGCGACTACTCGGTGGTGTATCGCATCGCCGGCTTCCTCGACGAGCCGAATCGACTGCTTCAGGCTCGCTCCGCGCTCCGGGGTGCCATCCTCGATCGGCTGCATGACGCCAGTGTCGAGATCATGTCGCCGATGTTCGTTGCGACCCGCAGCGCCGATCGGACCGCGGCGATTCCACCGGCGCACGACGCCGAAGGTCGGGCCGAACCCGCCGACGACGGCGGCGCTCGCCTCGTCTTCGACAAGGCGGAACTGGCAGCGGCGATCGAGACGCACCGCTCCGAAATGCAATCCACCAGGTCCGAGATCGACGAACTCAAAGAACAACTCAGCACGTCCGGAGTCGAGCAGTCGAACGTCGCCTCCCGGATCACAGCCCGCGAACGCCGCCTCGATCGGCTCTCTTCCGAGATCCACCACCTCGAGGCGCTCCTGGGCGACGAGTGAATGGTCCGGGTACACCCTCGCCGCCTACCCTCACGTGCATGACCGACGTCGAGAACGTCGAGAACCGGCTAGCCGATGACGTCGAAGGCGAAGTCCGAAGCTGGATCGACGACCACTGGGATCCCGATCTCAGCTTGGGAGACTGGTGGCAGCTTCTGGCCGACTCCGGCTACGCCCACCCGATGCTGCCCGAACGGGCGGGCGGCAGGGGATGGAACCAGGGCCAGCACATCCGGGCCATGCGAGCGATCGCAGCCGCCGATGTCGTCGGCCCGCCGCCCGGCCTCGGCTACATGCTGGCCGCCCTCACGATCGCCGAGCACGGCAACGCCGAACAGATCTCCCGGTACATCCCGAAGATCCTCAACGGCCGGGAGGCCTGGTGCCAGCTGTTCAGCGAGCCGGTGGCGGGGTCCGACCTCGCCGGCCTGCAAACCAGGGCGGTACGCGACGGGCACGAGTGGCTGGTGACCGGTCAGAAGGTCTGGACCTCGCAGGGGAACTACGCAGACCTCGGAATGCTCATCGCCCGCACCGATCCGCACGCTCCGAAGCACCGGGGCCTGTCGTACTTCGCCCTCCCGATGAAGCAGGACGGCGTCGACGTGCGGCCGCTCCGGGAGATGACCGGCCGGACGTTCTTCTCGGAGGTGTTCATGGACGACGCCCGCGTCCACGACGACGCCATGATCGGCGCCGCCGGGGACGGATGGCGGGTCGCCAATACGACCCTCGCTGTCGAGCGGGCCAGCATCGGCGCCGGATCGGCGGGATTTGCCATGGCTGCTCCGGGCCGACGGGCCAACCAGTTCGATCGTCGCGTCGGCGACATCGTGGCCCGTTCCAAGCAGAAGAAATCCGGCGGACACGCCCCGGGCGTCGGGATGAAGCTGTTCCTTCGCTACCGGGAACTCGCCGAGCGGCTTGGCCGCACGACCGATCCGGCCCTGCGGCAGGAACTGGTCGGCCTCTACACCATCCTCCAGCTCAACCGTCTGAACATTCAGCGCGCTCGCTACCGAAGTCAACGCACCGGTGGTGAGGGCAACATCGCCAAGCTGACGGATTCGGAGATCCACCGCCAGTTCCGCGACGTCAGCCTTCGGATCATCGGGGCCGACGGCATGCTGGCCGGCCGGTCGTCGACCACCGATCCTTCGATTGCGGAGATCGTCCTCCACGCCCAGGGTCCGCCGATCTACGGCGGCACTGACCAGATCCAACGCAACATCCTCGGAGAACGGGTGCTCGGCCTGCCCAAGGAACCGGGGGCAGATCGCGACACGCCCTTCGACCAACTCCCGCGCAACGCCTGAGAAGTACACTCGGTCGGTGTGACCGATCGATCACACACCCACCTCGATCACGTCGTCACGGCCGGCAGGACCCGACTCGGCGCGGCAGCTGGCCTCAACGTCGGCTTCGCGGCCGTCCAGATCGTCGTCGGCCTGACCCTCGGCTCGGTCGTCGTCCTGGCCGATGCCCTCCATCAGATCGTCGACGCCGTCGGGTTGGTCACGGCCCTCATCGCCCTCGTCGTGCTCCGCCGTCCAGCGACGACGGCGATGACATTCGGCTGGGGGAAAGCCGACGCCCTCGGTGCCTACACCTCCGGGCTCTTGCTGCTCGGCTCGATCGCCTGGGTCGTCTACGAAGCGATCGGGCGGCTGCTCGACCCGGTGGACGTCGACGGCGGTGGGGTGATCGTCATCGGACTGGCCGGCATCGCGGTCAACGGAGTCAGCGTGGTCATCCTCGGTCGCGGTGAGATCCTCTCCGTACGCGCTGCCAGGCTCCATCTGGCCGTCGACCTCGCTGGCTCGGTCATCGTCGTCGTCGCCGGTCTTCTTCTGGCCGGCACGACCCTTCAATGGATCGACCCGGTCGCCTCGTTGCTGGTCAACGCCCTTGTTCTGCAGGGAACCTGGCGCCTACTCCGGGACGCTGGAGCCGAGTTGATGGACCGCTCGCCGCCGCACACGACCGCCGCCCACATCGGCGACTTCATTCTCGGACGGGAGGGCGTCGCCGACGTCCACCACGTCCACACCCGGTCGATCGCTCCCGGTGTCACAAGCGTCACCGCCCACGTCGTGATGGACGGCACGGTGAGCCTCCACGATGCCCAGGAGCAGATGCATGTGCTCCAGCACGAGCTCGCCGACCGGCTCGGTATCTCCCACTCGACGATCCAGCTCGAGTGCCACAACTGCGCCGACGCCGATCACTGAGATTCGTGGCCACCGCGCCCCCGCTGCCGGCATTGATCGAGCTGCCGGCCAGTCGTCGGTCAATTGATCTGGCCGACGACCCGGTGCGGCGTGATCGTGAGGATCAGCCGGTGTTGGTCGACCATCGCCTGACGGTACTCGTCCCAGTCCGTGTGTTCGCCGGCGACCGCTCGGTAGTAGGCGACGAGGGCGTCGTTGGTCGAGTCGTCGACCGATGTCGTCACCGCCGAGAGGTCGACCGTGCAGTCGAACGAGAGATACGACCACGAACCGGGCTCGGTCAGGTGAACGACGATGCGGTTGTCCCTGCGCATGTTGCGGGTCTTGGCGCGATCGTCGGTGACCGAGACCTTGAACGCCCCCGCATCGACGTAATACGACACATCCGAGCTCTGTGCCCGCCCATCGCCTCGCAGCGTGATCAGGACGGCGTGGTGACGGCTGGCGGCCCACGCCAGCGCTCGCTCGAGGTTCATCAGTGGATTCCTTCCTCTCTGGCCGCCCGAACGTCTTCCTCGGTGAGGCTGGTGCCGGTCTCGGCCTCGGAGACCGTCCACAGCCGATCGATGGAGGAGGTCATCCCGATCCGCCGAAGCACCGGCTTGGGAACCGGCGGTCCGGTGGTCACCCAGAGCGGACCGTAGAATTGTCCTCCCCGAGCGGCCGGATCGGTGGCCGCCCGCAGTTGTGACCGCGCACCGTCGGCCGCCGACATCCCCGTTTGGCCGGCGAGCCAGTGGAAGAGGCGCTGACTGGAACCGCCGCCGGTCTCGACGACCGACACGTGCTGGAGGTCGGTGTCGGACAGTCCGGGATGGGCAGCCAGGCTGGCAGCGCCCACGCCGGCCCGCTCGAAGATCTGCTGGAGTCCGAGGGCGAAATGGAAGTTGGCGAGTTTGGACTGGCCGTAGGCCTTCCAGGCGCCGTAGTTCCCCCGCAGGTGCGGATTCTCGGGGTTCACCGGCCTGCCGAGGTGGTGAGCCGTGCTCGTGACGGTGACCACGCGGGCCGTGCCGGCGGCGATCAGCGGTTGGAGAAGTTCGGCGGTGAGTACCCAATGGCCGAGGTGGTTGACGCCGAACTGCATCTCGAATCCGTCGGCGGTCGACCGCTCGGGGATCGCCATCAGTCCGGCGTTGTTCATGAGGATGTCGATCCTCGGGTGGGACTGGCGGATTCGGGCCGCCGCCGATCTCACCGAATCGAGTGAGCCCAGATCGAGCTCGACGAGTTCAACCGACGCGGCCTCGACGGTGGACTCCACGAGGGCGATCGCCCGCTGCGCCTTGCTCTGGTTGCGGGCCGCCATGACCACATGCGCACCGTTGCTGGCCAGTGCGAGCGTCGACTCGAGCCCCAGCCCACCGTTGGCCCCGGTGACCACGGCGGTGCGGCCTGACAGGTCGGGCATGTCTTCTACGTTCCACCCCACGTCCCTACATTATGGGGTCAGGTCTACCTTTGCC
>JBFGLT010000078.1:0-14678 GCA_041576015.1 Acidimicrobiales bacterium
CGCGCCGACACCGCCGCCGTTGCGGCGGGTCTCGTCCTGATGGCCTAGTCGTTGGGTGACTTCGCCGGTGGTTCGGTGCACTCCTCGTGGTTGAAGCTATGGTCCGATCGGATTACGGTTCACCGGGCGCGCGGTTTGGGAGAGCCGGCCAAGAGGATCGAGGGTACATGCAGGACAACGAGACGAGCCACGACGGCAGCGACTCCGAGTACGGGCGACGGGTCGGTGAGCGCCTGCGGGCGATTCGCCGCCAGAAGCGCCTGTCCCTCCAAGATGTCGAGTCCGAATCCGGACAGGAGTTCAAAGCATCGGTGCTCGGCGCCTACGAGCGAGGCGAACGGGCCATCTCGGTGCCTCGTCTCCAGCGGCTCGCTGAGTTCTATCAAGTGCCGGTGGATCAGTTGTTGCCCCGCGCCACCAAGGTCGGCGTGAAACCGAGCGTGCTCGATCTGACCGAGAAGACCGGCCGGGCGGGCGTGACGATCGACCTCACCCAGCTGCACGAGCTCAGTGGGCCCGAGGGCGACATGTTGTCGCGCTATCTCGGCATGATCTCGGTGCAGCGGCAGGACTTCAACGGGCGGGTGCTCACGATTCGCGAGGACGACCTCCGGGCGGTCGCCTGCATTCTCGGCGTCGAGGTCGACCATGCGGTCGACCGGCTGCTCGACCTCGGGCTGACCCGCCTTCCCAGCTGACGGAACCCACGTCACGGATCCCTGGGGCGGCGGGTCACGGATGCAGATCCACCCGTCCGGCCGGGCCGGTGGCGGTGACGACGGGGCAGGTCCCCAGCTCGGACGTGACCAACGCGGTTGCACCGGGAACCCGGGCTAGTGGAGTCCCTGCGACGCCGTGATCGACGGTGTCGAACACCCAGACCCACGACGTCGCCGGATCGAGCAAGTAGAGCCGGGGTCCCTCACAGCCCGGCCGAGTCTCGACGGCCACGGCCGCCTGACCGGCTCGGCCGACCCGGATCATCGTTCCATCGACCTGGACCTCGGGTCCGTCGGCCGCCGGCTGGACCGGACGGCGAACCAGTGCCCACATCACGACGGCGGCCAGGAGGGCGAGACCCAAACCGACGAGGCGAGGACGGGCCCGACGCGACGGCGACGGTTCGACGAGGTCGACCAGAGTGCTGGCGACCCGCCGGACGCTCATGGTGGGGTCTCCGTCCTCGAGCCGGCGGGCCAGCAGCAACCAGCGTTCCAGGCGTTCTGGCGGGGCGGGCAGAGTCGACCAGCTGTCGATGCAGTACGTCAGGGTGCGGCCCAGGCCGGCGAGATCGTCGGCGTGCTCGAGCGGGTCCGGGCCGGTGTTCGGGCTGCAGAGCACGCCGCCGCCGTCGGATCCGATGATCACGTGCTCGGGAGCCAGCGAGCCGTGAACCATCGAGCGATCGCGGAGCGACGCAAGCGCGTCGCAGACCGGGAGGAGTGCGGCGACGAGCCCGGCCGGAGCCGGAGGGTGGGAGCGAAGCGTGGCTCCGCCGGCGAAGATCGTCGCCACGACGGTGGAGTCGGCCCAGTCGGCCAGCGTCACGATCCCGTCGACGGCGGCAGCGAGCAACCACGTCCGTTCCCGGTCCACGGCGCGGGCGTGCTCGGCGACAGTCCGTCCCCCGGGCGGCAGCGGGCCGCTGTGGTCCTTGGTGACGACGGCGGAGCCGCCGGGACCTTCGGCGATCACGACCGAGAACGCATCGACCGGCACAGCCAGGTCGTCCATCGGGTCGGTGGCACGAGAACCGTCCATTCGAACCTCCGTAGAGCACATCGCCATAACGGAGGCTCACCGTCGGCCTCGAGACCTGCTGCCAAGCGTACCGGCGCTACCGCTCGAACCTCGCAACGGGGAGAATGAAGTACCCTGGGCGGCATCGCCACCACGACGACACCAGTGAAGATCCACGTCCCGTCGAACCATCTGATGCCCCAGTTGCTCGGACCGAGAGACGGGAACCTCGATGTGATCACAAGCGCTCTGGATGCGGTGATCCACGTGCGCGGGAACGAGATCACCGTCGAGGGCCCCGACGCCAACGAGGCGGCACAGATCCTCACCGAGCTGGTGCTGATCGTCGAGAGCGGCGAGCAGATCGAGCCGAGTCAGGTGCGGCGGGCGCTGGACATGGCCGCGCAGAACCAGCGGCCGTCCGACGTGTTCAGCGACCGTGTGTTGACCACCGCCCGGGGGAAGTCCGTTCGTGCCAAGACCGCCGGTCAGAAGCGCTATCTCGATGCGATCCGCACCAACATGATCACCTTCGGAATCGGCCCGGCCGGAACCGGCAAGTCCTGGTTGGCGGTGGCGTGCGCTGTGCGAGCTCTTCAGAACCGGGAGGTCGAGCGCATTCTCCTCACCCGGCCGGCGGTCGAGGCGGGCGAACGCCTCGGCTATCTTCCGGGGGATCTCATGAGCAAGGTCGACCCGTACCTCCGTCCTCTCTACGACGCCCTGCAGGACATGGTGGGTGTCGAGGGAATGTCCAAGCTGTTCGAACGCAACGCCGTCGAGGTGGCGCCGCTCGCCTTCATGCGCGGCCGAACGCTGAACGACTCCTTCGTCATCCTCGACGAAGCTCAGAACACCACACCTGAGCAGATGAAGATGTTCCTCACCCGCATCGGGTTCGGTACCAAGGTGGTCGTCACCGGTGACGAGACCCAGATCGACGTGCGGGGCGGGCGCAGTGGTCTGGTCGGCACCGAACGGGTGTTGACCGGAATCGATGGCGTTGCGTTCATCAGACTCGGCTCTGCTGATGTCGTGCGGCATCGCATCGTGCAGGACATCGTCGATGCCTACGACCGGGCCGCCGTCGATGCGCCCCGCCGCCGATGAACCGGGACACCTCGTTGAGCGTCACGCTCGGCCGGACTGGTGTGGCTGCCAAGCTCCACGACGAATGCGCGTCGGTAGGCGAGTCGATCGACCCATCGGTCGCCGGTGAGCTCGAACGGGCGGTCGTCACCGTTCTCGCTGGCGAGGGAATTCACACCGGCACGGTCGACATCTTCTTCGTCGACGCCGATCAGATCGCTGAACTCAACCGCGTGCACCTGGGCCACGACGGCCCGACCGACGTGTTGAGCTTTCCCCTCGACGACCCGTCCGAGGCGGACGGCTTCGGGTTCGTGCCTCATCTCGGCGACGTCGTCATCTGTCCGTTGATCGCCGACCACCAGGCGCCCGACCACGCCGGCGACCTACGGGCCGAAGTGTTGCTCCTGGCCGTCCACGGCGCACTCCACCTCCTCGGCCACGATCACGCCGGAGCCGACGAACGAGCCGACATGCAGGCGCTGGAGGCCCGTTATCTGCGAGGGTTCGGCGTCGCTCACCCCGGGGATCAACGATGACGGGTGCCGAAGTCATCGGCGTAATCGCCGCCCTCGTGCTGCTCGTGATCGCGCTGCTCCTCGTGATGATGGAGGCCGCCCTGTCCAACACCTCGCCGGTCCGGCTCGAGCATCTCAGCGCCGAGACCGGGGACAACCAGCGACCCCGGAAGATCGCTGCGCTGCTCGACCGTCCCGACATGTTGATCAATCCACTCCGGCTCGTGGCCACCGGCGCCATCCTGGCCCAGGCGACCCTGGTTGCGTTGCTGGCCGATCGCTGGCTCCCCACCGCTGGCGTGGCCGTCGTAGCGGCTGTCAACCTATTCGTCGTCTATGTGATCGCCGAGGCGGTTCCCCGAACCTGGGGGATCCTGCACGCCGACCGACTGGCGCTCTCGCTTGGAGGTCCCGTCGCCGCCCTGGTCGGTTTCGGGCCGATCCGCGTGCTCACCCGCGGTCTGATCTGGCTCACGAACGTGCTCGTCCCGGGTAAAGGTCTACGGCGAGGTCCATTTGCGGTTCCCGAGGAATTCATCGCCCTCGCCGATGCAGCAGTCGCCGACGAGGTCATCGAACAGGACGAACGGGACCTGATCGAGAGCGTGTTGGAGTTCGGCCAGACCATCGTCAGGGAGGTGATGGTCCCGCGCCCCGACATGACGGTGTTCGAGTCGACCGTCACCGTCGAGCACGCTCTCGAGTTGAGCAGTTCGGCGGGATACTCCCGGCTGCCGGTCGTCGGCGAGAACACCGACGATGTCCTCGGTCTGGTGTACGTGAAGGACCTCATCAGGGCCGAACTCGACGGGCTGACCGATGCGCCGGTGACCGACTACGTCCGGTCGGCCCGATTCGTCCCCGAATCGAAGAAGGTGGCCGAACTACTCCGGGAGATGCAGGAGCAGACCTATCACATGGCGATGGTGGTCGACGAGTACGGCGGGATCGCCGGCCTGGTCACCCTGGAGGATCTGATCGAAGAACTGGTCGGCGAGATCGTCGACGAGTACGACCGTGAGGAACCCCTGCTCGAGCGGCAGCCCGACGGGACGCTCGGCGTCGATGCCCGGATCCCGATCCACGAGCTGAACGCCCTCGGAAACCTCGACCTCCCCGAGGGCGACTACGACACCGTGGGCGGGTTGGTCATCGATGCGTTCGGACGGGTGCCGACGGTCGGCGAAACCGTGGAGGTGAACGGGCACCTCCTTCGGGTTCAGAAGGTCCAGGGACGTCGCATCACACGAGTACGGGTGACCCGGGTTCCGGTCGAGCAGGACCACCAGGTCGCTTCGTGACCGACCCGCCAACCGACCGGAACTTCCGCTCGGGGTTCATCGCGATGTACGGCCGGCCCAATGTCGGGAAGTCGACGATCGTCAACGCCATCGTCGGGGAGAAGGTCTCCATCACCTCCAACAAGCCCCAGACCACCCGGTACCAGATCCGCGGGGTGCTGACCCGGCCCGACGCTCAGCTGGTGTTCGTCGACACACCGGGGATCGGCAAGCCCCGGACGGCGCTAGGACATCAACTCAACCGCACGGCCCGGGACGGCCTGGCTGAGGCCGATCTGGTGTGTTTCGTGATCGACGCAGACGCCGGATATGGGCGCGGTGATGCATTCCTGGCCGAGTCGATCGACCCTGAGCGAACCGTGCTCGTGCTCAACAAGATCGACGGGATGAAGCGTGAAGCCGTTGCCGCCCAACTGGCGACCGTCGCCTCCCTCGACTGCTCGGCCTACTTCCCCGTATCGGGCTTCACCGGGGCCGGCATCCCCGCACTCGTCGAGCATTTGGCCGGTCGCCTCCCCGAGGGTCCGCGCTGGTTCCCCAACGACGCGTCCAGCGATGTACCCGACGCACGATGGGTGGCAGAGCTCGTGCGCGAGCAGCTGCTTCGTGTGCTCCGCCAGGAGCTTCCCCATTCGGTGGCGACGCGAGTTGTCGACTGGGAAGGCAAGCGGATCACCGTGGAGATCCTCGTCGAACGGGAGAGCCAGAAGGGCATGGTCATCGGCAAGGGTGGCGCCGTTCTCAAACAGGTCGGTACCAACGTCCGACGGCAGCTGGCGCCGGGCTACCACCTCGACCTGGTGGTAGCGGTCGAACCGAACTGGCAGCACGATCCGGGCGGGGTCGAACGACTTCTCGATTCGTGAATTCGGCCGGCTCGAGCGGTCACTTCTTGGCGATTCGGACCGATGGACGACGATGTCCGCCCGATGGATGATCGGGACCGTCCTGACCGGTGTGCTCGTGGCCCTGGGCCTCCTCGCCGGCCAGGGCCGTCTGCCCGTCTCCGGGGGCGGCAACCACGCCGGCGCCGACCCGGTGCCGACCGAAGCGACGCTGCGGCGTGAATCCACCGCCCCGCCCCCGACGACGCCGAAGCCGGAGCCGACCTTCGTGACCACGACCACCCCGGCGATCCCCTTGAGCAGCACTGCCGAGGCCCCGTTCGAACCGGGCGTCTTGATCATCGGGGATTCCGTCCTCGAGGGGATGGGCATTCTCGGTATGACCTTCGGGCCCGGAACCGAGTACGACACCGCCGTGTCCCGCAGCATCCTGGATCTGCCGGAGCGGATCGAGAACTGGCGCAACGCCGGCCCGCTTCCCCACCGAATCGTCATTCACCTCGGCACCAACGGGTGGTTGCCGGCGGCCGACACCTTGCTCGAGGACGTCATGGACGACCTCGACGGTCATCGCGTCGTCCTCGTCGACGTCGCCGTCGACCGGCCCTGGACAGCGGCCGCCAACCAAGCCATTCGGGCCACCGCCGCCAGGCATGATCACGTCGACCTGGTCGACTGGCAGCACACCGCCCGACCGGAGCTGTTGCGCGCCGATGAGGTGCATCCCAACCTCGAGGGGTTCGATGTCCTGTACCGGCTCGTTGCCGACGCGGTCGGCTATACCCCCCCCGGACCTTCCGCGACCGTCGTGTCCTGAGAGGGGGATGTCTCGGTATCGAGGGATCGAAGGAACTCGATCACCTGTTCGGGGTCGCGCGTTCGGGCGAACGGCGGAAGAGCGTTGATGAACTCCCATCGGTAGGAGCGACTGGTGGCCAGGCGGCGATCGAGCACAGCGACGACGCCGCGGTCGTCGGCTCGACGAATGAGCCGACCGGCGGCCTGGGCCAGCAAGGTAGTGGCGCGGGGGAGGTCGATCTGGCCGAAGGCGTCGCGACCGGCCCGATCGCGCCGTGCCGAGAGCACCGGGTCGTCGGGTCGCGGGAACGGGAGCCGGTCGATGGTCACCAGCGTGAGATCGTCACCCGGCAGGTCGACGCCCTGCCAGAAACTCAGTGTCGCCAGGAGAGCGGAGCGCGGTTGGTCGACGAAGCGCCGCAGGAGCTCCGACTTGGACTCCTCGCCCTGGACGAGCACCTCGATGCCGTCGAGGTGGTCCCGCAGGGCGCCAGTAGCGGCTTCCATCGCCCGGTACGAGGTGAACAAGCACAGGGCACGCCCGCCCGCAGCCTGCACGAGGCGCACCAGCTCGGCCCGGCTGGCCTCCGGGTAGGCGGGGTCGCGAGGCTCGGGAAGATGTCGCGGGCAATAGAGCATGCCGAGGTTCGGGTAGTCGAAGGGTGAGCCAAGCCGGTGGACGGGGAGATCGGGGTGACCGAGACCGGCCCCGATGGCATCGGGAAGCGTGGCGCTCGTGAGCACCACACGGTGAACTGCCCACAATCGGGACGAGCAGATCGGACCGACGTCGATCGACGTTGCCCGCAGGATCGGATTGGACGGCGACCCGTCGACCCACAGCACATGGGCTTCTTCGTCGGCTTCGAGCACCAGGTCGATGTCGTCGACCAGCGATCCGAGCATTCGCAGCGCCCGCTCGATCCGGGCTGAGGTTCTGACGTCGACCTTCTCGCCGCCCCCGTCGTCCGATTTCAGGATCGACCGCAGCTGATGGATGGCGCTGTCGGCCCGACTCCGGCCCGCCAGCAGCGTCGCCATCAGGTCGGCGGTGATCGAAATTCGTCGACCGAGGTGGTCCGAGAGCGCCGCAGGAATGTCGTCAGCCGACCGGATGAGCAGGTCGGCCAGGTCGTCGTCGGTGAACAGCGAGCGCACCCGCCGGGCCACGGTTCGAAACCGCCCTCCGCTGAGCTCGACACCGGTCGTGGCCGAGATGACCTCGGCGAGGTGATGGGCCTCGTCGAACACGACGATGTCGTGGGGCGGCAGGAGGGTCCCCTCCGAGGCCATGTGCAGACCGTAGTAGTGATGGTTCGTCACGATGAGCTGGGACTCTGCGGCGGCAGCGCGAGCCCGTTCGGCGAAGCACTCGCCGCCCCGCGGGCAACGATCGGCCCCCGGGCACTCGTCGGGGCCGACGCTCACCGCCCGCCAGATGTGCGCCGGCGGTGCCGGGACCAGTTCCTCCCGGTCGCCGGTTGCAGTAGAGCCGGCCCAGCTGCGGAGTGCTGGCAGGTGATCGGCGGCGTCGCCGCCCACGAGGAGTTGCTGTTGTTCGGCCGCGGTGGCCGTCTCGAGCTCGTCCAGGCGTTGAAGACACAGGTAGTTCGATCGTCCCTTGAGGATCGAGACGTCGATCGTTGCGCCCAGGCCGGCCAGGGTCACGGGGAGGTCGCTGCCGACGAGTTGGTCCTGAAGGGCGAGCGTGGCGGTGGCGATCACCGCCCGCTCGATGGCTCCGGTGTCCAGCCCGGCCACCAGCGGCGTCAGATAGGCAAGGCTCTTTCCGGTGCCGGTGCCGGCCTCGACGGCGAGGTGCGAGGTCCCCCCGCGCACCACGTCGAGGACCAGGTCGGCCATCTCCTGCTGGCCGGGCCGGTCCTCCCCGCCACCGGCGACTTGCTGAGTAACTCTTCCCAGAAGTCGTGACATGCTGGACACCGCCCCGAGGCTAGGCGGTACTCTGAGTGCTTGGCGGGTTGTCGGCATACTGTCGATCCGCCGTTTCCCAGGATCGATCATGAAACAAAACGACAAGGACGAGGCGACCAGAACCGGAGATGCCGACAGGACGGTCGTCAAGATCTTCGGAGGCGGAGCTCGCTCGGTGAGCGAAATCGAGCGGGAGCTCGCCGCTGAGTCCGACGATCGCCGGCGTCCCCTCGACATGGACGCCGTCGTCGCCCGGAGTGTGTTCGGCCTTCCGGAACCGGCGGCGCCCGGCGATCGCCGCATCCTCCCGCAGCCTCCGGTCGACACCGATGAGCCGGTGACTGCGCCGCGACTCGTGGTCGGGAAGCCGCCGATCCATGGGCCTCCAGCCAGTCGCCAGATCGTGTCCGAGCCGATTCCGGCCGCCATCGAGGACTCGGAGCGTAGACGCCGGATCACCATCGTTCTGGCATCGCTGTTCGCAGTTGCGCTGGCAGCGTCGGCGGGCGTGACGCTGGTGACCGGCGGCGGTCAGTCGATCGACGCCGGCACGGGTGTGCAGGTCGAGGGTGCGACCACGGTTCCGGCGACCACCACCACTCTGGCGACGACCACCACCACGGCGGCGACGACCATCACCACGGCGGCGACGACCATCACCACGGCGGCGACGACCACCACCACGGCGGCGACGACCACCACCATCCTGGCGACGACCACGGCGACGGTACCGACAACGACGACGACCGCCACGACCACGACGACAGCGGCGCCGACCACACGGCGCCCGGTCACGACGCGCCGTCCGACGACGACCGCCCCCCCGACGACTCAGATCACGCTTCCCGACGTCACCTTCAGCCAGCCCACCTGGGTCGGAACCGACGGCTGACAGCGGTCAGCGAAAGGCAGCGGCCGATTTCAGCCGGCGCTCGAGGTGCTGCTCGAGAAGCCGGACCGCCAGCAACTCGGTCTCGTCGGCGACGGCCGGATCCGTCGTCTGGAGCATCTCCCGAACGCGTCCGGCGATCGCTGATCCGAGCGCAGCTCGAACCTCCGACGAGATGGGATCGCCGGCCCTGTGCCGGCGGCACACGACGCCACCGAGATGGAGCGCAATCGCCTCGAGTTCGTCGGGCCGTCCGCAGACGACGCAGTGGTCGACCTCGGGTTGGATGCCCTCCAGGACGAGGAGTTTCACGACGAAGGCCGGCAGCACGGTGTGGTTGCCGGAGCGGTCCAGCTCCTGCAGGGCGCCGGTCAAGAGGTTGAAGATGGCCCGGTCCGATGCCCCCTCCGAGGTTGTCGCCTCGACCGCCTCCAGCATCACCGCCGCCCGATGGAGGCGCTCGGGATCCGATCGAAGGTTGGCGAACAGGTATGCCGATTCGACCTGGGTCACGATGTCGAGATTTCGGCCCTCGTAGAACTGGCCGCGCACCCACGACATGGGTTCGAGTCGCGCCCCGAACCGTGATCTCGTGCGACGTACACCTTTGGCGACGGCGCGGATCTTCCCGCGTCCGGCGGTGAACAGCGTGATGATCCGGTCTGCTTCGCCGAGTTTGTGGGTTCGCAGGACCACGCCCTCATCCCGGTAGAGGGCCACCCGTCAGAGCCCGCCAAAGCGCCGGTGCCGCCGCTGGAATTCGGCGACGGCGGCGAACAGCTGGGGCCGTCCGAAGTCGGGCCAGTACGTGTCGACGAACACGAACTCGGCATACGCCGACTGCCAGAGCAGGAAGTTCGAGATGCGATGCTCGCCCGAGGTTCGGACCCAGAGGTCGACGTCGGGCATCTCGGGGTCGTACAGGCGGGCGGCGATCGCCTCGACCGACGGCTCGACCTGGTCCTCGATCAGGCGACCGACGGCGTCGACCAGTTCGGCCCGGCTGCCGTAGTTGAAGGCGATGCTCAACGTGAGCTTGGAGTTGTGGGCCGTGAGGTTCTCGGTTTCGACGATCCGTTTGAGCAGGGCGCGGGGAATTCGCCAGTCTCTCCGACCGACGAACCGGACCCTGACACCCTTGTCGTTCAGCTCGTCGCGCCGGCGGAGCAGCAACTGCTCGTTGAAGTTCATGAGGTAGCGGACCTCGGAAATAGGCCGGCGCCAGTTCTCGGTGGAGAACGCATACACGGTGAGCCAGGTCACCCCCAGTTCGAGAGCGGCGTCGACGGTATCGACCAGGGCCCGTTCGCCGGCGGCGTGGCCGTCGGTCCGGCGGAGGTCCCGCTCCTCGGCCCACCGGCCGTTGCCGTCCATCACGCAGGCGATGTGAGCGGGGATGTTGTCGGGGTCGACGTACGGACCGCCGGCATCGGGAGGAGCCGTCACAGGCTCACCGTATCCCTGTCAGGACACGTTCTGGGAGTCCTCGATGGGACGCCAGCCGGTGCGTTCATCGTGACGAAGCCAGCGGTGACCCTCGGCGTCCCAGAACAACCACGCCCCCCATTCCTCGTTCCACACGGGCTCACCGCTCGGCACCGATGCCTGGGGAGTAACGGAGACCCCGGCGGTCTCGGCTGCTGATCGGGGACCTCGTTCGGCCGACGGTTCGGGTGTCCACACCGGAGCCTCCTGGGATTCCGGCAGGAGCCAATTGGACTCGGGGGTGTCGCCGGTCGCCGACTCCTCGGCCTCGGCAAACCCGGACACGACACTGGTCAGTTGTTCGCTGTCCGCTGACGTACCGGCGGGGATGTCGGAGATGACGATCGCAGGGATGACGTCGTCGTCGGGCTCGACCACGGGATAGTCGCCCGTTTCGTCACCCGGTGTGACGCCCGCGATCGCCTCCTCGACGTCGACCATGGAGTGGAGGTCGGCGGCCGCCGGCACGGGCTGAGGGGCGCGAACCTCGGCTGGTCCCGGTGTCTCGGCGAGGGAGGTCAGGACTTCTGCGGGGATCACCACCGTGTCGGCGCTGAGATCTCCCATACGCTGGCGCAGTTCGTTGCGGCCGGCGACGATCCACCCGAGCAGCCCGGGGACGATGTAGGGAAACAGATCGACCAGGCCAACCAGATAGCGACGCATATAGCTGTCGAGGGGCGGCCTCTGGCCTTTCAGGTCGGTGACTCGGAGTCCCAGGGTCCGATGCCCTACCGACCAGCCGGTGTTCGCCGGAATCAGGACCCAGGCGATCAGCGAGAAGATGAGCAACGCGACCGCTCCCAGCACCAGGCCCCGCCCGTGGAGTGAGTGATAGTAGTCTCCGGCGGTGAATCCGAAGTTGATGCCCTCGTCGATCTCCAGCAGCTTTTGACGCTGAAACTCCGAGTAGACCGGTTCGCCGTCTGGCGTGCGCTGGGCGATTTCGAATCGAACCGCCAGCCGATACAGCACGAGCGCCCACAGGATGCCGACGGTCAGCAGGTCGATGGCCGAGGCGGCGATCCGGCGGGGCAGCGCGGCGGTCTGTGACGGTGTGATCACCGTCCTATTCTGCCGACAAATGGCCGTCGTGTCTCGGATACTGGCGCGGCGTTTGCCGTTAGCCTTGGCGACCATGTCCGAGGAGCCGGCTCCGCAGCCAGAACTGTTCGATCAGATCGTGAATCTGTGCAAACGCCGGGGATTCGTGTTTCCGTCGGCTGAGATCTACGGCGGGTTTCGTTCGACCTACGACTACGGGCCGGTCGGCGTGCTCATGCTGCGGCACGTCAAGGACGCCTGGTGGCGGTCGATCGTGCAGAAACGCCACGACGTCGTCGGGCTCGACGCCTCGATCCTCGGGCCGCCCCAGGTCTGGGCGGCGTCCGGTCATCTTCAGAACTTCACCGACCCGCTCGTCGACTGCAAGGAGTGCGGGCAGCGGTTTCGCGAGGACACCCTGGAGGACTCGGGGTCGTGTCCCAACTGCGGAGCGGCAGACTCCTTCACCGAAGCCCGCCAGTTCAATCTGATGTTCAAGACACAGGCCGGTCCGGTGGCGGGCGCCGGCGCCGACGCCTATCTGCGCCCGGAGACGGCGCAGGGCATGTTCATCAACTACGCGAACGTGCAACTGGCCAGCCGTAAGAAGCCTCCGTTCGGGATCGCCCAGATCGGGAAGAGCTTCCGGAACGAGATCACGCCCGGGAACTTCGTGTTCCGGACGCGCGAGTTCGAGCAGATGGAACTGGAGTATTTCGTCCCGCCCGACGAGGCGGACAAATGGTACGAGTTCTGGTGCAACGAGCGTTTGCGCTGGTACATCGACCTCGGTATCGACCCTGGACTGCTTCGTCTCCGTCCGCACGATCACGGTGAGCTGAGCCACTACTCGTCGAGCACCAGCGACGTCGAGTTCCTTTTTCCGTGGGGTTGGGGGGAGCTCGAGGGGATCGCCAACCGGGGAGACTACGACCTGGTTCAGCACTCCGAACACTCCGGACACCGGCTCGACTTCTTCGACCAGGCCACCAACACCCGTTACGTACCCCACGTGATCGAACCGGCCGCCGGAGCGACCAGGACGATGATGGCGTTCCTGATCGCCGGCTACCACGTCGAAAAGGTGGGAGACGAGGATCGCACGGTGCTCCGGCTCCACCCTCGCCTCGCCCCCTTCACCGTCTCGGTTCTGCCCCTGTCCCGCAAGCCGGAGCTGATCGAGCCGTCGAAGAAGCTCTTCGCTGAACTGGCCGAGCACTTCAGCACCGACTTCGACGAGACCCAAAACATCGGCCGGCGCTACCGCCGCCAAGACGAGATCGGGACGCCGTACTGTGTGACCTACGACTTCGAGTCGCTCGACGACGGTGCTGTGACCATTCGAGAACGTGACACGATGGATCAGGTTCGCATCCCGCTCGAAGGTGTGCTGGCCTGGATCCAGGATCACGTCTGAGTGGCCTGTTCCTGCGGCGCTGCAGCTTCGGCGGCGCCAGAGAGGAGCGGCATCCCGACGGGGTGCCAGACGACCAGCGAAGCGGAGGAGTGGGGACCAACAGGACCGTGATAGTCGACGAAGACCTCGAGCGGGTCCGAAGCGAGAGCGACATCGTGCAGGTCGTGTCCGGATACACGCAGCTCAAGCGGTCGGGCCGACGATTCGTCGGCCTGTGCCCGTTCCACAGCGAGCGGAGCGGATCCTTCTCCGTCAACGCCGAGCAGAACCTCTACTACTGCTTCGGTTGCCAGGCCAAGGGTGACGTGATCACCTTCGTCCGTGAGAAGGAGGGTCTGGATTTCGTCGGGGCGGTCGAGTGGCTCGCACAGCGCGCCGGGATCCAGCTCCGCTACACCGACGCAGGTGAGGGGAAGGAGCGCAAACGCAAGGCGCAACTGCAAGAACTGGTCGGGCGGGCAGCCGCCTGGTATCACGAGCGGCTCCTCACCGCTCCAGATGCCGCGGCGGCTCGGAAGTACCTACGAGCCCGCGGATTCACCGGAGACCTCGTCCGCCAGTTTCGCCTCGGCTGGGCGCCCGACGACTGGGACGCGCTGGCCCGGCACCTCCAGGTGTCGAACCGGGACTTCGCCGACTCCGGACTAGGGATCCTCAACCGCCGGAACCGGCAGCAGGACTGGTTTCGTGAGCGGATCGTGTTCCCCATCACCGACGCCCAGGGTCACGCCGTCGGTTTCGGAGGACGGATCCTGCCGGGTCGGGACGGTGCCAAATACATCAACAGCCGGGACTCGCTCGTCTACAACAAGAGCAACGTCCTGTACGGGCTCGACCGGGCCAAGACCAGCATCGTGGCGGCCGACGAAGTGGTGATCTGCGAGGGCTACACCGACGTGATCGGGTATCACATCGCCGGGATCCCTCGAGCGGTCGCAACCTGCGGGACGGCGCTCACCGAACAGCACCTCAAGCTTCTCAAGAAGTTCGCCAACCGGGTGATCCTGAGCTTCGACAGCGACGCCGCCGGTCAGAGCGCCGCCGCCCGGTTCTACGAATGGGAACGGACCCATGATCTGGACGTGAGGGTCGTGGACCTCCCGGCGGGCACCGACCCCGGCGATGTCGCCCGAACCAGACCGGAACAGCTGGTCGAGGCCGTTGCGGCCGCCCGCCCGTTTCTCGAGTTTCGAGTCAACCGAGTGCTTGGCGCCGCCGACGCCTCGACCGTGGAGGGCCGGGCCCGGGCCGCCGAGGCGGCGCTGGCGGTCGTCGCCGAACACCCGGACCCACTCGTTCGAGATGCCTACGCGCTGCAGATCGCCGACCACACGCAGATGCCGGCGGAGTCGATCCGGGCGCTTTCGGCCGCCGCCGGACGGACAGGTTCACCGAGCGGAGCGAGGAGTCCGATGGGAGCCGTTTCCGCGGTCGGGAGCGGTGGCCCCGATCGCCGGGGCAGGGCCGTACCGCCGACCCCGAGGACCCACGGCGGCCGACTCCTCTCGGGCCCGGAGGTGGCCGCCCTGCGGCTGGCGGTGCACGATCCCGGGTCGATCTCGCCATTTCTCACCGCCGAGGTGTTCGACGAAGAACATCTCGGCGACCTCTTCGCCC
>JBFGLT010000079.1:0-14636 GCA_041576015.1 Acidimicrobiales bacterium
ACCGGGTTTCTCGAGTCCTCCATCGACGACACAGAGATGATCACCGAGGTCCGGATCCCCAAGGCCACCGGCAAGGGCTGGGGCTATCAGAAGTTCAACCGGCGAGCACAGGACTGGGCCATCGTCGGCGTGTCGGCTCAGCAGACCGACGGCGGTGCCCGGGTCGCCCTGGTCAACATGGCCCCCACGCCGATCCGGGCCACAGCCGTCGAGGACGCGCTGGCCGCCGGTGCCTCGGCGGCCGACGCCGCCCAGGCCGCTGCCGAGGGCACCGAACCGAGTGCCGACTTGAACGCCAGCGTCGAGTACCGGCAGCACCTGTCCCGGGTCCTCGTCCGCCGGGCCCTGGAACACGCGGGCTTCTGACGACGTTGGCTCGGCCATGAAGGAGCTTCTTGCTGACCTCGAGAAATGGCGCCGTCAGGGCAAACGGATCGCCATCGCCAGGGTCGTCGACATCGAGGGGTCCGGCCCTCGCCTCCCGGGAGCGGCGATGGCCGTCAACGAGGACGGCGACGTCACCGGCTCGGTGAGCGGCGGGTGCGTCGAGGGAGCGGTCGTCACCGAGGCGCTCCGATGCCTGGAGGACGACTCACGGCGAGTGGTGACCTTTGGCTACTCCGACGATGAAGCCTTTGCCGTGGGGCTCACCTGCGGTGGCACGATCCATCTGTTCCTGGAGCCGTTGGACTGGTGAGCTTGTTCGAAGTCTTGAGCGAGGCCCTGGAGGCCGAGCGGCCGGTCGCCCTGGCGACGGTGATCGACGGACCACACACCGGCGCCAAGCTGCTCGTTCGCCCCGATGGTGAGCCTCTCGGATCGTTGGGCGACGAGAACCTCGACCGGGTGGTCACCCGTGACGCAATCGGGGAGCTTGCCGCCGGGGTGACGTCGGTCCGCAACTACGGATCCCACGGTGAGGCACGCCACGACGAGGTCAAGGTGTTCATCGAGAGCTTCGCCGCTCCACCCCAGATGTTGATCTTCGGCGCCGTCGACTTCACCGCGGCACTGTGTCGAGTGGCGAAGGTCCTCGGTTACAAGGTCACCGTGTGCGACGCCCGGCCGGTGTTCGCGACCCGTCTGCGGTTCCCGCTGGCCGACGAAGTGGTTGTCGACTGGCCGCATCGACTGCTGGAAAAGGTCGGCCACGACCTCGGCCGCCGCGACGCGGTGTGCGTCCTCACCCACGATCCGAAGTTCGACGTTCCCGCTGTCATCGGAGCCCTCGCCACCAAGTCCGGCTACATCGGGGCGATGGGATCGCGGCGCACGACCGCCGACCGCGAGCGGCGCCTCCTGGCCGAGGGAGTCGATCCGGACGACCTTCGCCGAGTGTTCGCGCCCATCGGACTCGACCTGGGCGCCCGCACCCCCGAAGAGACCGCCATCTCGATCTGCGCGGAGATCATCGCCCTCCGCTCGGGACGGGTGGCGCCGTCCCTGCGAGCCACTGCGGGCGACATCCACCGAGAAGGGTGACCGTCGCCGCCGTCCTGCTCGCTGCCGGTGGTGGAACCCGTTTTCGAGCTGGTGGTCACAAACTCGTTGCCGACCTGCACGGCCGGCCTGTCGTCGCCTGGTCCCTTCAGGCGGCCGCCGACGCCGGGTTCGACGAGGTCCTGGTCGTCACCGGGGCGATCGACCTCGGCGACGTGGTGGCCGAGATCGCCCGTTCGTCGTCGACGCCGATCAGGGTCGTGCACAACCCGGACTGGTCGACCGGCCAGGCATCGAGTCTTCGGGCCGGTGTGAACGCGGCCGCCGCTGCCGGGCATCGGGCCGTCGTCGTCGGTCTCGGAGACCAGCCGGCGGTCGGCCCGAGCCCGTGGAGAACCGTCGGTGCCGCCCGCGGCCAGATCGTCGCTGCCACCTTCGACGGGAGGCGGCGGCCGCCGGTCAAGCTCGATCGCTCCGTTTGGGCGCTGCTGCCCGAGACCGGCGACGATGGGGCGAGGCTTCTCATGGGGGACCACCCAGAACTTGTTGCGGAGGTACCGTGCACCGGGAATCCTTACGACATCGATACCCAGCAAGATCTGTCGGTCGCACCGGGCCCGGCAGACCAGTGGCCCTGAACCGGGCCGGGACCAGAAAGGCCAGCCGTCATGGAAATCACCAACTCGTTCGAGGTTGAACGACCGGTCGAGGAGACGTACCAGATCCTGACCGATCTCGAGTTCATCGCTCCGTGTTTCCCGGGAGCCCAGCTGACCGAGATCGAGGGCGAGGAATACCGGGGCGTCGTCAAGATCAAGGTCGGTCCGATCTCGGCCAAGTACAAAGGCAAGGCCGTCTTCGTCGAGCAGAACAACGACGAACACCGCGCCCAGCTCAAGGCCGAGGGGCGGGACCCCCGCCAGGGGAACGCCAACGCACTCGTCACCGCCACCATGGTGGGGAAGGGGGACGACCTCACCGAGGTCACCGTCCACACCGATCTCAGCATCAGCGGCAAGATCGCCAGCTTCGGCCGGGGCGCCATCGAGGACATCTCGAGCAAGATCCTGCTGCAGTTCGTCGACAATCTGCGGGACAAGCTGGCCCAGACCGGTGAGGAAGCGGCCGAGGCGGCGGCGCCGACCCCGGAGGCGGCGTCCGGCGTTCGCAGGATCGACGCTCCCGAGGCTGAACCGGTCGACCTCTTGGCGGTGAGCGGCGACACGATCGCCAAGCGACTCGCCCCGGTTGTCGCTGTCGTCGTCCTGCTGTTCATCCTGCGCTGGCTGCGCAACCGTGGCTGAACGAGGTTCCTCACCCGGTGACGATCAGGCGGTCGCCGAGTTGCTCGGGCGCCCGCCCCGCGGGGCCTACCGGGTGGCTCTCCGCCGCCATGATCGAAGTCCGGTCGTGCTGGCCAATGCGCCCTTCCTCGACGATGGAACCCCGATGCCGACCCGGTTCTGGTTGTGCGATCCCGAAGTCGTACGCGACGTCAGCGTCCTCGAGTCCGACGGTGGGGTGAAGCGAGCAGAGCGAGCAGTCGGGCCCGAGGCGATCGCCGAGACCCACCGGCGGGCGGCCGCCGAACGCGACGGCCTGATCGCTGGAAGCATCGGTCATCCCCGACCTCACGGCGGCGTGGGCGGCACCCGCCGGGGAGTCAAGTGCCTCCACGCGCATTTCGCCCACTATCTCGTCGGCGGACCGGATGCGGTCGGCGAATGGGTGGCGCACCAGCTCGCTCGGCGCGGCCGATCCTACGATCCGGCTGCTCGAGGGATCCTCAGCCGATGACCGAACCGACGCTCACGATCGAACCGCAATCACATCGCACCACCTTCACCGCGATGCACACCGGTTCGCTCGGTCCCGAGCAGATCAGCGTCGAGCTCGGCTATCAGAACACCACTGAGTTGTACCTGGCGGCCGACCCACCACGCCCAGAAGAGCTCTCGGCGGCCCTGTCGGTGCTCGAGCTCCACCTCGACGACGTCGTGCGCATCTGGGCTGCCGAGCCGAGCCCCGACGACGGCCGCACGGTGCTGGACATGACGGTGAGGGACGGCACCGTGTGCGGTGCGGGACCGGTGTTCGAGACTCTAGCGGCGGTCGAGATCGGGCTCGATCCGTACGACCGTGATGCTGTCGACGGGTTCGAGCTCTCCCGAGAGGCCGTGGAGGACGTGTTCCGCACCCTTGCCACCGAGGCCCTCAATGATCGCTTGTACAATCCTGGTCTGTCGCCCGAATGGGGCGAGCTGATCCTGGGGGGCGCGTGCGTGGTCGTCGAGATCTATCGACACTGGGACCTGCGGTCGATCACGGTGCTCGATCCGGCGCCGAGGTCATGACAGCCGCGTCCTATCACGCGCCGTCCACCCAGGTGAACCTGCTCGGCCGGCGGGTGCTCCTCCGGACGTTGCGGCCCGAGGATTTCTCCCAGTGGTCGGCGGTCCGGCGTCGCAACCATCAATGGCTCAGCGTGTGGGAACCATCGAGCCCGGCCGACGCCCCCGATCTCACCACCGACCGCGGAGCATTCGTTCTTCGCTGTCACAGTCGGGACCGGTCCTGGCAGATGGGCACCGGGTACGGGTTTGGGATGTTCGTCGGCGGCCACTTCGCTGGCGAGATCAACCTCAACTCCGTGCAACGGGGCGCCTTCCAGAACGCCTATCTCGGCTACTGGATCGACCGGAATCACGCCGGGAACGGGTACGTCCCCGAAGCGGTCGTCGCCGTGCTCAAGTTCACGTTCGAGACGCTCGGTCTCCATCGAGTTCAGATCGCCATCGTGCCCCGCAACACCCGCAGCCTTCGGGTGGTGGAGAAGCTGGAGCTCCGTTTCGAGGGCGTCGCCCTCCGGTACCTCGAGATCAACGGAGTTTGGGAAGACCACGCCCGGTTCGCCATGACCGTCGAGGAGTGGGAAGCGCGGGGCGCCGGCCTCGTCCACGCCTGGTTGTGACGCTCAGGTCGCCCGGCGATCCCGCGGCGACCTGGTCAGATCGATCCCCGCCGCCGGGCTGCTGTTCGGGGCGATGTTGGCGCGGGCGGCCGCGATCGCCAGCATCACGACCTCTCCGAGGCGGCGCAAGGCGGCGTCGAGCGAGTCGGCGACGCGCTCATCGGGCGGCATTTCCGGTCGAAAGGCCCACACCTCGGTGCGCTGGGCCAGGCGGTCGGCCTCGTGCGCAGGCACGCTGAAGAAGCGGGCAGATTGTTCGAACGGGAAGTCGTTTTCCTTCAGGAACTGCGCCAGTAGTGCACTGCCGACGACGTCGTCGGCCTGCACGGGAATGTCGATCCACGAAGCGTTGAGCGGAGTCTCGTCTCCCACACAGTGACGATCGGCGGTACGGCGCCGGAAATGAGGCGATACGCCGAAGAGGGTGCGAGCCGGCTGCCAGGGATGGCTCGGGACACCTGGCCGTGAACCATCAGCCGGGGCCGGTACGCATTTAGAGTGGGAACCATGGTCGGGATCCCGCCGCGTCTGGTTCTCGCATCGGGGTCCCCCCGGCGAGCCGGGCTCCTCGCTCGAGTCGGTGTGGCCGCCGAGGTGCGTCCCGCCGAGATCGACGAAACTCCCCGCCGGGGCGAGTCGGCCGCCGCCATGGTGACCCGCCTGGCCGGCGCCAAGGCCGCCCATGTTGCAGGGGACCTCAGCATCGAGGGGGGACAGTGGCTGGTCCTCGCCGGCGACACGACGGTGCTCGTGGACGGCGAGATCCTCGGCAAACCGGCAGGTGAGGACGATGCGGCACGGATGTTGATGCGGCTGAGTGATCGTTGTCATCAGGTGGTCGGCGGCCTGGCGACGGTCGACGACAGCGGGCGGACCGAGAGTGCGGTGGACGTGACGACCGTGTGGTTCCGGGCCCTCTCCAGTGCGGACATCTCCTGGTACCTCGGGACCGGTGAAGCAGGTGGTAAGGCAGGCGCCTATGGGATCCAGGGCGCAGCGTCGGTCTTCGTCGAGCGGATCGAGGGGAACTACGACAACGTCGTCGGGTTGCCGCTGGCCACCGCCGATCGGCTGCTTCGTGCCCATGGCCACGCTCTCTGGTCGTTCGCCCGGAGGCCCTCGTGACCGGGCCGGTCGCCGACCTCTTTCAGGGCGCCGGGCTGGTCCGGCGGGCCGTTCTTCTGTTCGTCGGAATGTTGTCGCTGTATTACTTCGCCCCGAACATCCTCGAGCTGGTGAACGCCGCGCCGGAGCTGGTGAAGATCAACCGGCGGTGGTTCGTGCTCATGATCTGCCTCGAGGCCGTCAGCTTCACGTGCCTGTGGTGGTTGACGCGTCTCGTGCTTCCCCGAGTCTCGTGGTTCGTCGCCGCGACCAGCCAACTGGCGTCCAACGCGGCGTCACGGGTGATCCCGGGCGGGGCAGCGGTCGGTGGGGCCGTGCTCTATCGCATGCTGTCGGTGAGTGGGACCACGTCGGGGCAGGCGGCCGCCGCCCTGGCCGCCACCAGCGGGCTGTCCACCACGGCGCTGGCCGCCTTCCCGTTCGCCGGGCTGCTCCTGGCCATCCTCGGCGCACCGATACCGGAGAGCCTTCTCCCGGCCGTCCTCGCCGGAGGTGTGCTGTTTCCCCTGTTCCTCGCTGTCGGTGCCTTGTCGGTTCGGACCACCCGCCCGCTCCTTCGCCTCGGGATCGTCAGTTCCAGAGCGGTCAGCGCCGCCGGAGCGCTCGTGCGTCGCGAGTGGCGGATGGATCCACGCATGCTGGTGGTGGAGCGGGACAAGATGGTGGCCGCCGTCGGACCGAACTGGCTCAAGGCCATCACGGCCGCAGCACTCAACTGGGTGTTCGACTACCTGGTGCTGGTGACTGCCCTGGTGGCGGTCGGGGCCGATCCTCGCTTGTCCCTCGTGCTGCTGGCCTATACGGCCGGGGCGGTGTTGGCCATGATCCCGGTGACCCCCGGTGGGTTCGGCTTCGTCGAAACCGGAATGACCTACATGCTGGTGCTGTCCGGGATCACCAAGGGTGATGCCCTGCTGGCCACGCTGGCCTACCGGATCGCCTCGTTGTGGTTCCCAATCCTGGTCGGCGCCATCGCCTGGTTCGTGTTTCAGCGGCGGCACGGGGAGGAGTTCTCCACCGAACCGGCCGCCGGCGACGGCGTCGATCTCACCAGGCGGCCTGGCGTTCCGCCAGGTATGCGATCCCGGGATCGCACTCGTCCTTGAGTGGGCAGAACATGCAGGCCGGTCCGGCTGAACGCTCGGGAGTGGTGTCGGAGTCCCGCAAGCGGCAGATCCGGGTAATCGCATCGGCGGTCCGCCGGACCGCTGCCCACAGCACGTCCTCGGTGACCGGTTCGGTGCGAGGGGTTCCCGACTCGAGGTAGTAGCTGACCAGCAGGCGAGGCGGGGTCCCCGCCTTCATCGTGTCCAGCAGCGCGTAGAACCGAAGGTCGTCGATGTGGGACGAGTGCGACCGCCCGGACTTGAGGTCGATGATGACCTTCCCGGCCTCCTGCCCACGGGGAAATCCGAGCTGGAGGTCCACTTTGCCCGAGAGTTGGACCCGGCCCCCGGCCAGTTCGGCCCGCACGCGGGCTTCCGGGACTGGGCGCCACTTGGGATCGAGCGGCGGGAACGTCTCCAAGAAGGTGGTGACCAGGTCGTTGGCGCCGGAGACGAGCTCGGCCCGTTCGGCCTCGGCCAGGCCACGCACGAAGTCGCCGATCCCGAAGCCGTCGGCCTCGAACCGGGAAAGCGCGGCATCGACGAGGTCGAGGGGAGTCGGACAACCCCGGAAGCCGATGAGGAGCTCGATAGCCTTGTGCGCCACAGTGCCTCGGGCTGTTGTGGTGTTCCACTCGAACGGCTGGCCGACGTCGGTCACGAACAGCTGCTCGCAGGAGTGGATCAGGCCGATGCTCCTCTTGGAGACGAACAGCGGCTGCTCTTCATCGAGCGCCGCCGCCACCGGCGCCAGCGTCTGCTCGAGCTCGTTGCGAAGCTCGGTGTGCAACTCGAGATCGAAGCTCGGCCGGTCGACCGAGCCCAGCTGGTCGAGAACCTCGCGCTGGGCAGCGTTGAGACCGCTGCTGGTGAAGATCATCACGCCACCGCCCGGAGCGGTGGCGATGCTCCCGTCGCCGTCGCCAACCATGCGTGGGCCGCCACCCACAGGTGGTCGTGCAGGCGGCGAGCCGCGAGATCTTCGGCACCGGAGGCTAGGACGACGCCGTCGATCATGTCGGCCACGACGGCGGCGGGAGGACGGTCTCGAACCACGACGGCGACGGTGACGGACCGGTCACCGTGCCTGGTGACCGACCGCCGGGCGCCGGCGAGGCGGGGCGGGCTCCGAAAGGTCGGTGCGCTGATCCCGAGGTCCCGGGCGCGGTCGGCCAGCATGCGACCGGCCGAGGCGAACCGCATCGACGACATCATCTCAGAGATCACCCCCGAGGTCATCGATCCGTCGCCGGTCGCAATGTCGCTGTTCTCCACACTTCCGAGTATGGACCCGCCGTGTGACAGTCCCGCCGAGGTTGTGTATGTCGGACTCAGGGGCGGATCTTGGCCCGATACTCCGCAGACTCGGAGAAGTACAACAGCACACCCGAGCGGGTCATGCCGTTGGCCATCCGGTCCGTCCAATACGCAAATCCGGCGCTGTCGGGCGCACGTCCGAGCACGTTGCGATACATCAGATCGACGAAACCACCATCGTCGAGCGTGCCGTAGCGGTTCACGAATTCGGCACTGACCGAGAAGGCGTAGGCGATGTCGAGCATTCCCGCCCGAGAGTTCGTCCAATACGCCAGGCCCTCGGAGTCCGGAGCCCGGAGGAAGGCCGCACTGTAGAGGCGCCCGACCGCCAGCGCGCGCTCGCTACTGGCCGGCACGTCGGAGGGGCGGGTCGGCGGCGCCGGATCCTGCCCGGGGGCGGGCGCCTCGGCCGGGCTCGCCCACGGCCACGCCGCACTGGCGGCGGCGCCTCGCTCGACTGCGCCTGCGTCGACGGCCGACCCGGCGGTTCGCACGTTGCCGGCGAAGTCAACCGGAAGTGCAGCTGCGAATCCGGTGTCGCCGACGTCGATGGCCGCGCTCGAGGCCCGCGGTGTGAAGTTGGCCACCGTCAACGCTGCGTCGTCGGTCGACGGGTTGGCCAGGACCGGCGTGCCGTACCCGAGGTGAGAGTCGCTCGGCGATTTGGCCGGGTTGATCGTTCCGACCGTCAGGTTGTTGCGGAACACGATCTCGCTGCTGGCACCGGCGGTGAGCGGCAGGACGTCGGGCCGGGAGATGATCAGGTTGTTGGCGAAGCGGACGTCGCGGGAGTCGTAGGCCATCACCTCCGAGCCGATGGCGGCGACGTCGGGAGAGGTCATGTTCAGGTAGAACGTGTTGTTCACGATGTCGACGCCGCCGCCCTTGTAGACCTGGGTGCCCCGGCCGCCGTTGTCGACGCAGATGTTGCTGCCGAACAGCGTGCGGCCCGGGTAGTTCGACTCGAGGGTGACATCGACGACGAAGCAGTTGCCGTCGGTGACTCGGTCTCCCTGGCCGAACTGGGTGGTGGTGACCTTGACCTCGTTGTCGTAGATCAGGTTGCCGATCACGTAGTTCGAGTAGTCGGCGGCGTCGTTCGGGCTGCCGTCGTCGCGTAGACCGAGGAGCGACAGGCCCGAGTGCTGGTCGGGGTTCCAGTTGGCGTTGTGGTGGATGCGGTTGTGGTAGATCTCCAGATGGTCACCGCTCTGGTAGGTGATCAGGCCGCCGGCGCCGAAGTGGTGGATGTTGTTCTGGACGAATCGAAGATGGTGGCTTGCGCCGGTGACCAGAATGCCGATGCCGTTCGGGCTCTGGGCGCGGTCGGCGTCACCCCGGAGCTCGAGGCCGCGCACCTCGATGTAGCTGCTGTTGCTCAGGTGGATGCCCTTGCCATCGCCAGCGTCGACCACCGGGGAGGCACCGGGTTCGGCGACGATGCGAATCCATCCGTCGGCCTGGCCGCTCTTGGCCACCAGGAAGCCCTCGTAGGTCCCGTCGAGGACCCAGATCGTGTCCCCGGGCCCCGCCGCGTCGACCGCGCGCTGCAGGGTCCGCCACGCCGAGCCCGGCGAGGTTCCGGAACCCTGGTCGTTGCCAGTGCCGCTGACGTACAGATCACGACCGCTGGCCGCAGCCGCCGGTCCTGCCGCTGAGACCAGCGAGATCAGAAGTGCGAGCGCGACGAGACCGCGCAAGATCCGAGTATGCATGAGCATCGTTGTCCCGATTGGTTGAGTGATGGGGCTGTTGCCGAGAGGAAATCCCGCTCCCTGACCGTAGCTGTCGCAACGGCGAGGGACACCTCGGCGGACGGTGAATCCCGCCGTATTTCGCTCGCCCCAAAGCGTTCGCCACCGGCGGTGGCAGCCCCCTCTCGATCGGCGGTCGCGGCGGGCCGGCGGACTAGGACGGAACGACGATCGGAAGCAGGTTCCTCGCCAAGTCGGCCTCCTGAGCGCCGCCTTCGGGGAAGAGGGCATCGATCACGCGTGTGTCGCCGGCGGTTGAGTCGCCACCGCCGAGGGCCCACTGCGATGCGGTCGGTTCGACGTCTCGCACCCGTCGAACGCCAGGACTCGGGAATCCTTCCTGGCTCATCACGGCCACGCCGATTCCGGCCGTCTCGAGGTCGAGGCCCGGCGGGAGGGATGCCTTGGGAACCCGCACCGACACGAGCCCCTGCTCGGCGAGGACCGACACAGTGATCGTTGGATCGGACTCGCTGTAGGTCCCGTCGGGCTCGGGGACAGCGACGGCCCTGTCCCACCCCTCGATGACGAGCGCAGCCTCCCAGCCGCTGTCGCCGGGAAGTTCCGCGTTGCGCCCGTCGATGAGCGGGCGACGACCGGTTCCTCCGCCCGGGTCGTAGTCCAGGTAGACGTCGATCGCCTGGATGCTCAGACCGGTCGGCGAGTTCCACGGGTTCAAAACCGGAGCATCGAACAGGAACGTGAAGACGTAGTCGCCGCCGTCACCGTCGCCGCTCTCCCCGGCCACGAACTCGAGAAGGTCGTAGCTCCCGTCGATGAACACCGGGTCTGTCGGGTACGTGTAGGTGCCGGCGCCGTAGTCGTCGTTGCGGGCGTCGGCGACGACCCGTACCTCGTCGAATCCCGCAATGTCCGGTACGGGCGCCTCGGCTGGACCGGCGGAGGGGCTCAGCGATGAGCCGGTCTGCACGCGGATCTGCAGACGGTCACCGGCGGTGAGGGCGCCCAGAAGCTCGGTCGGGACGGCCATCTCGAGTCCGGATGCCGACAGGGCCGACTCGATCGGTTCGCATACTCGCGGGTACGTGTCGACCACACTCTCGGGGGGGATGGTGCTCGAGATGCACGCGCCCGCCGTCTCGTTCCAGCGAACGAGGTGGGTTGCGTCGAAGCCGAGCACGAAGCGGTCGTCGATGGTCGTGCCCCGGCGGCTCGTGCCTCGTGGCGCCCCGAGATAGATGTCCATCCCGTCGTCGAATCCGCCGTCGAACAACAGTCCGACCGCGTCGGCGTCCACGGCGACCGCCAGCTTCGAGATCACGTCGCCGTCCGCTGTGAAGTCGAACTGGGCGGCGTCGGTGAAGTCGGCCGGATTGCCGTCGATGGTGACGGTGACCGCCTCACCCGTCGAGCGCACCGGGACAACTCTCGGATCGGGGATGATCGGGACCGACACCCACCGCGGACGCTCCTGGCCCAGGGCGTCGTACACCTGGCCCAGCAGCTCGCGGTAGGCGCTGTCGAAGTAGCGGTCGTCGCCGGAGTCCTGATCGGCGCCATACCACCAGAACCAGTCCGATCCCTCGGCGGACAGCATGATGTCGGTGGCCGCCGCCAGCTGGGCCTCGGTGGCGGTTCTCCGTCGTTCGGCGGTTCGGAGGTCCTGCCGGGCGAGCCGGAGCAGTTCCCACGCTCGGGCCTCCTCCTGCTCGCCGATCCAGGTGGCGAAGTTGGGGGAGAACCACGCCGCAGGGAAGACCTCGTCCAGATCGCCGCTGTCCTCGGGGTGGTCTTGCAGATAGGTCGACGGTGTCGTCGTCGTGAGCCAGTCCGTCGTCGTGAACCGCTCGTACATCGCCCGCAGGAAGTCGCGCCCGTCGTTCGGATAGTTCTCCCAGGCGTTCTCGCCGTCGATGATCAACGTGATCAGGGGGGTCGCACCGCTGTCGGCGGTGACCCCTTGACGGGCCAGTTGCTGTCGGGCGTTCTCGATCCGTTCGAGCAGGTCGTCGGCTGCAGCCTCGGCATCCATCCCCGAGTACTCGAAGCCGATGAGATCGGACATGCGCTGGTCCCGGAAGAAGAGATGGACGTCGCCATTGCGGGTCTGGACACGGTAGGGCTGGTACAGCACGTCGGCGTCGGTCACGGTGTCGCGACCATCCCGCGCGAAGCCACCGATCCCGAGGGACTGGGCGAGCACGTCCTCGCCGCTGGCGACCCACTGGACGCCGTACTCTGCGAAGATCGGCATCACGGTCTGCGCAACCGCCCCTTCACCGGGCCACATGCCGTCGGGCCGTCGTCCGAGAAGTTCACCAGCGCGTTGCAGACCCCGCTCGACCTGAAGTTGTGCATCGGCGTACTCCCGATACGCCTCGCGCGGGAGGATCGCCGTCGGATCGCCGACGGTGGCGAGGTTCGTGTCGGCGATCAGCGGCAGGATCGGATGGGCCAGCGGCGTGGTGATCACCTCGATCTGCCCGCTGTTCCACAGATCGGCGTGGGTGGGGATGACCTCGGCGGTCAAGGCGTCGATGGCGTCGAGCACGGCGGCGATGTCGTCGTCGGTGAACCCGCGGTCGTCGTCGCGCAGGGCTCGCAGCGACGGGTCGGCGTCGACGATCTCGGGGTCGATCCACCCCAGGTGGAACAGAGTCCGGAGATCCCGGAGGTCCTGGTCGTCGAACCTCCCGCCGGTGTCTCGGAGTTCTCGCAACTCGGAAAAGCGCTCGGAGAGATCGATGATCCTGTTGTTGATGTCGAAGAACCGGTCCACCATGAAGCGGCGCTGCTCGGGGGAGAGGTCCTCGATCGGCGTACGGGCGACGACTTCGTAGACGTCGTCCGCTCCGGCGGTCAGCGCCACCAACTGATCGAGGAGGACGGGCGTCAGGTTGATCGTGAGCCGGAGGTCGGGGAACTCCTTGACGAGGGTGGCCATGTCCACGTAGTCCTTCGAGGCGTGCAGCCGCACCCACGGCCGGCTGACGGCGCCATCGATGACTGGATAGGCGGGCTGATGCTGGTGCCAGATCAGAGCCAGTTCGACGTCGGGGAGGTCCGCTTCGGGGATGATGATCTCGCCCTCGGCGTCGACCTGGTCGACGGGATCGGCGGCGGTGACGGCGGTGGTCCCGGCCGTCGATCCGGTATCACTGCCGGTGCAGGCGGCGGCCAGGACGAGGAAACCGAGCAGGAGCGAGAACAGACGGTGCAACAGGGGATCCCCTCTCGACGGAACGGCCAGTGTACGGCTCCTTCCTGGCTCCCCCGGATCGGCCGGCGCGTACGTTGAGCGGGAACCGCCCGCCGGTGGTCAATCCTCTTGACTGAAGTTGACGTAGTTGCCACACCCGTCGTCGGCCACGGCGTCGATGCCACCATAGGGCTGCTTCGTCGGGGGGAGAATGAACCGCACTCCGCTCGCCGTCAGCTCATCAGACAGGGCCTGGATGTCGGCGACGGCGAACGAGAGTGCCGGCTTGCCAGCCTCGAATTGGCGACGTTGGAAGTCATCGGAGCCGAGCTCGGTGTCCAGGGCGCTGAGCAATAGCTGGACACCATCGCTGTCCTCAGGCGAGACGAGCGTGAGCCAGCGTGCGCCGGGGCCGTACGAAGCGTCCTGTTTGACGACAAGCCCGAGCTTGTCCCGGTAGAAGCCCAAGGCGGCCTCCTGGTCGTCCACGTAGACCACACTGAGCTTCAACTTCACCGTCCCAATCTAGGCTCGTGTTCGTCGAGGCGCTTCCGACGACCTCCTGTGACCGGCCAAACCGCCGTTCGACCGGTCGCCGCCAACGCACCTAGACGGTCGTCGTAGCGACGCTCGAGAAGCGACGCACCTCGAACAAAGCGCGTCGCTCCCCTCGGTCACAAGCACCGGTCGAGTGGCCAGGCGACTGTCGTGTCGTACGTCGCGTGCTTCCATTCATAGGCACTGCCCACGACAACAGAAGCTTGGCTGGATGTCGGGACCAGATCAGGTTGCGAGCAGCCGGAGAGCGATCTCGTCGACGATGGCGGGTGGATCGTTCCAGACCGGATCGTCGGCCCGGGGCATGTGGAACACGAGGTCGGTGAAGCCAAGCTCGGAGTAGCGTCCGATGAAGTCCTCGAACGCCTGCAGGCTGGCCAGCGGCCTCTCCTCGGTGTTGCCGATCAGGAAGATCCGATCGATGGTGCTGGGATCACGTCCGAGGCGGACGCAATACTCCTCGAGCAGCTCAGCCTGCCGGCGGACCACGCGCTCGGTCCCGTCTGCCGACAGCTCCTGGTAGGTCGTGTCTCCATAGGTGATCCACGCATCTCCAAACTGCGCGGCCAGTCGGAGGGTTCGCGGGGCACCGGCCGCGATCGCAAGGGGAAGGCGGGGTTGTTGCACGCATCCGGGTAGGACACGGGCCTCGTTGAATTCGTAGTAGTCGCCCGAATGGCTCGTCAGAGATCCCCGGAGGAGTCCGTCGAGAACCTCGGCAGCCTCCGCCAGCCGGTCAGCGCGCTGGCCCGGGCTCAGCACCCTTTGGCCCAGGACCGTCGCGTCGAATCCTGTCCCGCCCGCTCCGAGGCCGATCGTCACCCGCCCACTCGAGATGTGGTCGATCGTCATTGCGTCCTTGGCGAGTACTGCAGGATGACGGATGTTGAGGTTGGAGACCATCGTCCCAAGTCGGATGCGCTGTGTGGCTGTTGCGAGGCCAGCGAGCCACGGATACGTCGCGTGCCACGGCCGGTCCCGATATCGCCGCCAGGAGAGATGGTCGTACACCCAGACGTGGTCGTAGCCGAGCCCCTCGATCCGCCGCACCAGATCGACCGTCTCGCCCCACTCGTCGGTGGGGATTAGCAAGACGCCTAGACGCACGGCGCCGATTCCATGATCCCGCATCGAAACGCTTTCATGCGGTCTCTTCGTCGATGGCCTTCATGAACGACCACAGCCCGCCCTCGGGATCTCGTGCG
>JBFGLT010000080.1:0-14632 GCA_041576015.1 Acidimicrobiales bacterium
CGACTCGCCCGAAGTCGGCTGGATCGCCTAGCGAGCGCACGGGGACGGTCTCGGCGAGGTCGCCGGGATCGTCGTAGACGGTGGCCAGCCGCTCGGTGAGGTGGAGGCCCGGCTGAAGGGAGTTGACCGTGACACCGTCAGGGGCAACCTCGGTGGCGACCGTCTTCAAGAAGGCGGTCAGGCCCGAGCGGCTGGTGTTCGAGAGGATCAGATTGCCGATCGGTTCGCGCACGGCCGTCGACGTGATGGCGACGACCCGCCCCCAGCCCCGTTCCTGCATGCCGGGTATCAGCCGCCGGCACATCCGGATCGCCGGCAAGAGATTGAGTTCCAGGGCGCGCTGATAGGCGTCCATCGCCGTGGTGGCGAACGTGCCCGGTGGGGGCCCGCCGGCGTTGGCGATGAGGATGTCGATCGGGCCGAGCGCCCGTTCGACGCTGTCGATGGCATCATCCAGTAGCCGCCGGTCGGTGACGTCGGCGGGAACAATGATGCCACCCTCGACCGAGTCGACCGCCTGCTCGAGACGCTCCCGACTCCGGCTCACCATGGCGACCCGGACCCCCTCGGTCGCGAGCGCCGAGGCACACCCGAGCCCGAGCCCGCTCGATGCGCCGGTGACCAGGGCAATCTTGCCGGCGATTCCCAGATCCATTCTCGTGCCTCCCTTCGACCGGAGGGCCGGGCTCTCCGGCCTCCCCGGGGCCGATCATGACAGCAAAACGCCGGCGTGGCCCGGTCCCGGCGTCCGGCGTCTGGGAGCGGCGGTGCGCCGGCGTTGCCGCTCGGGACACCGCTGGGAACACTGGGACTCATGGCCGGCTCCGATGCGATCGAATTGGTGATCGATCCGCGTGAGCGACGCGTCGGATCGGGTACGGTCCGTCGCGTCCTGCCCTTCGCCCGGCGCCGGATGGTCGGGCCGTTCATCTTCGTCGACCTCATCGGGCCCGAGGAGATCGCACCGGGCACCGGGGTCGACGTGGACGCCCACCCGCACATCGGGCTGGCGACCCTCACCTACCTGCTGGCCGGTCGTCTGGTGCATCGAGACTCGACCGGGGCAGTCGCCGAGATCGAGCCCGGGGCGGTGAACTGGATGACGGCGGCATCCGGCGTGACCCACACCGAACGATCCCACCCCGACGACCGACCGGTAGCGACGTCGCTGTTCGGGCTGCAGATCTGGGTGGCGCTGCCCGACGGTCACGAGGACGGGCCGCCGGCGTTCGTCCAGCAGCCGGCGGCCGATGCTCCGGAAGACCGGCGACCGTCGGCCGTCGTCCGGCTGGCCGCCGGCACGGGTTTCGGAATGGAGGCTCCGACGGCCGGGTCCTCACCCCTGATGCTCGCCGAGCTCCGTCTCGACGACGCAACTCTCGTGATCGAGGACGATCATCCCGAACGCGCCGTCCTGGCGCTGGACGGCACCGTGACGGTAAACGGCACCGACCTCAAGGGCGGTCAGCTGGCGGTGCTCGACCCGGGAAGGGCCACAGTCGCCGGGTCGGGCCGGGCCATGGCGCTCGGCGGAGAACCGGTTGGTCAGCGTTACATCTGGTGGAACTTCGTCCACAGCAGCCGCGACCGTATCGAGGAGGCCAAGTCGCAGTGGCGGGAGCAACGGTTTCCCGTGGTGCCCGGCGACCACGAACCGTGGGTCCCGTTGCCGGTCGACTGATCGACAGCTCAACCGTTCACAACACACGACCCTGGGCGAACCCCAGGACCTTGCGGCAGTTCGGGCAGAAGTACACGAGGGTGCGGCCCTGGCCCAGCGGGAACCCCGTGCCCCGCTTGAACACCACCTCGAGCGACTGCTCGCAGTGGGGACAAAGCGGGACGAGATCGGGGCGATCGACGAGGGTCCACGGCGCAGTTTCTGCGGCCATGATGCTCCTTTCGGGCGGAGGTGTGTTCCGCCTCCTCTTTCAGCCAACCAGGCCGACGGTGATGCACAAGGGTCCTTGGGCTCACACGGGCGGCGGCCCGGCCGATCTCAGGCCTGTGGGTGCAGCGGAGGGACTCCGGTCAGCGCGGCCGCTTCGTTGAGCTGTTCGAGGGTGGTCGGATCGATGTCGATCTCCTTGGCCCGAGCGGCGCTCGCCCGCGCCTCGGGCTCCCCCGGAACGAGCACCTCCTCGAAACCCTCTCGGACGGCTGACGCCTTCACATAGGCGAGGAACCGGTCGGCTTCGAATGCCAGGTTGTGGCGGCCGCCGACGGCGTTCGGGTCGATGACGATGCTGAGCATCGAGTTGATGATGGCGCCGGTACGTTCGTTGGACGGGTCGATCGTCGTACCGCCGAGAAGCGCGGCACCGAGGAGTTCACACATCAGGGCCAGGCCCGAGCCCTTGTGGTCTCCCATGGCGACCAGGGCGCCCGGCCGTTTCTCGTCCCACATGACGCCGGGGTCGGTGCTCGGGCGGCCGTCGGCGTCGAGCACGGTTCCGAGGGCGACGGGCTCGCCCCTGTTGAGCGCCACCCGGGTCTTGCCCAGTGCGATGGTGGATGTCGCCATGTCGAGGAGGACCGTCGGCTCGCCGGGCTGGTTTCCGGGAATGGCGATGCAGACCGGGTTCGTGCCGAACCGAGCGCTCGACCCGGCGAAGGGGGCGACCAGAGGCTCGTGGGCGGCGACGTTGACGAAATGAATGCTCGCCATCCCAGCGGCCGTCGCCTGCTCACCCCAGTGGCCGATCCGCCCGATGTGAAAGCTGTTGCGCAAGCCGACGAGTGCCACACCGTGCTCGGCCGCCCGGTCGATGCCCGACCGCATGGCCCGGTGACCCATGACCTGGCCGAAGCCGTGCTGGCCATCGAGGACCACGACCGGTCCGTTGTCGACCACGGTCACGGGGTCGACAGCTATGTGCAGGAGACCGGCGGTGGCGCATTGGACGTATGTTGGGAGCATGCCGACCCCGTGGGAGTCGTGCCCGCAGAGGTTCGCCCGCACGAGCTGATCGGCGACGAGCACAGCTTCGTGGTCGGGACTGCCGAGGGCGGTGCACACCGAGACGGTGAAACGATGGAGGCGTCCGGGGGTGATGACGGCCATGGCCGCTCACCGTAGTGGCCTGCGCCGGGCGTGGAGGTCCGACCGAGGCGAGCGGACTAGGCGAGCAGGTCTTCGTAGGGGCTGAACGGATCCTCTGGCAGGGTCTGCAGGGCGGTTCGGGAGCCGATGCCGAGGCGGACCGCTTCGTTCACGACCAGCTCGGCGGCGACGAGATCCTCGAGCGACCATCCGGTTGAGTCGAATACGGTGAGCGAGGTCCGGTAGGGAAGATAGCGGTCTCGCTCGCGAGCGATCTCGGCGAGGCTCGGACCGATCTCGTCATCGTCGAGCTGCTGGCATTCGCCTTCCCGGCGGCACTGGCCGGGGTCGTCGGGGACGACGAGGGCTCGACGGAGCAGGCCGACCGGGAGCTCGGTCTTGCCGGGGAAGTCCGAGCCGACGGCGTTGAGATGCAGATGCCTGGCGTGCGCGACGTCAGCGACGACCGGTCCTGCGCCGATGTCCACGGTCGTCGCCGTGCAGACGATGTCGGCTCCGGCCAGTACGGCACGGGCATCTGCGGCGATCTCGACAGGGACGTCGATCGGCAACCGGCGGGACAGCGACTCGAGGACACCGGCATCCGGGTCGTAGGCGATGATGCGGTCGATGGAACGCACCTGGGCGATGGCGTGAGCCTGGGTCACCGCCTGGGCGCCGCCGCCGACCAACCCGAGGACTGAGCGGCCGGGAACGGCGAGGATGTCGGTCGCCACGGCCGAGGCGGCGCCGGTGCGGACGGCGGTGAGCAGTGTGGAATCGACGAGCGCTACGAGGGCGCCGGTGCCGGTGTCGTACAGCGAGGTGGTGGCCAGAACACTCGGGATCGACCTTTGCGTCGGGTTGGTCGGGTGGTAGCCGACCGTCTTGATCGAGACGGTCCGGCCCAGCTCCATCGCCGGCATCCACTCGACGAGGCCCAGGTCGGGCTTCTCGTAGTGGAACCCCGCTCGCTCCTGGGTGATCGTGATCTCGGGGTCGAGCTCGCTGGTGGCGACGGTCAACTCCCGGATCATGCGGCGCATGAGCTCGTCGAGGCCGACGGTCCGGATGACCCGGGTCACGTCGCGGGCGGTCAAGATGAGCACGTCGCTCTCGGTTGCTCTCGCCATGGACCACACTCCCGCCGGTCGGTGACCGGATTCTTCGGCTCCATGGTGGAACGCAGATGGGGATGACACCAATCCCTTGGGTAGATCTACCGCACGGGCGGCGACGGGGCCCGGATCCCGCCGCCCGCCCTCGACTAGTGTCCGGCCATGGCCGAGTTCATCGAGCACGTCGCCGAAAACCGTCGACACTGGGATCAGATGGCCGGCGATTGGGCCGGCCCGGGAGAGCGGCAATGGGAGCGGAGGGAACCGGCTTGGGGCATCTGGCAGCGACCCGAGTCCGAGCTGGGGCTGCTCCCCGATGAGATGGACGGACTGCGCGCGATCGAGCTCGGCTGCGGTACCGGCTACGTCGCCGCATGGCTTCGGCGGCGCGGAGCGTCGGTGTATGCGATCGACAACTCCGAGCGTCAGCTGGCCACCGCTCGACGACTGGCCGGCGAACACCGACTCGACGGTATCGAATGGGTCCACGGCGATGCCGAAGCGGTTCCTCAGCCGTCCGGATCGTTCGACTTCGCCATCAGTGAGTACGGCGCTGCGATCTGGTGTGAGCCTCGAAGCTGGATCTCCGAGGCGCACCGGCTGCTCCGTCCCGGCGCTGCACTCGTGTTCGTCGGCAACCACCCCGTGCTCTCGGTCTGTTCACCCCTCGACGGGAGGCTGCCGGTGACCCGCAGGTTGGAGCGAAGCTACTTCGATCTGCACCGGTTGGACTGGACCGGTGCGATCGACGAACCGGGAGGCATCTCGTTCAACCTGCCGATCTCGGCGTGGATGCAGCTGTTCGACGACGTCGGATTCGATGTGGTCCGCTTTCTCGAGGTTCGGGCACCGGATTCAGCCTCGGGTCAGGAGTTCGGTGTCCCGGCCGACTGGGCCGCCCAGGTCCCGAGCGAGCAGGTCTGGCACCTGCGCAAGCGCTGACCCTCAGCCGATCGCCGTCTGGATCCGGGACCGGGTGAAGGCGAGCACGAGCAGGCCGCCGGCGGCCAGGGTCCCCAGCATGCTCAGGACGTGGAAGCCGGCCATCGTGAACACCAGGCCCGAGGACAGGGCCCCGACGCCGCTGGCGAGTGCGGTTGTCACATCGGCCGCCCCCTGGGCGGAGACTCGTTCGACCGGTTGGACCGACTCGGTCACGAGGGCGCTGCCGGCGACCACGCCGAAACTCCAACCGAGACCGAGGAGGTAGAGACCGGGGAACATGAGCCCGTTGGGGGCATCGACGGCCAGGGCCGTGACAACCGTCGACACGAGAAGGATGGCAGCACCGACCAGCACCGCTGGGATCCGGCCGCGGCGGTCGGCGAAGATTCCGGCGATGGGCGCGAAGGCGAACATTCCGGCGGTGTGGGCCGAGATGACCCAACCGATGTTGTCGGTCGAGTGTCCATGGGCGTCCATGTGCAACGGGGTCATGGCCATCACCATCACCATCACGGCCGTCGAGATGCACAGCGTGATGAGTCCGAGACGGGCGCCGTCGGAACGGACCACGATCCGGAGCGCGTCGCCGAACCCGAGCCGCGGCTCGGTTCCGCTGGCGTGCAGGCCGCCCGACACCACGAGCGGATCGGGCCGCAGACCGATCCACACGATCAGGCCGGCGAGGGCGAAGCAGATCGACCCGGCGACGAAGGGGCCCGACAGCTTCTCCAACGACAGGAAGGTTGCGCCGTTCTCGGCCGGCCCGGCCAGCAGGGGTCCACCGACGGCCCCGATCGTCGAGGCGAAGACGATCGTGCTGATCGCTTTCGACCGAGCGTGCTCGGGAGCGAGGTCGGCGGCGGCGTACCGGGAGAGATTGGTCGAGCCCTGACCGACCCCGACGAGCGCCATGCCGGCCAGGAGGACCACGACCGATTGGAGCTGGACGCCGAGGGCGGCGACCAGCCCGCCGAGTGCCGCACCGGCGTAGCCGATCGACAACCCGGGGTTCCGGCCCCGCTGGTCCATCAGCGAAGCGAGGGCCGAGGAGCTGTAAGCGGTGCCCAACGTGAGGGCCACCGTCGTGAGACCGGCCCAGGTCCCGCTCCCGAGGATGTCTTCGACCGCCAGGACGGCCACGAAGAACATGACCGATGTGGCGGCTCGTCCGGCGGTCGAGCTGGCAAAGAGGATCTGGAGCGTGCGTCGCTGGATCCCGCCGATGGCGAGTTCGGGTGGTGACTCGGTCGCAGCCATTCCTCACACGCTAGATCGTGAACGGGATCGAGACGCACGGCCAATGCGTGAGGGTAGGCCGGGTTCGATCAGCTCGACTCCGGCTCGATTCGCATCACGGTCCGCGCCGAGAGCGGACCGTCGAGCGGTCGCGTGCGACCGCTCACCCGGTGAAGAGTTCGACGCCTTGGTGCACGATGGCGAGGTAGAGGATGGTGCCGGCCAGCGAGCTGGCGGCCGACAGTCGAGGGCACACCCCGTACGCCCCGGCAACGCCCAGGTAGCGACCGTTCGGTCGAAAGAACAGCACAGCGCCGGCGAGCAGTGGTCGACCGCAGAGCCAGCGGCAGAGGATGTCGCCGATGCGGATGGTCCAGCGGGTGCACGCGAACCCAGCCGATGCCCCGGTGCCGGTGCGGGGGAAGTGGCGTCCGGCCACGAACCACGATGCGTCGGTGACGCTCAGCCGCAGTGTCCCGAGGGCGACGAATGGCAGGAAGGAGGCGTCGGAGGCGGCCAGGAGGACGAATGCGGCGCGCGGGGCGAGAAGCATCAGGAGAAACGGATGGTCGAGCAGGAGCGGTGACCACGCCAGCCCGACCCACCCGACCGCGCTCCAGATCAGAATCCAGACGCCGTGGGCCCGGGTCGCCCGGAGCCAGTGGCCCAGACGGACGACAGCCGGACCGATGGCGCTCCGGTGCTGGCGACGACGACTCGGCGTCGACGGCACCGCAGGGAACGGCGCCAGTTCGGCGGTGATCGGTGTTGCCACGATGTGACCTTCGTCAACATCGGTGGCCGACTTCAGCCCAATCTCGATGTAGCGGGATGTCGCCTGTGCCCGTCCGGTCGCGGCAACCGCCGGGGTGGCTTCTCACCCGCCGGTGAGAGCTGAGGGGTCGAAGCCAAGTTCTGCTTCGGTCACGATCTGATCGGCCGGTGGCGGTGAGATCACGATGTCGGCGCCGTAGTCGTAGATCTCGTAGACGATCTCGCCGCCGGCCAGCTCACCATCGCTCTCGGCCAGGACGGCCGGGTCGGACAGGTCGATCCGGTACTTCCGCAGGAGGCCGTCACCGTCGATCCACAGATCGATCGGGAATTCCGAGACCGGACCGGCGCCGAGCTCGGCCTCGAACTCGGCTCGCTCCGCAGGCGTCATGCCGGCGGCCATCGCCTCGGTGTCGAGTACGGCTCGGTAGTGGGTGGTGGGCACCCCCCGCACTTCTTCGGTGCCGATCTCGGTGACTCGGGCATCGGCGTCGGCCAGTTCGTCGAGCATTCGGGTGGGGTCGCCGGACCCGCTGAACCCGAACTCGGCGGTGAAGGATCCAGAGTCCTGGGCGTCGGACTCCAACCAGGCGCCCTCGCTCCCGGTCAGCAACGCCAGGAAGCTCCAGTTGATCCAGGCGGTGTCGCCGATGGTGATGATCTGCATCGGATCTTCGAAGAAGGCGGCGAAGAGCTCCAGTTCGGCAGCGTCGACCTCACCGGACTGAGCGGCCATGGCGGCCAGGTCGCCGAAATCGATCTGGAGCTCGGAGGACTCGGTCTCGCTGTCGTAGGCGCCGCTGAATCCGAAGCTCAGCTCGCCCGGGAGGTCGGAGGTCTCGGACCCGATCACGGTGAACCGGCCTTCGAAGCGGGCTGACCGGGCGACGTCTCCGCCTTGGAGCGTTCGAGCCAGGATGCCCGATCCGAGCGTTTCGCTGGCGACCTGGTCGCCGTCGTCGGTGCCGTCGTCCTCGGATACCTCGGTGGTGGTCGTCGAGTCCTCGGAGGTCTCGCGGCTGTCTGCGGCGGTCGTCGTGGTCGTTGCCGTCTCGTCGGCCTCGCCGGCCCCGCACGCAGTTGCGAGCAACAGGATGGCGGCCACGATTGCTACCAATGACTTGTTCATCTGACAGTCTCCTCGTCCAGACGCCGGTGTCGACGGCCATCATTCCCATCGAACGCTCGTCCACCGATTCGAGTAGTCGAAGGAATTCTCCCGTCGCCCCCGACCACGGTAGTCCGTACCCGGGACGGACCATCCGCTACCCGGAGCGGCTCAGGGTGGCTGAGAGATGGTGGCTGAGTGGCTGACCGACGGCGGCCATCGCCAGGTCGTAGGTCAGGTCATCGCGTTCGACCGACAGCCGCCGCCTGACCGCAGTGACCGACTTGGCGGTTGCGGTGGTGAGCACGTGGGTCGAATGGAGGTCGATGACGCCCCCGACCACCGTGCCTTCGTGAAGCTCGACGATTCCCGACGGCTGGGACAGCACCAACTCGAGGCGTTCGGGCCCGGCGGGCCGGAGGTAGCCCGACTCCGCGTGCAGGGGTAGCCCAGTTGATGCGTCCTTGGTCTTCTGCACGTAGCTGACAAACGGCTTGCCGGCGTGGGCGAAGGTCACCTCCTCCAGGTAGGCGAAGTCCTCGATGGTCGGATACTCACCCTGGCCGCGACCTCGCCAGGTGCCGAGGAGGAACTCGAGGTGCACGATGTCGGGGTGGATCTCCACCCTCGAAAAGTACACCCGGTGAGCCCTCGGTCCGCCCGTCCAGGGGGACGGTGGAACCACAAGGAACATCAACCCACGAGAACCATGTTGAAGGAATCAGGTGCCCACCTCGTCGCACCGGTTGACTCGAACCAGGCCCGGTCCGGCGGCCGCAGTGGTCTCCGGTCCTGGTCCGGGGCCCGTGGCAGTCCGCCGCCCGCCACGGGCCCTGCACCGCTCGACGGCACGCCGGTGACCGCCGGCTTCAGGAGTGGGTGAGCCCGGCCACCACCATCGCAATCAGGCTCCGCGCCGTCGCCGGGGTGACGGGTTCTTCTCGAATGATCGCTCTGAAGAAAAACGGGCCCTCTACGAAATCCATGGCCAGGTCGAGGTCGACGGTGGCATCGATCTCTCCGCGGTGTTGGGCCAACTCGAGGATGGTGCGGATCGGCGTCATCCGTTCCCGCACCAGCTGCTGATGGACGCGACCCAGTTCCGGATCGGAGGCGGCCGCCGCCAGCACGCCGGTCATCGTGCGACGCATGCCCGGCTCCTTCACCTGGGGGAGGACGACCTCGATGAATGCCTCGAGGTCCCCCGCCAGCGAACCGGTATTGGGTGTCGGGAAGGGAGTGATGAGACAGTTGATGGCGGCGATCATCAACTCGTTTCCCGAGGCGAAGTGGCGGTAGATCGTCGTCTTGGCCACACCTGAGGACCGAGCCACCGCATCGATGGTGAACCCGTCGACCCCGTCCCTGGCGATCACGTGTTGGGCGGCCGTGATCGCCTTCTCACGGGCTTCGGCGCTGAGCGGTCGAGGCATATCGACATCCTATCGTAGCGATATTCTTCCGCTGCGAATGCGGCGGCCCGTCGGGACGGCCATGGGCGGCAAAGGACCGCTGTGACATCGGCTACAGGGGTTGATCGGCTGCCGATCCTGGCCTATAAACACTACGCACGCGTAGCGTTATCGCCGGTGCGAGCCCACAGCAGGAGAGTGACCCATGTACACACGACTCGGTCGTTGGTGTTTCAACCACCCGTGGCGAGTGATCGCAGCCTGGATCGCCGCCCTGGCCGTCACGGTCGGTGCACTCGGAGCGGCCGGCGGACCGGCATTCGACGCGAGCTTCGAGATCCCGGATTCGGACTCCGCCGACGGGTTCGCAATCATCGACGAGTACTTCGGCGGGGTCGGGTCGGGACTCCAGGGATCGATCGTGATCGAAGCCGAGCAGGGCGTCAGCGACCCAGAGGTCCAGGCTGCCGTGACGGCCTATCTCGACGCCGTCGCCGCCCAATCCGGCGACGGTCAGGCCTTCGAGGGCATGCAGATCGTCTCGCCGTACAGCCCCGAGGGAAGCGCCCAGATCGCTCAGCAGGGCCCCCGAGCAGGGGAGATCGCCTTCGCCAGCGTGAGCCTCCCGATCGACACCGATCAGTTGGAGGCCTCCGAGATGGGCACAGGGCTCATCGAGCTGGCCGAGGAGCAGGGCCTGACCGAGATCGAGGGGGTCAACGTCGAGATCGGTGGGGCCGCCCTCGGTGAGTTCGAACCGCCCGAATCAGAGCTTCTCGGCCTGGCGTTCGCCGTCATCGTTCTCATCGTGGCGATGGGCTCGGTCGTGGCGATGGGCACGACGATCGGCGTGGCAGTCTTCGGCGTCGCCTTCGGCGCTGTCCTGATCGCCGTCGCCTCCAACTTTGCCACCGTGCCCGACTTCGCCAGCACGATCGGCATCATGATCGGACTCGGGGTCGGCATCGACTACGCCCTGTTCATCGTCAACCGCTACCGAGAGGCGCTCGGCAAGGGCTTCACCCCCGAGGGTGCCACCATGGTCGCCATCGACACCGCCGGGCGCTCGGTGATCTTCGCGGGGGCGACCGTCGTCGTCTCGCTCCTCGGCCTGTTGCTGATCGGGCTGGCGTTCGTCGCCGGTCTCGGTATCGGTGCGGCCCTCACCGTCGCCGTCGTCATGGTGGCGTCGGTGACCCTGTTGCCCGCCGCCCTGGGGATCGTACGTGAGCGAATGCAGGTCACCCGCTGGAGGGGCATCGTCGCCTCCGGTTTGATCTCGGTGGCGCTGCTCGGGCTCGGCCTGGCCATCCAGCCCTTCCTGATCGGCTTGCCGTTGGCCGTCGTCGTGGCCCTCATCGGATACCTGCCCTTCGCCGGGCCGCTGAAGCGCTCGCTGCCGCCTCGCAAGAACGTCCCGCTGCGTCAGACCGTTCCGTATCGCTGGAGCCGTGCCATCCAGGCCCGTCCCTGGCTCTGGGCCATCGGGGGGACTGTCGTGCTGTTGGTGATGGCCTCGCCGCTGCTCGATCTGCGGCTCGGCTTCTCCGACGAGGGCAACTACCCGGAGGCGACAACCACCAGGCAGGCCTACGACCTGCTGGCCGAGGGGTTCGGCCCCGGCTCGAACGGGCCGTTCCTCATCGCCACCGAGATCGACTCCACGGCCGATCTCGAGGTGCTCGCTTCGCTGTCGGCGACGATCGATCAGACCGACGGCGTCGCCTTTGCCACACCGCCGATTCCCGATGATCCCTCGGACCCGGCGGCTGCGCTCATCCGGGTGCAGGCGCTCACGTCGCCTCAGGATCAGGCGACCGAGGACCTCGTGGTCGAGCTCCGGGAATCAGTCATCCCCACCGCAGTGGAGGGAACCGGCCTGGCTCCGGCACTCACCGGTGTTGCGGCGGCGAACATCGACTTCACCGAGTTCCTGAGCGGCCGCATCATTCTGTTCTTCGGCGTCGTCCTGTCGCTCAGCTTCTGCTTGTTGATGGCGGTCTTCCGGTCGATCATGGTGCCGCTCAAGGCGGTGGTCATGAACATGCTCTCGATCGGCGCCGCCTACGGGGTCGTCGTCCAGATCTTCCAGAAGGGCACGCTCGGAAGTCTGTTCGGTATCGAGGGGGCTCCGATCGAACCGTTCATCCCCATGATGATGTTCGCCATCGTCTTCGGCCTGTCGATGGACTACGAGGTCTTCCTCCTGTCCCGGATCAAGGAGGAGTACGAACGAAGCGGCGACCCCGTCGAGTCGGTCGCCGATGGCCTGGCAGTGACCGCCCGGGTGATCAGCGCCGCCGCCGCCATCATGGTCGTGGTGTTCGGCAGCTTTCTCTTCGAGGACGATCGCATCATCAAGCTGTTCGGTGTCGGCCTGTCGATGGCCGTCCTGATCGACGCCACCCTCGTCCGGATGCTGCTCGTCCCTTCCACGATGCAACTCCTCGGGGCTCGCAACTGGTGGCTGCCGCAGTGGCTGGACCGGCTCCTGCCGGACCTCAATGTCGAGGGCGGTCACCACGAGCCGCATACGATCGGGGTCACCCAGCCGGGACCGGGGACCGGCGAGGACGAGCGGGAACCCGCACTGGTCTGAGTCGGTCTGGCCCGAACCTGTCACCCGAAGATACCGAGCTGGCGGTCGGGCCCGACCGGCTCTGGGAGCGGCGCGAGGCCGGGCACCATGTCGGCGACCAGGCCGTGGAACCGGCGTGCCAGCTCCGGGACGTCGTGATTGTCCGGCGTGTGGATGAACACGTGGGGCGTCAGACCTTCCTCACACCACACAGCGACCTTGGGAATCCATTGGGCCCACCCGTCGACGGTACGCCGAGGGTCACTCGCCCCGATCAGCCGGATCAGCGGCTGTGACGAGGTGGCGACCGGACGGACCGGGAGCCGCGGCTTGCGCTCCCATGCCTCCTGCTCCACCGGCGTGGTCGGCGGAGCCGAGAACAGCGAGCGGGAGTCGAGGATCACGCGGTTGATCCCTGCGCCGGCGAGGAGGTCGTTCAGCGCCCGCTCGTGGGTCCCGCCGGCGGAGAATTGCCGATGCCGCGTCTCGACGGCCCAAGCCACAGACCGCGGCAGACGTTTGCACGCGTCGGCCAGCACCGGCAGGTCGGCGGGTCCGAACGTCGCCGGGAGTTGGAGTTGCACTGGGCCGAGGTTCGGATGCAACGGCGCGATCGCTCCCAGGAAGCGGTCGATGTCCGCCCCGGCGTCGCGCAACCTTCGCTGGTGGGTCACCTCCCGGGGAACCTTGAAGCAGAACCGGAACCCCGGTGGGACAGCGGCGGCCCAGCGGGCGATCGTGGCCGGCGGTGGCACGGCGTAGTGCGTCGTGTTGCCCTCGACAGTCGTGCACCACGTCGCATAGACAGTCAGTTCGCCCCCGACAGGAGTGGAGCCGGGGAACCACCGTCCGACCCATGGGCGGTGGGCCCACATCGGACACCCGACGTAGAGGACCGGGGAGCTCATGGGGCGACCGGCAACATCGCCCCCAGGATGCCGAGATGGCCGGACCTCCACGACCTCTTCGTGATGGCGCCGTTGTCGTCGAGGAGGTTGACCGCATGGCGGCGCTCGCGCAGGTCAACCGCCGTCGCTCCCGAACAGCCCCTCCAGCCCGGCGAGCGGTTCGACTCCCGCCGGCGCCTCGATCGGGGGCACGGCCCCGAAGGCGCCGAACACGGTCGAGACCGAGAAGGCGGCGCGATGTTCTGCCCGGTCGGCGTCGGCCACGTCACCGCTGACATCGAGCCGGCGGAGACGGCCGTCGGCATCGACGAACAGGTCGACGATGACCGTGCCTTCGGCGTTCACGTCGATCTGGGTCTGGAGGCCGCTCAACCATCCCGAGTCGGCGAGCGACTCGTCGCCCAGGTCGATCAGACTGCGGTAGTGGGTCAGCGTGTCGCCACCGATGACGACGTCGCCGATCACGTCGGCTTCGACCAGTCCCTGGACCGTGTCGAGGACGGTCCTGGGATCGACGAGGGTCCCGAGCTCCCGCCCGATCGCCTCGGGAACCTCCGCCGCCACCCACTCGTCGAGCTCGCCGCCACGTGCGTACAGGACGCCATCGACCAGGCGGGTCTCGAGGGCACCGAAGGTCGAGGCTCGTTGCAAGTCCGGCGGCAACTCGTCGAGCTGGAGGGCGACGGCGAGGTCGTCATCGTTGTAGGTGAGCACGGCCGTGCCGGCGATGGTGCCGGAGTCGGTGCCGTCGGATCCTTCGAGCCGGAATGTCGTTTCCACGCGACCCGACTCGGCCGCTGCCACCTCTTGGGCAGCCGCCTTGACGGCGGCGAGCGCCGGTTCGGTGCCCGAGGGACCGAACACGGCGAAGCCGGCGGCGAAGAGGGCGAGCGCGGCAGCGACAGCGCCGGCGGGGAGGAGCCGGCGAAAGCGCCCGGTCGGTCTGGTCGACGGGGAGGGGGTGGTGGAGATCGTGTCGGTCAGCAGCCGGCGTGCGTTCGGCGAGTCGGCCCGGGGCAGGTCGGCCAGGCGCACCGGGTCAGCCGCCCGGAGGTCCGAGAGGTCGACGGGGTCGGTTCGATCAGGCATTGTTTGCTCGCTTTCGAGGAGGGGTTGGACGGGAGAGGCTGGCGTCGAGGCGTTGCCGGGCTCGGTGCAGGCGGATGCCCACGGCGTTGGCCGTGCAGCCGAGCACCTCACCGGCCTCGGCGTGGCTGAGGCCCTCCCAGGCGATGAGCCGGAGCAGTTCGGCGTCGTCGTCGGGCAAGCTGGCGAGCGCCTGACGGATCAGGATCGCCTCCGCCGGGTCGCTGGGTCCGGGAGCTGCCTGGCCTGACGACTCCACGCGGCCCACCAGGCGGAGGTGCCGGTCGGCGGCGCGCCGGCGGTTCCGGAGCACGTTCAGTCCGAGTCCGTACAGCCAGGCGAGGGGGGTTTCGATCGAGTCGAGGTCGCCCACCCTCCGCCAGGCGGTGGCGTAGATCTCGGCCACGACGTCGTCGGCGTCGGC
>JBFGLT010000081.1:0-14582 GCA_041576015.1 Acidimicrobiales bacterium
CGAACGTCAGCCACTGGACGGCGTAGGAGAGGTGGGGTCCATTGTTCCGCTCGGGCAGGGGCACCGGATCGGGCCCGCCCGGTCCCGTAGGCGCCTCCAGCTGGAGCCAAACCGGAGCCACGTCCGGGTTGGTCAGCCGGGCGGCGACATCGTCGACGTTCAACCTCGGCACGAGCGATCCCTCGCCGCGGTCCTCGGCCCCGAACGCGCCCCGCTCGACCGACGCACGCAGCCAGCCGGTGATCGTTTGACGCTCTGGCGGGACATCGGCGACCCCGGCAAGGGGCACGAACCCACGGTTCACGAAGATGCGAGTTCCGTCCACGGTCTGGAACAGTCCAACGATCCACTCGCCGGCAACGCCGCCCTGGCTGCGGTTGGCCACCCGGACCACCTCGGGGTCGATCCAGGTGCCGCTGTCCTGGACCCGCCGGTAGTCGAGTTCGGTGGGGGGGCCGGCGGTGAGCGCGTCCGCCACCACCAGCGGATCGGCATCGGCCCGCGCTCCGATCACCTCGTTCTGCTCGATCCGTTGCTCCCGACGGTCCAGTTGCCAGAACATGGCGGCGATGAACAGGGCGATGACCGAAGCGGCGAACAGGTGGGACGCCAGCCAACGGGGTCGAGCGGCGAACGCCCACCCGGGTGCCGGTCGTTCAGTCGTTGCGGCCGGTGTCATCGTGCAGTTCGTGCTCGATCTCGCGGAGGGCGGCCACCTCGGTGTTGTCGCCTCGGAACTCGCCGAAGATGGTCCAGGCAACGCCGATGGCCGAGAGGACGAGGAGGGGGACCCGATAGTCGGCGATGAACTCCAGGATGCGGTCGATCGGACCTTCGAACACTGCGCCGAACTGCTTGATGAGCACCAGCCTCGTGAGCGTGCCGGCGGCGTTGAGTGCGAAGAACCAGCGGGCCCGCATCCCGGTCGCTCCGGCCAGGATGCAGATGATGTTGTTGGGCATCAGGAAGACCAGCGCGTGCGAGAACCGTTTGAAGAACCGCTCCCCGTCCCGAACGAAGGGCCCGTAGCTCCGGCTGCGCCGCTCCACCCAGGCGAAGGCCCGCTCGCCGAAGAACACCCCGATCAGGTAGTTGAACGGATCGGAGAAGACGAGGCGGAAGAAGCCGATCGTGTAGTACGCCAGGTCGCTGATCTGGTTGCTCACCAATACCAGGTTGCTGTTGCGAGGATTGAGAGCGATCAGCAACCGCGGGTTGTTGTCGACGAACTGGGGGGCGAGCAGGCTCCCCGCCCAGGAGCCGACCAGCGAGATCCCGGCGATCACGACGGCCAGGTGGATGAGCCACCGGGGAATGTCGGGTCGAGCGGGATCCGCCGGGTCAGCCGTCATGGGCCGACGCGGTGATCGGGAACCCAGTCGCCGTGGAATCCGAACGGAACCCGCTGGGGAAGAGAGATGATCGCCTCGGGGCCAGCGGAGAGGTCGTCGGCGTTGAGGAGTTGCAGCTCGCTGCGATCTTCGGCCGAGTCGTAGACCAGCGTGATCAGCCAGCCGTCGTCCTCGGCCGTCCCGCCGGGACGAGCCACGAACACCGGCTCGGCCCCACCGCGGTGGGGCCCGTAGTCGTGACGCTCGGCTCGGCCGGTAACCAGATCGGTCTTGATCGTCGCCCCGTGAACGTTGCCCGTGCCGTCGAAGCCCTCGGAGCCAAATACCGTTTCGGCGGTGTAGGCGTACCGGTATTCACGAAGCGCGAAAGCCGGATTGTGCCGGGGAAACTCCTGACGCTCGTCGTTGACCACCGTGGCCGCCGTCGTACCGGTGGCGGGGTCGACGATCCACTGCTCGAGTCGGGCGTGGGTGTCACCGGGCCCGTTGCGATCGCTGTCGAAGAGCCGGTCGTACGCGCACAGGTGGATCACGACCTCGCCATCGGGAGTGTCGTAGGCGTTGACCGGATGGAACATTCCCTTCTGGGGCGCGTCGCACCAGACGATGGCGTCGGCGGTTCCGGTGCTGCGGGCAGCCGCACGCGGCAACAGACCGACGCGAGGCGGGTGATCGGGGTTCCACGCCATGGGGAAGGGAAACCCCTCGAGGGCGCGCTCGATGCTCACGGTCACCGGCTGGTCGTACACGACGGCGTAGGTGTCGGTGAGCGACATGTCGTGCACCATCGGCATGTCGGGTACCGGCACGTCAACCGTGCGGATCACCCGTCCGTCGACATCGACGACGACGTAGTGAAGGCGGTCGGACATCTCGGGGTACCGGTAGCACATCGCGTGAAGTTCGCCGGTGGCCGGATCGTACTTGGGGTGGGCCGAGAACGGTCCGGCGAGGGTGTCGAAGAACCGATTGGCCCCGATCGTGTCGAGTTCATATCCGAGTTCGACCGGCGGCTGCCCGCCCTCGACCAGTGCCCAGGTGGTGCCTGCGAACCCACCGACGCTCGTGTTGGCCCCGAAGGGCTGGTCGGGCAGAACGGTGCGGTTGCGGTACCACTCGGCCTTCCCGCCCCCAAGGCGGACACCGTGGACCATGCCGGTGCCGAGAAACCAGTGGTGCTTCTCGGGATCGGCCAACGGCTCGACCGGGTTGGGTCCGTTGCGCAGCCAGCGACCCTCGAACGCGTCGGGGATCCGCCCGGTGACGGGCAGGTCGAAGGCGGTCGTCTCGGCGACGGGCGCCGCGTTGCCCGTGAGGTAGCGGTTTGGTGCGGTCGCGCTCATGCGACCAGCCTACGACGTGCCCTTCGACCCCGTTGACCCGAGCGCACCGTCGCACGGAACGCCCAGGAGTGAGGACACTCAGAACAACATGGGTTCCAGGCCGATGGTGAGGCCGGGCAGGTCGCCGATCCGCTTCACCGCCAGGAGAACCCCGGGCATGAAGCTGGAGCGGTCCGTGGTGTCGTGGCGGATCACCAGACTCTGGCCGGTCGTTCCGAGCACGACCTCTTGATGGGCGACCATGCCGACCATGCGCACGGAATGGATCGAGATCCCCCGGGCGCCGCGGGCCCCGCGAGCGCCAGGGACTGTCTCGGTCTCGGTCGGATCGGGCGCCCAGTACTCGCTGGCAGCGGCCATCCGTTCGGCGGTGTTGACCGCCGTACCGCTGGGCGCATCGACCTTGGCGTTGTGGTGAAACTCGATGATCTCGGCAGTGTCGAAGTAGGGGGCGCTCATCTCGGCAAAGCGCATCATCAAGACCGCTCCGATGGCGAAGTTGGGGGCGATGAGGCAGTTGGAGGATTTCAACAGGTCCCGGATCTGGTCGAAGTCGGCCTGGGTGAACCCGGAGGTACCGACGACGGCATGGATTCCCTGTGCGGCGCAGAACCGGATGTTCTGCCGAGCAGCGGCGGCAGCGGTGAAATCGACCGCCACGTCGACGTTGGCCTGCACCATCGCCTCGGCCGATCCGGAGATGTCGAAGTGGGCATCGTCGACCGCCACGACCGAACGCACGTCGATCCCGTCGTGACTCGGATCGACGGCGGCGACCAGATCGAGGTCGGGATCGGCGGCGACGGCCTGGCAGACGGTGACGCCCATACGTCCACCCGCACCGAAGACGCCGACCCGAATGGACATGGGACGAGCTTAGTGGGGGCGGTCTCCAGCCGCGTGAGGTCGGAGACCGTAAGACAGCGTCAGCGGCGTCCGCCGCGCCCCCGGCCACCACCGCGCCCGCGACCATTGCGGCCCCGGCTGCGTCCTCCGCCGCTCTCAGCCAGCTCGGTGCCCTCGGGGCCGAGATCGCCGAACTCGGCGCTGAGCTCGGATTCGAAGTCCTCCTCGAAGGACATCTTCACCGAGCCGGCGTCGTCGTCGACGTCGTCGTCCTCGGTTGCCGACCTGCCCCCGTCACGCTGGCGCCGGCTGTCGCCCGACGAAGCCTCGCCGGCCAGCCGGAGGCTGACCTTGCCGTTAGGATCGATGTCCTCGACGAGGACTTCGACGGACTGCCCGAGCTCGAGGACATCCTCGACGTTGTCGATCCGCTTGCCTCCGCCGAGCTTTGAGATGTGGAGCAGGCCGTCCCGCCCGGGGAGGATGTTGATGAAGGCGCCGAACTTGGTGATGTTCACGACCTTGCCGTCGTAGATGGCGCCCACCTCGGCGGTGGGCGGGTCGAGGATCAGTTTGATCTGGCGTTCCGCCTCGGCGACCGCACCCCGATCGGTGGAGGCGATGGCGACCGTGCCGACCACGCCGTCGTCGTCCACATTGATGTCGGCGCCAGTCTCGGACTGAATGGCGTTGATCACCTTGCCCTTCGGGCCGATGACCTCGCCGATCTTGTCGAGCGGGATCTCGAAGCTGATGATCTTGGGTGCGTTCTCTCCGACGTCGGCCCTGGGCTCGGCGATGGCCGATGCCATCACGTCCAGGATGGTCAGTCGAGCGTCCCTCGCCTGCTCGAGGGCAGCCGCCAGCACGTCGGCGGGGATGCCGTCGATCTTGGTGTCGAGCTGGAGCGCGGTCACGAACTCGGCGGTGCCGGCAACCTTGAAATCCATGTCCCCGAAGGCGTCCTCGGCTCCGAGAATGTCGGTGAGGGTGGTGTACTTGCCCTCGGCGTACACGAGGCCCATGGCGATGCCGGCGACCGGTGCCTTGATCGGGACGCCGGCGTCCATCAGGGAGAGGGACGACCCGCAGACCGATGCCATCGACGTCGAGCCGTTTGAGCTGAGAACCTCGGACACGAGGCGGAGGGTATAGGGAAACGTCTCCTGGTCCGGGACGACGGGCACGAGCGCCCGCTCGGCGAGGAGGCCGTGACCGATCTCCCGCCGCTTGGGCCCGCGCATGAAGCCGGTCTCACCGGTGCTGTAAGGCGGGAAGTTGTAGTGGTGCATGTAGCGCTTGCGATCCACCGGGTCGATCCCGTCGATCATCTGGTCCATACGGGCCATTCCCAGCGTGCAGATGTTGAGCACCTGGGTCTCGCCGCGCTGGAACAGACCGGAACCGTGGACGCGGGGGACGACCGCCACCTCGGCCGACACTGACCGCAGGTCGGCGGGACCGCGGCCGTCGATGCGCAATCCTTCGTTCACGATGCGCCGACGGACGATCTCCTTGCTCAGCGAGCGGATCGCAGCGGTGAGCTGTTTCTCGGCGGTGGGGCTCGAGTCGGCGAATCGGGGCAGGAGTGCCTCGATCATGTCGTCGCGCAGCTGGGATTCGGCGTCGCTCCGCCGGGCCTTGTCCGACTGGCTCATCACCTCGCTCATCCGGGCCTCGGCGAACTCTCGAACGGCGGCCATCTGCTCGGCGGTGTAGTCGACCTGAACGTCGTAGTCCATGGGCGGTTTCCGACCACCGTTGGCCTCGACGAGCTCGAGCTGCAGGGCGATCGCCTCCTTGATGTACTGTTCGGACTCCTTCAGCCCGCGGGCGAGGGCCGCCTCGTCGATCTTCGGAGCGCCGTTCTCGAAGTTGGCCCAGGCGATCTGGGTTCCGCCGGCTTCCACCATCATCACAGCGACATCCCCGTCGGGTAGCTGGCGACCAGCGACGACGATCTCGAATGACGACTCCTCCCCCTCGGGGTAGGTCGGATGCGGGAGCCACTCGCCGTCGGTGGTGAACGCCAGCCGCACCGCTCCGATCGGACCGTCGAAGGGGACGTCGGAGACCATGAGGGCGGCTGAGGAGGCATTGATGGCCAGCACGTCGTGGGGATGTTTCTGATCGTTCGACTGCACGGTGACGACGACGTGGATCTCATTGCGGAACCCGTCGGGGAACGATGGTCGCAGCGGACGGTCGATCAGGCGGGCGGTGAGGGTGGCGGCGTCGGAGGCCCGGCCCTCCCGCCGGAAGAACGAGCCGGGAATCTTGCCGGCCGCATAGGACCGCTCCTCGACATCGACGGTGAGTGGGAAGAAATCGATTCCCTCCCGTATCCGGCGAGCGCCGGTGGCGGCCACCAGCACCTGGGTTTCGCCCATCCGGGCGACGACGGCGCCAGAGGCCAGACCGGCCATCTTGCCGGTCTCGAGGTACATGTCGGGGCCGTCGCCTGAGGTGACGGTTCCGGTAACGCTGACAGCATCTGTCATGGATGCTCTCCTTTGTGATTGTGGATGTGATGCGCCAGCGACCCTCGCTGGGCTCTTGTGGCGTCATCAGATCCCAGATTGCAGCTACCGAACGCTGGAAGGTTCGGGAGCTAGAAACCAGGCTCTAATGAGCCGGACGGTTTCCCGTCGGTCCGAGTGTACGGGATTTCAGCAGTGGTGAGACGAAGCGGAAGGTGCGGTCCGCTTCTCACCGCCGCAGCCCGAGTTCGGCGATCAGGGTCCGGTACCGCTCGACGTCGATTCCGGCCAGGTAGTCGAGCAGGCGACGACGGCGACCGACGAGCATCAGCAGGCCGCGGCGGCTGTGATGATCCTTCTTGTGGACGGCCAGGTGATCGGTGAGGTGGCGGATCCGGTCGGTGAGAAGAGCGATCTGCACCTCGGGCGAACCGGTGTCGCCATCGCCGCGTGCGAACTTGGTGATCGTGTCGGTCTTGGGGGGAAGGTTGGCAGCCGGTTGGCCCATCTTCTGATTTCTCCTCGTTCGAGCGGTGGGAGGTCGGCCCTCGTGTCCAGCCGTCAAGACGGGTTTCCCGCCAGACAGCAGCGGATCATGGTACCACCGGCCATGGTCGATCCATGCGGTACGGTCGCGCCGATGCAGCTCTGCGACTATGCCACCTTCGTGGTCGGGACCCCTCCCCCTCACCACGGTGGGCGCTACTTCCTGTTCGTGAAGCTGGTCACCGACGACGGAATCGTCGGGTACGGCGAGATGTACGGTGCGTCCTTCGGGGCCCACACGATGGCCTCCATGGCCACCGACGTGATCGAACGCGACGTGCTCGGTGCCGACCCGCGACGTGTCGAGCGGCTGTTCCGCACCGTGTACAGCCGAGGCTTCACACAGCGCCCCGATCCTTCGCTGGCCGCCGTCCTCAGCGGCGTCGAGATGGCGTGCTGGGACATCGCCGGAAAGGCGGTCGGGCTGCCGGTCACCGAGTTGCTCGGAGGACGGGTGCACGACCGCCTGCGGACCTACACCTACCTGTATCCCGACGATCCCAGGGTCGACATCTACGCCAACGCCGGCGTCTACTCCGATCCAGCGCTGGCAGCGTCCGCCGCCGCCGGCTATGCAGCCGCCGGGCACACGGCCGTCAAACTCGATCCGATGGGCGGCTACTACGCCGGTGATCCCCGCTTCCCGTCGCTCGCTGACCTCGATCGGGCCGAGGCCATGATCTCGGCGATCCGTCAAGCGGTCGGATCGCGTGTCGACATCCTCTTCGGCACACACGGCCAGTTCACCCCGGCCGGAGCGCTCCGACTGGCCAGGCGGATCGCCCCCTACGAACCGTTGTGGTTCGAAGAACCGGTCCCGCCCGACCGCCGGGAGTCCCTTGCGGCCGTGGCGTCGGGAACGGCGATTCCCATCGCCGCCGGCGAGCGGCTGGTGACGAGATACGAGTTCGCCCCCCTGCTGGCGGCGGGGGCCATGCACGTCGCCCAGTTCAACAGTGCCAGGGTCGGTGGCGTGCTCGAGGGCCGCAAGGTGGCCACGATCGCCGAGGCACACCACGCTGTCATCGCCCCCCACCTGTACAACGGACCGATTGGGGCCGCCGCCAACATCGCGGTCGCTGCGACGTCGGCCAACTTTCTCATCCTCGAGTCGATCCTGGACTTCGGTGGGTTCCACACCCAGCTTCTGCGCCAGGGACTCGAGTGGGTCGACGGGTTCGTCACCGTCCCCGATCGACCCGGTCTCGGCGTCGAGCTCGACGAAGAGGTCGCACTCGCCCACCCCTACGACGGTTCGGACCTCCACCTGGAGATGCCGTGGGCCTCCGAATGACGGCGCTGCACCACCTGACCGGCGGGAGGGCGACGCCAACCGAGCTGACCCGAGGTCCCTGGCAGGCCGACGCCCAGCACGGCGGGCCGCCGGCCGCTCTCCTCGCTCGACTGATCGAAGGCGTCGCCACCGAGGACCAGTGGCTGGCCCGCCTCCACGTCGAACTGCTGGCACCGGTTCCGCTCCAACCGCTCTCGACGACGGTCGAGGTGCAACCCCTCAGCCGGCGGGTCGCCGTCGCCTCCGCGGCACTGCACACCGACGATCGACCGGTCGCCCGGGCGACCGGGAGGCTCCTCACCAGATCTGGTCACCCCGACCCGCCGGGGAGTGTCCCGCACCGTCGCACCCCCCCGCCGGCGACCGCCGAGCGGCGAGCCCCGTCCTGGCTGGTAGACCCGTCGATGACGATGTTTCACCGCGACGCAGTTCGGTACCGGTGGGAGGCAGGAGCCTTCGAAACGGCCGGTTCGGCCGCCTGCTGGATGCGGCTCGTGTGTCCGGTGATCGCCGGCGAGCAACCGAGCGGTCAGCAGCGGATCGCCGCCATCGCCGACATCGCCAGCGGAGTGAGCGCCATCTACACCCGCGCCGACGGGTATGGGCTGATCAACACGGACCTCGACCTGGCCTTCGTCCGGTCACCGCGTGACGAGTGGCTGCTGATCGAGGCGACGTCCCGCGCCGGCGAGGCGGGAACCGGCGTGTGCACGTCGATCATCTCCGATACGAGCGGTGTGGTGGCGGCCGGCTCTCAGACCCTCCTGGGCCGCCCGGTACGCTGACCCGGTGGCTACCGACGCCGACCGGCAGGCGCTCAGGAACCTCAACCGGAGGTTCTACGAGGCGCACGAGCGCAGGGACCTCGACGCCATGGCGGCGGTGTGGAGTCACGGTCCCGACGTCATCTGCATCCATCCCGGGTGGCCGATCCTTCGGGGCTGGACCGCGGTCGAGCAGTCGTGGCGGCGGATCTTCGCCGGACCGTCGAGCAACCAGTTCATCGTTACCAACGACCAGCTCAACATCGCGGCCGGCGTGGCCTGGATGACCCTCGACGAGAACCTGATGAGCGCCGGCGGGACAGGGACCGTCGCGGCCACCAACATCTTCTTGAAGATCGGTGGGGACTGGAAGATCGTGCACCACCACGGCTCACCGGTGGCGCAACGGCGACTGGATGCCTGAGGTCTCAGTTAGCCGGCGAGCGCCGAATGGGCGGCTTCGACATCGGTGCGGAGCTGGGCCTGGAGCGCCTCGATTCCCTGGAAGCGCTGTTCGCCCCGTAGCCGGGCGACGAACTCGACCCTGCCCAGCTGTCCGTACAGATCGCCGTCGAAGTCGAGAAGGTGGGCTTCGACGAGTGAGCGGTCGGCATCGGCGTAGAACGTCGGTCGCTTCCCGATGTTGGTCGCCGCCCGATGGCGAACACCGTCCGGCGTCAGATACCAGGCGGCGTAGACGCCATCGGCTGGGATGGCGAGATCGGGGGACACGTCCAGGTTGGCGGTCGGAAAGCCGATCGTCCGGCCGCGTCGGTCGCCGGCCGCAACCGTTCCCCGTACCTGGTGGAATCGACCCAGCATGGCGGCAGCGCGCCGGACATCGCCTTCGGTCAGTGCCTGGCGGATGGCAGTCGACGAGATGGCTTCGCCACGGCTGTCGGTGCGCTCGACGGCGGAAAGGGCATTGACCTCGAACCCGAGGTCGTGACCCAGCCCGACGAGGAAGGGAACGTTTCCCTCACGGCGGTGGCCGAAGTGGAAATCGGCACCGACCGTGACCGAGCGCGCCATGAGACACTTGACGATGACACGCTCGACGAAGTCGGCGGCCCCCTCGGAGGCCTGCTCGAGGTCGAACATGATCACCACGGTCGTGTCCACGCCCAGTCGATCGAGCAGCTCCAGGCGATGATCAATTCCGGTGAGGATCTTGGGAGCGCTCGCCGGCCGGACGATACGGGCTGGATGCGGATCGAAGGTGACGACGGCCAGGTTGTCACCGACAGCGTCGGCCTGGCGGCGGGTCTCGCCGATGACGTACTGGTGGCCGAGATGGATCCCGTCGAACACGCCGATCGTGACGGCGTGCCGCTCGGCGAGGCACTCGCCGGCGGAAGGATCCTCGATCACCTTCATGAGGCGGTCAACCTACCAAGACTTTCACCGGCCGGAACTCGCCGTCGCGGGGCTCGTAAACGGCCAGCAGCAGCCCCCGCCGGTCGACCACTGCGAGGGGACCACTCCCCCGGCTGGGTCCGAGCGACCGCCCGTGCCGGACCTGTTCGGCGACCAGATCGTCGACTTCGAGGCGGGGCAGATGCGCCACCATGTCCACCGGCGGTCTCAACGGTGCCTGGTCGATCGGGGCGGCCTGATCCTCGGTGAAGAGTCCGACGGCGGTCCGGCGAAGACCGTGGAGGTGGGCACCTCCTCCGAGCGCTTCGCCGATGTCGGCGGCCAGCGAACGTACGTAGGTGCCCGATGAGCAGTGGACGACCATGTCGTAGCGGAGCGGGTCGGCGGTGGCGGTCAGCTCGAGGTCATGCACGGTGACCGTTCGCGCCGGCCGGTCGACCTCCACGCCTTGGCGGGCAAGCTCGTGAAGCCGCCGGCCTCCGATCTTGACCGCCGACACCATCGGGGGAATCTGCTCGATGTCACCGAGGAACCGCTGGGCGATCCGGGCGACGTCGCTCGGCGACACGTCCATCCTGAATCGAGCCGTGACCTCGCCGCTCGAGTCCAGTGTCGTCGTCGTCGACCCGAGGACGAGCTGACCCCGGTAGTGCTTGTCGACCCCGTTCAGGAACTGGAGGAGCTTGGTCGCCTTGCCGACGCCGAGGACGAGGACCCCGGTGGCGTCGGGATCGAGGGTCCCCGCATGCCCGACTTTGCGGGTGCCGAGGCGGCGGCGCACCTGGTCGACGACGTCGTGACTCGTGCACCCGGCCGGCTTGTCGACGACGAGCATTCCGGCCGCTCCCGAATCGGCGCGCCGGCGGGCCACGGTCAGCTCCGGTCGTGATCCTGCTCGGGAGCCGCTGCCTCATCGGCATCGGCGTCGGGCAGCCTTAGCGACGCCAGGATCGAATCGACTCGAGCGCCGGTGCGGACGGCGGGATCGAATTGGATCACGACCTCGGGCGTCTTGCGCAGCTTGGCCTGGCGGGCGATCGCCCCCTGGAGGGATATGCGCTGCTCGGACAGGATGTCGAGCACCTCACCGTCGCGGACCGGGTCGGGGTCCTCGTAGGTGCTGATGTACACATCGCAGCGATTGAGGTCGGCGTCGACCTCGGCACCTGTCACGGTGACCAGCGGCAGCCGGTCGTCGTCGATTCGCTCGAGATGCTCGGCCACGATCTGCTGGAGAAGGGTGTTGAGCCGGGCGGTGCGGGGATAGTGACGGGTGCTCGCCGGGCGCTTCTTCCGGTTCGGCTGCTTGCGACTCATGGCTGCTCCCACCAGTTGCGTTCGATCGACAGGACTGTCACGTCCGGTTGGGCCCACACGTGGCGCTCCACCCGATCAGCGACGTCGCCGGCGCGGCCCGCCGCCCCCGAGATCACCGTCACCCCGATGGTCGTCCGCTGCCACGAGTCGAGACGGTCGACTTCGGCGGCGGCGACCGATGTCCAGCCGTCGAGGGTCCGGACGATGCTCTGAACCACCGACCGTTTGGCTTTGAGCGAACTGGCCATGGGGAGATGCAGCTCCACGGTGAGAACACAGACGTGCATGGTCACTGCCGGCGGCGCACCGGCGGTCAGGCGACGGGGATCTCCCGCTCCTCGAAGGTCTCGATGATGTCGCCGGGCTTGAGATCCTGGAAATCTGACAGGCCGATACCGCATTCGAACCCGGCCTGCACCTCGCGCACGTCGTCTTTGAAGCGGCGAAGCGATTGGATGCTGCCTTTCCAGATGATCGTGCCGTCGCGGAGGAATCGGACCTTGGAGTTCCGGGTGATCGTGCCGTCGAGGACCATGCAGCCGGCGATTGCGCCGACTCTGGGGACCCTGAAGATCTCGCGGACCTCGGCCTCGCCGGTGACGACCTCCTCGTACTCGGGTTCGAGCATGCCGAGCATGGCGTGTTCGATGTCCTCGAGCAGTTTGTAGATGATCTCGTAGGTGCGGATCTCGACCTGTTCGGCCTCGGCCACTTCGCGGGCCTTGCGGTCGGGCCGAACGTTGAAGCCGAGGATGGTCGAGTTGGACGTCGACGCCAGGAGGACATCGTTCTCCGTGATGCCACCGACCCCGCGAGACACGAACGCCAACTTGACGTCGTCGCGCTCGAGCTTGCGAAGCGAGTCGGTGACCGCTTCCAGCGAACCGTTGACGTCGGCCTTGACGAGCAGGTTCAGCGTGGCGGTCTCGCCCCGCTGGATCTGTTCGAAGACGTCCTCCAACTTGGCACCGCCGCTGGTGGCCGATGCATCCCGGCCGAGGCTGGCCAGGCGCTGCCAGTGCTCGCGGGTCGATGCCACCTTGGCGGCCAGCTTGTCGTTCGGCGCAACGATGAATTGATCGCCGGCGCCGGCAACGTCGGACAGCCCCAGCACCTGTACCGGCACCGACGGGCCGGCCTCGTCGACCGACCGGCCCTGGTCGTCGATCAGGGCTCGTACCCGTCCCCATGCCGCTCCGGTGACCAACGGGTCCCCAACTCGAAGGGTGCCCCGCTCGACCAAGACGGTGGAGACCGGGCCCCGTCCGATGTCGAGGAACGACTCGAGTACGACGCCGGCCGCTCGACCCTCGGGCGTGGCCCGCAGGTCCTCGATCTCGGCGACGACGGCGAGGTTGTCGAGGAGTGTGTCGAGGCCCTCGCCGGTCATGGCGGACACGGGGACCATGATCGTGTCGCCGCCCCACTGCTCGGGGACGAGCTGCCGCTCGGCGAGCTGGGTCATCACCCGATCGGGGTCGGCGCCCTCTCGGTCGATCTTGTTGATGGCGACCACGATCGGGACCTCGGCCGCCCGGGCGTGATCGAGTGCCTCGGCAGTCTGGGGCATCACGCCATCGTCGGCGGCGACGACCAGGACGACGATGTCGGTGGCATCGGCGCCTCGGGCCCGCATCGCCGTGAACGCCTCGTGGCCCGGGGTGTCGATGAATGTGAGGGCTGCCCCCTCCGTGGTCGTGGTCTGGTAGGCGCCGATGTGCTGGGTGATCCCGCCGGCCTCACCCTCGGTCACGTTGGCCGAGCGAATCCGGTCGAGCAGGAGCGTCTTGCCATGGTCGACGTGACCCATGACGGTGATCACGGGCGGTCGATGCGGCCAGGTCGCCACGATGTCGTCGTCGAGCTCGTCGTCGAAGTCGAGCATGCTCCGCAGCTCGACCTCTTGCTCTTCGCCTGGGTCGACGAGACGAATCTCCGCCCCGACCTCGGCGGCGAACAGCTCGATCATGTCGTCGGTGAGCGACTGGGTGGCGGTGACCATCTCGCCGTTGGTCAACATGAACCGGACGACGTCGGCGACGGTCCGGTTGAGCTTTGGGCCGAGATCCTGGGCGGTGGAAGCCCGCTCGATCACCACGACACCCTCGGGGACCGGTGCGTCCTTCTCGGTGTACGTGGGGACGTCCATCGGCGTGAGGTCTTCGGCGTTGCGACGACGGCGACGCTTGGGACGGCGTTGCTGCCGGCCGCCGGGACCACCACGACCGCCGGGACCACCGCGGCCGGGAGGACCACCACGACCGGGGAAACCGCCCGGAGGCGCACCCCGACCCGGGGCGCCGCCTCCCGGAGCAGGGGTTCGGTACGGCGATCCCCCCGGTGGCCGTGAACCACCGCCGGGTCGAGGGGGGAGCGGGCGTCCGCCGCCCGGAGGGGGCGGAATCGGTTTGCCGCTGCGGCCGCGAGGGGGACCCGGCGGCGGCGGGATCGGCTTGCCGGCCTTCGATCGAGGCGACGCCGGTTCGGTCGGGGCGGACGGCGCCTCGGCGGGTGCGGACGTAGCCTCGGCGGGAACCGTCACCGGCTCCGCCGGGGCGGCCGGTTCGGGTACGACGGGCGCGGGGGCCGGACGTGCCGGTGTGTGGCTCGGCGCCGGGGGCTGGCTCCGGATCGTCGCTGGCGGTGGGGGGATCGGCACAGCGTTGCCAGCGGAGGAGATCACCCGGTCGGATGCCGACTTGGCGGCCGCCGCGCTGGCGACCTTGGCCGCCGGGGCGGCCGGCTCCTCCGGGGCCGACGGCCCCTCCAGAGTCGTGGCCGCCGCCCGCTTGGCCCGTTTCGGCGGAATCTTCTTGGCGGCTTTCTTCTTGGCCGCCGGCTTCTTCGGCTCCGATTCGGGCTCGGGTTCCCGAATCAGACCCTCCCGCTCGGCCTTGCGCCGGAGGCGATCCGCCTGAGCCTCCACGATGCTCGACGAGTGGCTCTTGGCCCCGATCCCGAGGGAGCCGCAGAGATCGAGGATCTCCTTGTTGGACATCCCCAGCTCTCGAGCAAGTTCATAGACACGGACTTTGGCAGGCACAGACTTCTTACGACCTCAGGGTAGGCGGGCAGGCGCGAGGACACTGCGAATCGGCCTTTCATGCTAACGGCAGGAACAAGGAATCAACCCGGCCGCCCCGTGGATCTGAGCGCACGCCGTAGCGCCCCGCGACGATCGGCGACCTGGTGGCACTGCTCGGAGCAGATCCACGCACCGCGTCCCCGGCTCGGACCGCCGAACCGGAGGTCGCCGGTGTCGC
>JBFGLT010000082.1:0-14529 GCA_041576015.1 Acidimicrobiales bacterium
CACGAGTGGGACGATCCGACGGGCGGCGTCGGAGGAGTCCTGACCGAGACCGGCGTAGAGGCGGTCGATGACCAGGGCATCGGCGTCCATCGCCACCACCAGTTCGGCGTGATCGGCCGCCACCCGACTGAACAACCCGTCGTTGCAGCCGACATCCCACACTTGCCGGTGCGGGCCGGTGGACGCCAGGGCCCGATCGACGAACTCCGCCTTCTGCCGGAGGCCTTCATCGGGGTAGTGCCCGCGGTCGGAATACTCCGACCAGGTCGACTCGTCGAGACCGAGGTCGAGACCGCCCACCAGCTTGGCGAGCCGGTTGACCGTCGCCTTGAGGACCTCGGGCTTCATCCCCGCCGCCTTCACGTCCTCGACGATCCCACCCGAGGAGTCGGCCAGCTTCCGCTGGGCGAGGGCGTGAAGAAGGACGTGGGTGAAGCGGCCCCGCTGCAGCTTCGGTCGGAGCGGTCCGAGGATCCCCCGGGCCTGTTCGACGGTGATGCCGTTGATCGAGCCTCGCAGGAGCGGTTGGAACGGAACCCCGGCGTAGGCCTGGACCATCAGCGGGTAGAGGAACAACTGACAGAACTGCTGGTAGCCGTACCACGGGTCGCCGTCGGAGCGAGGCTCGAACGAGCCCACATCGATGAACAGCGGGCCGTTCCCGGTGAACTGGATGTTGTACGAGGTGGCATCCTTGACGCCCACGCCGGCATCGAGTCCCCGGCCGGTGAGCTCGAGCTGGAGAAGGGCGGCGTCGCGCAGCATCGAGAACGACCACTCGAACGGATAGCTGATCAGCGGGAGCCGAGGGTGCCGGATCGCACCGGCGATCTCGGGACGGTCAGGCACGTCGACGACATCAGCGGCGATCACCAGGCCGTCGGCGATCACCGACTCGACGAAGGGCCAGACCTCCTTGCGGTCCCGCTCCCCGGCGTTCGAATAGAACCGGTAGACCGAATCACCGTCGACGACGACATGGCTCAGCGGATCCCGAAACGAACCGGGATCGCGGACCGCAGCCACCGTCAGGAGACGGTCTCGGTCTCGACCTCGGACTCGGCGGGCTGCTCGGGCCCGGACTCGTCGCCGGTGCGCCGTGAGAGCTTGCCTTTGAGCCGCCGCATTCCGGTCTTGCCGACGACGGTCAACCCCGCCGCGCCACCTGCGATTGCCGACACGATCATGCTGCCGGTTGCTGCGTCGAGGTATCCGAACATGGGCCCAACAGTAGAGGACAGCGACCTCTCCCCGGCGCCACACGGACAAATCCGCCGCCGTTACCTTGGTCACCCCGGGCCGTCGCCCGACCGCCTCGTCGGCCCGGCCGCACGGCTAGGCTCCGGGCGTGGAGCGACTCGTCGGACGCATTCGAACGTTCATGCGACAGGCGACCCGATCCGGCACTTCCGACGGTCTCGGCCGCCGGGTCGACGATCTCGAGTCCGAGGTGCGGCGGTTGCGTAGGGAGCTCGGTGCGGCGATCGAGTACTTCGACCGGACCCGGGAACCCGAAACCGAATCGTGATCCTCAAGCCCGGTGCGTTCAGCCCGGTCGAGCCCGGCGCTGTCGTCGAGCTGCGGGGGTCCTTCCCGAGGTCGGATCTCATCGCCCTGCCCGAGGTGTGCGACGAGGCGGCGGTCATCGTCGCCGAGGACCGGCTCGGCGGACACCTGCGTCACGCCGGCGTTCGCGTTCCCATCGTCGGACCCGGGACCGATCCCGCCGATCAGGCCGCCCGCTGGGACCCCTCGGCCGTACCCCAGCTGACCGGTCGAACCCTCGGCCACGGCGACTCCTACCGGCGGTTCGCCCGCCCCCTCCCCGTCGAGGCGGTGGACATCGACCCGGTGATCGAGGACGTCCTGGCCCGGCTCGACGACGCGCAGCGAGCCTACGCCGCCGCCCACGAGCTCCGCTTCCGGCAGACGCTGTCATTGGTGGGACCGGCCGGTCCGGGAGGAACGGCGCTGGAGCTGTCGTCGTTTCCGGTGATGACCCAGGTGTTGGAGCATCTCGGGTACTGGTGCGCCGCTTCGGTTCGCGACGACGTGGCAGCGGTCGCCCGGCCCACGAACCCTTTCGACGCCTCCTTTGGGCGGCAGCTCGAACTGGTCGTCGATCTCGAAACCGAACGGCTCGCATGCGACGACGCACTGTTCGATCTGGTCCTGGCGTGCGAGATCATCGAGCACCTGCCACGAGATCCGATGCAGCTGCTGGTGGAGGCCAACCGGGTCCTTCGGACCGGCGGCCGGCTCATCGTGACGACCCCGAACATCGTCGGCGAGCACAGCATCGGGCTCTCGCTCACCGGAGTCCACCCGGCGAACTACTACTTCTTCGAGCGATCCGGTTCGCTCGACCGGCACCACTTCGAATGGACACCCGCCCTGTTGGGCGATGCGCTGCGCGCCGCCGGGTTCGCCGTCGACGCGCTCGACACGTACTTCTCGTGGTGGGAGTCCGACCCGGGCATGGCGGCCACGCTCGACGCAGCCGGCCATCCCCGGCATCTGCGCGGCGACAACATCATCGCCGTGGCCACCAAGGTGAGCTCGTTCGTCGAACGAACACCCGACTCGCTCTACGTCGGGGCCGGCGCCGAGTGGACACCGAGCTACCGAGCCCGGCCCCGCATCCCCCCGACCACCTGACCCCCCTTCCACCACCAACGACGTGTGGGGCCGCCGCGTCGGGGGCCTGGCGGCGGGTCAGCAGAGCCAGGCGGCCCACTGGGGGTGGGCCCGGGTTCGCAGCACCAGCGAGTAGGCGGGCGCCCGCGGGTGCCGCTTGAGCTTGAGCCCGGCACCGGCAAGGGACCGGGATCCCTTCCGCTGGTTGTGAAGCTTGCACATCAACACGGTGTTCTCCCAGGTCGTCTCGCCGCCACGGCACCGGGGAACGATGTGGTCGATGGTGGTGCCGGCGGCGTCGCACCCGGCCACCTGGCATGTGTTGGCGTCACGCGCCCGCAACGCCGACCGTGTCCACGGGGCCCGCCCACCTCGCCGGAACGCTTTCACCATGTTGATCAGGCGAACGACCACCGGGAACGGGTACTCGGCACCGCCACAGGTTCTGATGGTGCGATCCTGAGCCTGCTCGATGAGCTCCACGTCGCCCTCGAGCACCATGACGATCGCCCGCCGCCAGCTGATGACGGTGAGCGGTTCATAGGTTGCGTTGAGCAGTAGCACCGACATGAACCCTCCGCGAGTGATCGAGTTTGACAGTAAACGCCCCGGGCCGGTCACTCCAGTCAGTACCAGCGCCGGTGCCCTCGTGTGTTCTCACAACCGCACCTGCTCCGATTGGGTTCGCCGGTGGGCTGCGGTCGTGCGAACCCGGACCCGTCCCACGCCGGTGCCGCCGCTGCTGACCACGTCGAATCGGGTCGGCTCCTCGCGGCGGTCGTACTCGAACTGCTCGTGGACGTCCTTGAGCACGGCCGTGACCTCGACGCGACCCTGAAGCAGCGGCAACTCGTGGAACGTGAAGTCGAACTCGCCGGCGCCCGGCTCGATGTCGTCGAAATCCCGTCCCATGATGTCGAAGGTGGAAAGGGTCACGATCAAGATGCCGTCCTGGGTGTGCAGCCACAGGCTGACCCGCACCGCCGGAAGATGTTCGGTGGCGGCATACCGGATCCGGACCAAAACGTCATCTCCAGGTTGGAACGCTTCGCGGCCTCCCTCCGGCGGATCGACCTCGACGGCGGTGATGGAGATGGGCTTGGTAGTGGCCGAGCGCATGCGGGTCACCTCGGCGTCCCCGTGATAGCGGCCGGTACGGGCTTCGAGTGCATGACGGTAGGCGACGGCTCCGTCGCTGGGATCGCCGTCGAAGATCAATCGGCCCTCGTCGAGGACGATCGCCTTGTCGCAGAAGAGCCGCACCGTGTCGACGGCATGGGTCACGAGCACGATCGTGCGGCCCTCGCGCTGGAAACCGCGAACCCGCTCGAGGCACTTGCGCTGAAACGCTTCGTCCCCGACCGCCAGCACCTCGTCGATGAGCAGGACGTCGGGCTTGAGGTTCACCGCCACCGCGAAACCGAGCCGGGCGAACATGCCCGAGGAATAGTGTTTGACCTGCGCATCGATGAACTCGGGGATCTCGGAGAAGTCGACGATGTCGTCGATCATGCTGTCGATCTGCGTCTTGGAGAACCCGAGGATGGAGCCGTTGAGATAGACGTTCTCGCGTCCGGTCAGATCGGGGTGAAAGCCGGCTCCGAGCTCGAGCAGAGCGCTCATCGAGCCCCGCGCTCGCACGAGACCCGAGGTCGGCCGGATCGTGCCTGAGATGCACTTGAGCATGGTGCTCTTGCCGCTGCCGTTGTGACCGAGAATCCCCACCGTCTCGCCGGCCTGCACCGAGAAGGTGACGTCGTCGAGGGCGTTGAACCGTTCGGTCTGCCCTCTCCCGATCGACAAGAACCGCTCCAGCATCGAAGCCCCCGCCCCGGTTCGCCGGGTGAACGATTTCGAGACGTGGTCGACGTCGATGGCCGTGTAGGTCATCAGATCGCCTCGCCGAAGTTCGCCTCGAGACGGGAGAAGACGCCAAGACCGACGATGCAGAAGAACAATGCGAAGAGGAGTGAAACGCCCAGCATCCCGGCGAAGTAACCGGGCCCGCGCACGAGCAGCTCGAAATGCTCGCTCTGCTGCTCGGCCGAGAAGTTCTCCGGGTTGTACAGCACCCGTTTGAACGTGATGACCGGGCCGACCATCGGGTTGAGCGCGGACAGCCACTCGGCTCTCGCCCCACCCCAGTCCTGGAGGGACCGGGCCACGAAGTCGTACGGGTACACGATGGGGGTGAACCAGAACCAGGCCAGAAGACCGAGTTCCAGGAAATGGTTCGTGTCGCGGGAATACACGTTCCAGGCGCTGAAGATGAGACCCATGCCCGCCGCCAGCATCAGGCTGATGAGCAGGGCGGGGACGAGGAGCCACAGCATCGACAGCTTGGGCACCTGCCCGAAGGCGGCGAGCCCGACAACGAGCACGATCATCTGGAAACAGAAGCTGATGAAGGACGCCCCGACGGCGGCCAGGGGAAGGATCTCCCGTGGGAACCAGACCTTCTGCACAAGGGGTCCGTTGGCGACGATGGAGGCCGTTGCGCTCTGGAGTCCGACCGAGAACAGGTTCCACACGAGCAGACCCGACAGGAGCAACAGCCCGTAGCGGGGTGCGCCGGCGTCGAGGACAAACCCGAAAACAACGCTGAACACGGCTAGGTAGAGCAGCGGGTTGAGCAGCGTCCACAAGAAACCGAGGAAGCTGTCCTTGTAGCGGACCTTGAGCTCGCGACGCACGAGGTTGCCCAGCAGTTCCCGGTAGTTCCAGATGTCGGCCAGGCGCTGGCGGACCGAGCGCGGCACACTTCCGTGCTCGATCAGCGGGGGCAGGCCGTCGCCGGCGAGGGCGGTCACGGAATCGAGCGTAGTGTTCGGCCCCGGCCAACACGGGCACCGACAGCGGTCGTGCGACTCACGATCCGCCCGCCATGAAGATGTCGAAGCTGACCTCGGCGGAGATGCCGGGGGGTACGATCGAAGCGAACCGCTCGACCGACTCGTCGAATTGGCCCGCCGGCGGTTCGTGAACGCGGCGGCGGTCCTCGATCGGCGGTTCCAGGAGGGAGGCACCGGTCACATCGATCGAGCCATGGAACTCGAGGACGTCGGCGATGGTCGGAAACACGTCGACGGTCTCGGCCCGCCGGTCGTCGATTCGTCCCGTCCGCTGTCCCGGATACTTGACGAACATCGGTACCCGCAGCAGTTCGGCGGCGGTGGCAGGGGCGAGATCACGGGCGGGCAGCCCGGCCCGGAGTCCGACGCCATGATCGGCCAGGACGATGAGAAGCAGTTCGTCGAACCGACCGCTCGCCTCCACCGAGTCGAGGAACTCACCGAGCAGGCGGTCGACGAACTCCACCTGCATCGCATGCATCAGCACCCCTCGCTCGTGCTCGTCGGCGGGCCACACCTGATTGTCCAACCAGGCGATGTCGGGGACGCCGTTGGGTGAGCCGTCGGGGCGATGAATGTAGGGGTTGTGCGGCAGGGACACGTGTTCGTACCAGAACACCGGACCGTCGATCCAACCGATCCTCGCCGTCAGCTCCCGGAATTGTGCCGGGTGGTTCTGGCGGAGGTCGTCCCATGGGAAGTCCCACGACTCGCCGGCCGGGACGTCCCGGGGTCGGGTGGCCCGCGGTTGTTCGAAGTTGGCCCACTGGTCGTTGATCGTCGGGAGATGACGTTGAACCACCCACGGTGGGAGGAGTTGATTGAGGATGACGATCCGGCTGTCCTGGACGAGCAGCCCGAAGTCGGCGCCGGCCACCTGGGTGCAGGTGTCGGGTGGACACAGCCGGGTGACGGTCTCCCAGGCGTCGACCTGGTGTGTCTGATCCAGGATGGTGAAGAGGTTGACCGGATAGTTGGCGGCCGTCGGAGCCGGGGTCGAGCCGTCGGGGTCGAACCGGCCGGTCACGATCGCCGGAATCGCTTCGAGGGTCTGTGGTGACACCGCCACGGTGTCGCGGTACCAGGTCGAGGTGTCGGCCAGCCGGGCGAAGTTGGGAAGACGGGCTCGGTCGATCCCCCCCGTTGGGTCCATCATGGCGACGAGAGAGAACTCGTCGAAGACGAGCAAGGCGACGGGTGTCTCGGTGTTCGCCTGCACCTCGGCGGCGTCCGCCGGCCCGCCGAACAGGAGATCGCCGACCGGACTGGCGAAGAGGAACAGAACCGGAAACACGACCGAGATGAAACCGAGCGCCCGGGTGAGCTGGCGCACCGGGTCGTACCGCCACACGAGCAGAGCGCCGAGCGCGCTGAGGCCACCCCACAGTGCCAGCGCCTGAGGATTGGTCATGTCCGTGCCCCGCCACACCGTCGCCGACACCGCCAGACCGGCGAGGGCTCCGACGCCGATCGGGATGAGCGGCGATACGAGCGATGGACGCAGGCGAGCGACGATCCAGGCGGCGGCGAAAATCGCCGCCGGCGGTGCGAGGTACACGAGGAGCGTGAGGGCCACGATGTGGCCGGGACCGCTGCGGTGGGCGACGAAGAAGGTCGGGTTCTCGCCGATCAGGGAGAAGAACGGCTGAGCCACTCCGATGCCCCAGAGGCCGAGCACGGTGAGGAACAGCCAGCGGCCGGCACCGAAGGGGGGCGTCCCCACATTCGACGGTGACGCGGGGGTGCCGTCGATCTGCTCGGGGGTCATCGGCAGGCGAACCTAGCACCGCAGTGGCCGCCGGCGTCACACCCCCGCCGGGGGCCGGCCGGTCCTGATCCCCTACTGCGCCTGGTCGAAGAACCGATCCGAAGCGGCGAGCTCGACGGCTATCCCGAGGTCGTCGGTCGAGAGCAGACGATTCGACCAGTAGTTCAACGACTCCGGCGACGGTGTGAAGCCGATCACTCGCTCGTACATGACCGTGGCGCGGTCCTGACGGGATTCGATCGACCGGTAGAAGCTGGCGGCGACCGTTACCCGTCCGGCGCCGGCGTCGAGCCGTCCCAACCAGTACTCGAGTCCCGCCGTATCGGCCGGGCGCCCGAGGATGTCCTGGTACAGGTGGCGCACGAATCCCTCGGGGCTCCCGCCCGACGACAGGTAATACTCCTCGGAGGCCAGGAAGTTGGCCCCGATCTTGTCGATCCGGAAGCCGGCCCGCAACACACCACGCCAGTACTCCTCACCCGCTGCGTCGGGCGCCCGACCGAACGCCTTGGTGTACAGGTCGGCGAGCATGACCCCCGCGAAGGTGTCGCTCTGCGCCAGATCGCTCGCCAGGCCGGCCCGATCCTGCTCGCTGTACACCCGCGAGGTCCACGCCGTCCGAGTCGACGGGTCGGGGGTGACGCCGAGGAAGGTCTCGGCGAGAGCGTCGACATAGTTACCGATCTGCTCGGTCTCGCTGCGCTCGATCGGTCCGACGCTGAACCAGTCCGACTTGAGCCCCAACGTGGTGCGGGCCGTCCAGCCGTTCTGGACCACCGTGCCGCGCTCGAAGCGGAACTCGATTTCGAGCACCCGTCCACCGTCCGGCCCGAGGCCGTTGCGCCGGGTGGGCACGAGCTCCAGCAGCCGGCCGCGACCGAACTTGGCCTCGAGCTTGTCGACGTTGACGACGGCGGTCCACGATCGGTTCGGATTCGCATCGGTGCTGTCACCCTCGTCCACGACCGCTGGGAAGGTGCCACCAGCCGTGTGACCGCCCGTGCTGGAAGAGAACTCGGTACGGGCCACACCACCGGCAGCGTTGACCCGGACGACGCCCGCTGTCGCTGCGATGGCGGCATCGGTGCGTGGATCGGTGGTCGCAGCAATCGACCGGCCGGCCGCCTGGTGGAAGCGGCCCTTGAAGACCTGACACCGGGTGGTCTCACAGGTGTCGGCCCACGGAAGGTGGCGGCTGTCGCCGGCCATCGCATAGCTGCGGGCCGCCACGGCCTGGGCCTCGAGCGCCTCGGCCGGCCAGTGAGCGGGCGACTCGTTCGGGACGACGCCCCGAAGGTACTCCTCGATCGTGGTGAAGTTGACGGTCCGCCTGACACCCTGGTGCTGGGTTGCGACGATCTCACCGCTGTACCAAGTCCTGGAACCGCCGGCGCGACAGACGTGCAGCATGCCGTCGGGCTGTTCCCGATCGGCTTGGGTGTCGGCCACGAGGCGGACTCCGGCGTGACCCTCGATGGCACCGAGCACGGTGAACGGTCCACCGCACGACGACGCGTAGGAGACCACGTACTTCGAGCCGTCCCACGCCACTCGGACGGCGCCGTCGGAGATGTGGCCGAGGTCCTCGCCGGCCGCACCCCGCATCAGGATCCGACCCGACGTCAGGCCGACCGTCGTGTGGTTGCCCTTGTTGTAGCTGAGATCGACCCGTACGTGATCCGGATCGACGACGTTGCCGGCGGGAACCGTCCCCGCCGTCGTTCCCGTGTAGAAGTGGTCCAGGATTCGAGCGCTGGACCAGCCCTTCTCGGTGGCGTACCCGTAAGCGCCGTACTGGCCGAGTCCCCGGCCGTGTCCCCAGCCGCGTCCGGTGATGGTGACCGAAGCGTGCTCCGAGGCAGCGGCGGCGGTACCGGCCCAAGTGAACGGGAGGAGGAGGAGGACGGCGGCGGCCGCCACCCACGAGTAGTTCGAGCGCATACGTAGGTCATCGGACCCACGTCGCCGGCGTGAAGGGTTTCTCCGCTCGATTCTTCGATTTCAGCCCATCGGAGCCGCCGTCGCCACCGGAAGTCACGAATCGTCACGATCAGTGTCCGAACGTCCTCACCGAGTGAGGAGCCGGTAGTAGGTCGGGCTGCCGATCATCCGGGCGGCGAGCGTAAGGTCATCGCTCGATCGGAGAGCCTCGGCCCACTCCTCGCGCACGTCGGCCGGCGGGGATTGTCCGGCGAGGCGCCGATACAGCGCATCGACCCGGTCGCGCCGGCTCTCGAGCGAGTCGTAGAACCCGGCGACGACGCCGGCGGGTTTGGCCCCGGCCCGCTCGAGTCGGTCCACCCAGTAGGCCAGCCCGGCTTGGTCGGGCGACCGATGAAGCAGCTCCTGGTAGAGGACCTGGACGAAACGCTCAGAGCTGCCGGATCGTCTCACCAGCTCCTCGGAACCGTAGAAGTAGATGCCCATCTTTCGGACCGAGAGGCGTCCGGAGTTCAACAGGTCCGACCAGTACCGCTGGCCGGCTGCATCAGGCGTCCTCCCGAGAGCTCGTGCGTACAGGTCGTCGACGATGACGTCGGTGAACCGGGGTGTCCGGACGATCGCATCGCCGAGCGCCTCGGTGCCGAGGTGATCGATCTTCCAGGACCAGTGGTCGATTCTCGCTGCCGACGGCGGCCCCTCGCCCAACCGCTCGAACACCTGATAGATGTAGGTCCAGTCGGACGTTTTCCGGTAGCTGCTGCCGGTCAGGTCGTAGCCGGTCAGCACTGCGTCCACCGCTGCCTGCACGCCCCGGTTGGTCGAGGCGGGCAGCACCGGTCGTTCGTCGCCGAAGGGCCACCACCGTCCCTCGGTGTCGAGCACCCACCCACCGTTGCGATTCGGCCCGGCCACTACGGCCACCGGTGCGCTCGGCACGACATCGCCGAAGTTGGTCGCCCGGCCGAACCCGATGACCTCGCCGATGTCGGTCAGGACATAGCCCGAGGTCCCGTCGGACCAGACGACGATGTCGATGACCGACCCGACCGGGCGGGCGTTGAGGGTGGCGGGAGGCGAGTTGTGGACGGGGTGGAGACGACCGTCGGCGGACACCGTGTAGCCGATCTTGTCGTCGGTGACGTCGCCGGCCACCGCCGGACCCGACGAGGATCGGTCGACGACCCGCCCGCCAAAGGCGTGCAGGAACCCGTCGGCGGTCACCACGTAGCCGCTCTTGCCACTGTCCCGCACGATCAGGTCGACCGGCTGGGAACCGCCGGGCTGGCCGGCGACGGCGGGAGCGTCGCCGTAGGGGCGGAGGGTGCCATCGGCGCCGAGCACGTAGCCGGCGGTGGGAGTGCCACCGACCGCGATCGTCGCTGCTGCGCCGGCGGCCGGCGGGTTCGTCGGTGCCCCCTGACCCAGCGCCGGCCGCAGGCCGCCGAAGCGATCGACGGCCAGGAGCTTTGGACCGAAGTCGTCGCCGGCGACACCTTCCATGACGTAGGGGACCGTCCCGCTGTGGCGTGGCGTGAACTCCTCCCGCATGGCCGGAACGATTGGTACCGTGTAACTCCCGGGACACGAGGTCTCCCCGAGGTCGCGGTGACCGACGATCGTGGGAACCTCGATGTATTCGTTCGACGGATGTTTGAGCACCCCACCGACGGCGGTGTTCTTCAGCCAGGTGGTGCCGTTCGGGTCGATGCCGTGCAGGCGGAGCTTCCACGCGCCGAGCGCTCTGACACCGGCCAGGGCTGCGGTCGTCGGCCGAGCCGGTGCCGGTCGACCGATGTTCCCCTGGTGCTGGCCAAGGAGGGAGACGGCGAATGTGTTGGAGTTGAAGCCGCGTGCGTGACCGCCGACGACCGGGCGGTCGATCCCACCGGACCGTCCCTCCCAGATCGTGCCGAACCGGTCGACCAGGAAGTTGTAGGCGACATCGCACCATCCGCGCGTGACCGTGTGGAAGCGGTGAATCCCCAGGAGCAGCTTGGGGACCTCGTCGCGGCTGTAGTTGTTGGTCGTGACGGTGTGATGCACCACCATGGCCCGGAGGTTGTCTGCGTAGCGAGGCCCGTCCTCACAGCCGCTGTTCTGCCGTTGGAACCCCGGCGACCCCCAGTCGGCGTTCGAGCGGATGGGGGGACGCTGGCCCCACGACGGGGTGAGCTTGGCGCTGACCCCGGGGCCGTCCTCGTCGGCGGTCACCTGGTCCGGGGCATCGAGTGCTTCGACCCCCAGCGCGGTCGCCGGACCGCCCAGAAGCACGACCTCGAGCTCGTCGGTACCCTCGCCCACCCAGATCGGACCCACCGAACCGCGGCCGGCGACACTGTCGGGACCGCTTCCCTCGCCACCGGGCAGGCGGTCCGGTCCTTCCTCCTCGTCGGCGTGGAGCAGCGCCCACTCCGACCACTCCCCGCCGTTTGACGAGCGAATCGCCAGCTCGGTCGAGACCACGCCGGATCCGTTCCCGTCGCGAGGTTGCAGGATGACCATCTCCGAGCGGCCGTCAAGTTCGACGGTGACGGTCGGAACACCGGCCGTTCGGGCGAGCGGTGGGTGATCGTGATCGGCATGGTCTCCGGCCGATGCGAGCCAGAGCTCGAGCAGGCTGCTGTCGACCGGCTGATCCTGGTCGAAGCGGTGGTCGGACTCGGCGACCCGCAGCTCGGCGGGTCCGGCGTCGGCCTGGGCGGCGGCGGGCCCCGCCGGGACGGTCGACAGGATCACGATGGCGGTAGCCACCCGGATCGCTGTGGCTCGGTGTGAGGTTCGGCAATTGTGCATCACGGCGTCCAGACACCCCACTCCCCCGCCCGAAGGAGCGATCAGTGTAAGCACCGGCGCACGCCACCTCGCAAGGGCGGGCACCGAATCGTCATCTGACCTGCCCGGTTGTCTGCCGAGCGTCGGCTGGCCCGGCGGGCGACGGCGGCGGGGGGTCACCGACCGCGTTCGGTGACCCCCCGGAGCTTGAGTTCGGTCGTCTCCATGGCCAGCGCGTCGACGACGAGTATGCGTCCGATCAACGGCTCGCCGATACCGAGGAGCATCTTGATCGCCTCGGCGGCCTGGATGGTTCCGATGATGCCCGGCAGGACACCGAGAACCCCGGCGGTGGCGCAGTTCGGCGCCACTTCCGGCGGTGGCGCCTCGGGCAGGAACGAGCGGTAGGTGAACCCGGCCCGGGGATCGAACACGGTGACCTGTCCCTCGAACCGGAACACCGAACCGTAAACCACCGGAACGTTCGTGCTCTCGGATGCGTCGCTGAGCGCGTACCGGACCTCGAAGTTGTCGGCGCCGTCGATCACCAGGTCATAGCCGGCGACCAGCGCCTCGGCGTTGGACGGACCGACCCGCTCGTGGTGTTGTTGCACCCGCACGCCGGGATTCAAGTCGGTGATCGACCGGGCGGCCGACGACACCTTCGCCTCCCCGACCCGGTGGGTCGTGTGGATGATCTGTCGTTGGAGGTTGCTGAGATCGACCGCATCCATGTCGGCCAGTCCGATCGTGCCGACTCCCGCGGCGGCCAGGTACAACGCAGCCGGGCTCCCGAGTCCGCCGGCCCCGACGATCAGCACCCTGGAGTCCAGCAGCTGCTGCTGGCCCACCTCACCGACCTCGGGGAGAAGCAGATGCCGGCTGTAGCGCGCCCGGTCGTGCGAGTCGAGCCCGGCGGGGGCGGTCCAGGGAAGCCCTGCCGCCTTCCAGGCTGTGAACCCGCCGGCGAGCGACGACACCCTGCGGTATCCGAACTGATGGAGCGTGGCGCCCGCCAGCAGGGAGCGCACACCGCTGGCGCAGCTCACGATCAGCTCTGTGTCGCGGTCGGCAACGACGGACTCGACCGTGGTTTCCAGGAGGCCGCGGGGGATCAGAACCGAGCCGGGGATCACCCCGTGGATGGTCTCGTCCGGTTCGCGAACGTCGACCAGCACCGCCCCGGCCGGGAGCCGGTCGTGCGCTTCGTCGGGCTCGATCTCGGCCACGACCAGCCGGGCGGTGGCCAGCAGGTCATGAAGGGTCATGGTCGGTCGCTCGGTCGTGGCCGGTGATCTCGGGCAGGACGGCGCTGATCGAGCCCTGGACGACGACATCGGCCAGCGCATCCATCTCGGTCGGGGAACCGTTCACGATGACGACGTCGGCGCCGCTCTGCTTGGCAACCGGGACGACGCCGGCGATGGGAAACACCGACAGGGTGGAGCCGACGGCCAAGAGCAGATCGCAGGCGGCCGCCGCTGCCTCGGCGCGAACGAGATCTTCGTGCACGAGGCTCTGTCCGAAGCTGATCGTCGCGCTCTTCAGGATTCCGCCGCATGCACGGCAGAGCGGATCATCCTCTCCGGCCCTGACGCGATCGAGGGCGACCTCCATCGGGGCACGGAACCCGCACGACAGGCACATCACCTCGCGGACCGATCCGTGGATCTCGACGATCCGGTCGGGGTCGGTACCCGCCTTGTGGTGGAGTCCGTCGATGTTCTGCGTGATGAGGAGGTGGAGCTGCCCGGTTCGTTGCAGATGCACGAGAGCCCGATGGCCAACGTTGGGTTCGGCCAACCAGATGGGCGAGTGCAGCCGGCTCTGCCAACTCGCCCGGCGTACCTCCGCACTGGCGATGTAGTGCTGGAGGGTGGCCCGCTTCTCGGCTCCCGGATTTCGGGTCCACACACCGTTGGGACCCCGGAAATCGGGGATCTGGCTGTCGGTGGAGATCCCCGCGCCGGTCAGCACGGTGATCCGCCGGGCACGGCGCACGAGCTCGGTGGCCTGTTGCAGCGGGCCGGTGTCGACCTCGAAAGCCATGATCCGAGCGTACCGATCCCCTACCGTCGGAGCACGAGCCGGGTAGCGTGGGCGGCGTGGATGTGGAGCCGGAGGATTTCGCCGCCATCGTGGCCGAGACCAGTGCCCTCGCCCGAGGCGTCATCGACGAGTACGACCATCCGCTCGAGACCGACCGCCGCATCGCCGGCCTGATCGAGGCGATCAGGAGCAATCCCCACACGTTCTCCATCGAGGCCCACCCCGAACAAACACCACGCAACCGGGCGGGACAGATCGTCCGGCGACTGGCGCTCAATCCGGGAGAGCAGCGGCGACTCAACCGGGACCTCCTCGGGGTGATCGAGCACCTCGACCATAGGACCAGGCGCCAGGCGGCGGAGATCGCCCGGCTCCGGGTCGAGGTCGACCGCCTGCTGGCTCTACGCCGTCGGGAACCGTGAGCTCTCCGGCGGCGGGAGGGTTGCATCTGGCGCTGGTCAAGCCCGACTTCGGCGTCGTCGGCGGCTTCGAACTGCTCGTCGGCGG
>JBFGLT010000083.1:0-13927 GCA_041576015.1 Acidimicrobiales bacterium
CGGTCTCAGCGACCGCCACTTCGAAGATCTGGACTCTCGGGCGCTCGGCCAATGCCTCCTTCAGCTCGTCGCTGAGCTGGAGGTCGCCGACACCACCGACCGCCGTCGCGTGCTCGCGGGTGTCCCACAGACTGAAGCTGCCGTACTCACCGGCGGTTTCGTTGTGGAGCCAGGTCAGGCTCTGAAACCCGGGCAGTGCACGGACGATCGGATCCTGGGCATTGGCGATCTTTTGGGTCGCAGCCAGTTGCCCAGGTCCAAGCTGCAACGTGACCATTCTCGCAAACATGGTTCGACTCCTTCTCTGCTGAACCGACTCATGGGGCGGTCACGAGGGGCCCGTCCCGGTTCCGAGGTCGAAGTGACGAGAGGTACCCCCGCACCATCGACCTTAGAACCGAATCGTGAGCCTGTCTGCAGATCGATCAGCGATGGCTGATGGTCCCCTGGTCACCTACGATCGAGCAATGCTTCGCTGGCTCCGTCGTGATCGGCCGAACCGGGCGGCCTTGATCGAGCGAAAGCACGAGCTCGAGGGCCAGATCCGTCTGCTGGCGACCGAGGTCGAGCGGCTCAGGAATCGAGACGCACCCACCGTCCACGCCGAGAGCCGTCTTGCCCATCTTCGCAATCTCCACTACCGGACACGGCAGGCGATCGACCGCGCCGACCCGTAGCTGGCGCCTCCAGATGTCGACCAGCGCTACAGTGCGATCGATGGTGCTCATCGACCCGGACCGGCGCACGAAACATCCCAGCCTGAGTAGACGCCGCCGGTGAAGCGTTCCTTTCTTCCCGAGATCGTTGGGTCGTTCAGTACCGGCGCGGCGGCGAACCCGACAGTCGCCATGATGGCTGCATCGTTCGCCCACGAGCAGCTCGATTGGATCTACGTCAACTGCGAGGTCGATGTCGACGGGCTCGGCCCGGCGGTCGAAGGTGCGCAAGCTATGGGCTGGCGCGGCTTCAACTGCTCGATACCCCACAAGCGCCGTGTGATCGAGTACGTCGACTCGATATCGGACACGGCTCGAATCTGCCAGGCCGTCAACTGTGTAGTCCGGACCAGCGACGGTTGGGTCGGACACAACACTGACGGTGTTGGGTTCGTCGACTCGGTGCGCTCAGCGATCGATCCGGACGGGGCCGGGGTGCTCGTTGTCGGTGCCGGGGGCGCGGCGCACGCAATCGCCGTCGAGATCGCCCGGGCTGGGGCAGCTCGGGTCGAGGTGGCGGCTCGGGATCGACGCCGGGCCGAGCAGTTGGCCGAGCTCGTCGACGCTGCCACCTCGGCGTCGGGCGGAGTCTTCGCCTGGGACGGTCCTATCTCGGTTCCAGCCCGTGTCGATCTCGTCGTGAATGCCACGCCGGTCGGTATGACCCCGAAGACGGACGAAATGATCGAGTTCGATTTCGACTCGATGTCGCGCGGTCTCGTAGTCGCCGATGTCGTGCCGAATCCGGCAACGACGATGCTGTTGCGTACCGCCGAACAAGCGGGGGCGCGCACGATCGATGGACGCGGCATGCTCGTCAATCAGGCCGCTGAGAACATCCGACTTTGGACGGGCGCCGAACCCGACCGGACCGCACTACGTTCAGCCCTGGACGCTGCGCTCGAGTGATCGGATTCCGGCGGATGGTCGTCGTCGACAGGTCGACCTGGGTGCTGACCTGAGGCTGGTCTCGTCCTGGCGAAGGAGACGATGTTCGGTTCTTGCGAGCGGTCCACCCGCCGGGCAGACTGAGGCCGGTGAAGAGCCGTCCGAAGTTGAGTGGGGCCCCGCTGGCGTACGCGCTGGCCAAGGTCGAAGGAACCGCCGACCCCTACCAAACGTTCGGCAAGTCGCTCTGGTCCGACGGGCGCGCCGTCGCCGCCACGCTGAAGGAGCTGGTCTTCCTTCGCAGCTCGATCGTCAATCGATGTGCGACTTGAATGACCAGCCATGTCGTCTCGGCGAGACGGCGAGGACTGGGTGATCGGGAGCTCGACGCTCTCGAGCTGCCCGAGACCTGGGGTGAGGTGTTCGACGAGCCGACGCGAGCGGCGCTCGAGCTCGCCGATGCGCTCTCCGGCGGAGCCAGCCACAGCCTCGCGCCAGAGCTCGTCGCCCGTCTCCGCCGGCACTTCTCCGAGGAGGAACTGGCCGAGCTGATCCTCGTCTGCGGGCAGGCCAACCTGAACAACCGGGCCGGGAACGCCGCCAAACAGCTGCTCGGCTGACTGGGAGTCTCAGCAGGCCCGTCGATCCACGGGGAGAGCGAGAGCTGTCACTTCCCCGTCGTCGAGGGTGCGTCCGGCGATCTGACAGGCCCGCTCGATCCACGCACCAACGCCCGTCTCGACGAAATCCCAACGGGTTGGAATACCGGGCAGCGCCGGCCTGCGAAGCGCTACACGCTCGCCGTCGGCGGAGACGATCGATGTCGATTGGGGGGCGTACTCTTGCGAGATCCACCTCGGCTGGGCGGCGTCGGCCCCGATGGTGGCGACCGGCTGATCGTCGCCGACCCACCAGATCTGCACCAGACCAGACCGCCCGACCGTGATGGCGACGGTGCCGTCGGCGTCGAGCGTGATCGGCTGGTCCACGCCTTGGACGTCGACCTGGCCGAACGCGTCCCCCGCCAGGCCGGTCGTGAGGTCGATGACCTGGAGGGAGCCCGCGGGCGTTGCGCCGAGGGCGGTGCGCCGATCGGCACTCACGGCGAGTCGCACGAGATGGCGACCAGCGAGGACATGATCGACGATCGGCTGCAGCGTGACCGTGTCCCACACGGCCGTCGTCCCACCGGCTGTGACGGGATAGGCGACCAAGACGTCGGAGGTCGGGTTGTCCACCCAGCCGTAGGGCCCGCCGTCGGCGAGCACGACCGGCCCAGCGCCCGCGTCTGCGATCAGGTCCACGTAGCCGGACTGCGAGGTTCCGTAGACGCCGGTCCCGGTGAGCGCGAACACCGCGCGCGAGGTCGCCGTGAACCGGGAGGCAAACACCGGCTCCGTGGTCACGAGCGTCTCGCCGGTTGCACCATCCAGCACCACCGCGATGCGCGGAGCAAACCCGGTGCCGCCGCCGTGCACCCACATCGTGACGGTGCCGTCCACGTTGAAATGAGCGAAATCATGCGCCACCTCGGGTGCCCAGAGCTCCTGCCGCGCCTCGTTCGAGCCATCGAGCCACCACATCTCATTGACGAGGTGGTTCTCGGCGGGGCCGTAGCTGAGCCGCTTCGACGCCAGCAGTCGATTCCCATCCAGAGGATCGAAGCGGACGGTGTCGAATGCGCCCTCGGCGGTGGAGAAACGGAGCTCGTCGAACCCCCCGATCGACTCGAACAGGCCGTGGAGCCGATCCCGATTCGGAGCGGCAACGAACAACTCGGCGGCCAGCAGAGGTTCGGGAATCGCAGCCAGCCGTTCATCGACTTGGCCGTCGACCGATGATTCCGGGCCGAGCTCATCGTCGCCGGCCGCCGGCGGATCCGTGTCCGGGCGCGCACGCACGATGACGAACGATCCGATCAGACCGATGAGCAGGACGGCGACGATCACCATCGTCGTCCGAGGCGGTCGGACCGTGACCAGCGAATGGGTCTCCTCGACGGGGTCGCCGGCTCGGTCGCGTCCGATCGGATCGATCTCGAATGCCTTCCGAACCACAGTGCTTCGATCCAATCACGGAATCAGACAACCACCACAGCCCAGCGTCGGTGACTTAGCACTGCGCTGGGTCAAAGCCGCTAGGCGAGGCAGTCGGTTGATGTTAGGTTTGCCTTAGGCCAGCTACGTGGCTGGTCGTGCCAAGGGGGTAAACCATGACGGATCTGAAGACGCTCACTCGGGGGGTGTACGACGGCCTACGAAGCGGCAGCGACATCGACGCCGTGACCGAGAAGTACTTCGCCGAGGACTTCGTCGAACACGAGGCGGTTCCGGGTCTTGAAGGGACCGGTCGCGACATCCCTCGACAGATGTTCGAGATGATGCACAGCGCATTCCCCGACTTCCGAGCCGACGTGCACGAACTGCTCCAAGACGGCGACAAGGTCGTGGCGAGGGCCACCTTTGCCGGCACCCACCAGGGTGAGTTCATGGGCATTCCGGCCACCGGGAACAGCTTCGAGATCGATGTCATCGACATCCTCCAGTTTCGTGATGAGAAATGCGTCGCCCACTGGGGGATCATGGACATGGCGGCCATGATGGAACAGCTCGGCGTCATGGCGCACACGTAGCCAACCCCACGGCGATCACCCGTCGGCGCCGAGGGCCGCATCGAGGTCGAGCCACAGGCGGTCGAGCCATGCGACCTGTTCGGACGGATCGTCGGGGATCTCGGACCGGGGGACCCGGCGAGCGTGGAGTTCGATCGTCAAGTCCACCGGTGCGGCCGCCAGTATTCCCCCAATCCGGGGGAACTTCTCGAGCCCGCGATGATCTAGGAGGATGACGTCGGCATCGGGCACGGCGTCGAGGAGCGCCAGAACCCCTCCCGGTCGAGGTGGCAGGAGATGACCGAGGCTGGCCAGCCGCCCCGCTCGCTCAGGTGCGCTGTCGGCCAGCCGGGAGAGGGATCGTTGGCGCTGGGAGGGGGTCGCCAGGCGGCCTTCCGGAAAGATCACGTATGCCGTCTCGTAGGTTCCCCGGCGGGCCATCGCCTCGACCTGGCTTCGTGCCGTAGGGCCGTCATCCCTGGCGATGAAGACCGAACCTGTCCGCTGGTAGATTAGGTCGAAGCCCGGGTCGGCCAGCATCTCGGCCATCACCACCCCACGCACGGACAGGCCCGCTCGCTGGCAGATCAACCCCGGCAGTGAGGCGTCGACGACCGAAACGTGCCGGCTCAGCACGATCAGCGGGCCCTGTTCGAGGTCTTCGGCACCCGTGGACAGCTCGATCCGCAGGCCGAGCAACTGCTCGGCTCGCTTTGCCAGCAGCCGTACCGACCACGCCTGGAGGCGCTCGTGACGCCGGATCGAGGCCGGCCCGTCGAGACCTCGGCCGAACCCGGCGAGCAGCCAGAACACGGGCGCGGCGATGATCTCCACGCTGTCGTTCACCAGATACTGGAGGACGAACAGGTAGGACCGCAGTAGGGGGAGGCGAGATCGGCGCCGGACCACATCGGCGGTGATGGTCAGGCCCACGATCCACGGCAGGCCGACCACGGCCACGGACGTCGTTCCGAGCATCGCCGGAATGGAGACGGCTCGGCGGCGAATCGTCTGCAAGCCGCCCGGATCAGTCATGCCGCCGGCGTTATCCACCGCCCACAGATGACCTCCGCCTTCGAGACGGGGCAGAACTGGCCGTAGCGCTCCGACATGGGCTCACGCTACACCCGCCGAATCTTCGGTGGGGCTACAGAGTTCGAAGTATCGCTCGCCTCCTCGCCACAGCATCGTTCACCTGAAACGAGTGGTGGTCACTCGTACCGAGAAGAAGGGCAGTGTCATGACCAACAAAGCCGCCGTGAGTTTCACCACCGGCCTCGAAGATCCCGACCGCGTCACCGTCGCGTTCCTGGTGGCCGTCGGGGCCGCCGAGCAGCTGACGGCGCTCTCCGTCGAGTTCCCCCGAGATGCCCTGGCGCTCGCCGTTGGCCACCAACTCGACCTCTTCCTCGCCGATGCCCTGGGACTGAGGGACCGAATCGGCGGCGCCCTCGTCATTTGGGACGAAACCGATCCCTGGTTCGGCTTCCTCCTCGGCATGCAGGCGTTCGGGCTCGAGGAATGCGGCCTCTATCCCAGGGCCGAGGCGGCCGGGATGCGGGCATTGGAGCTCGAGCCCTCCGACGTCTGGGCGCATCATGCGGTCATGCACGTCTACGAGATGCAGGGTCGGTTCGACATCGGGCTCCGCTTCGCCGACGAGCGCCGGACCGATTGGGCGAAGGGGAACTTCTTCGTGCCCCACAACTCGTGGCACGAGGCCCCGGTGCACCTCGAGACCGACGACACGGCAGCGGCACTGGCCATTTACGACCGAGTCCTGCACAACGCCGAATCCGGCGACGTGGCACTCGAGATGCTCGATGCTGCGTCCCTGCTGTGGCGGCTTCACCTGGGCGACCACGAGGTCGGTGACCGCTGGCATCCGCTGGCCGAGGCATGGGCCGGAAAGGCCGAGCAGTGCTGGTACGTCTTCAACGATATGCATGCCGCCATGGCGTTCGTCGGAGCCGGCCGGCTGGACGACGCCCACGCCCTGGTCGACCAGCTCGAAACCTACCTTGCCGCCAACCCCGACCGGTCTGTGTCCAACGTGGCGATGACCGCCGAGGTCGGTCTGGCCGTCTGCTCGGCGATCGTCGCCTTCGGCGAGGACCGCTACGGCGAGGTCACCACACTCTTGTACCCGATCCGCAGGATCATCCAGCGCTTCGGCGGCAGCCATGCTCAGCGTGATGCGGTGGCGCGAACGTTGCTCGAAGCTGCGATCCGCAACAGGGAAACGGCTCTTGCCACCTCTCTCGTGTCCGAGCGGCTGAGTGTCAACGAGCGCAGCCCATTCAACTGGCTCCAGCTCTCTCGGATCGGCCTAGGACGGGACGCCCCACGGTGACGTCGACGGCTCGGCGAGGACGCCCGGGATGCAGGCGATCATCCGGCGCGGCTCTGGCCTTCCGAACGGGAACGAGAGCAGGATTACCGCAGCGTCAGTGCCGCCGGCGAACGTTGCTCGCCAGCCCGAGTTCGGCGGCCATCGCCTGCATCGACGGCGACACAGGGATGCCGACCGCATCGACGACACGGTTCATCATTTCGAAGTTGCCGGCGGCACCGGCGGCGTAGGCAACTGCGCCGGGACCGAGCAGCTCGCCGACCGCATCGCGCACCGCATCGAGATCTGTTGTTCGACCGACGAGGGCGTCGGTGAATCGCAGGAGTACGGCCGCATCGTCGCGGCCGGGGTGGCGATTGCGGTCGCCGATCGATCGAAGGTCGATCTCCACGCCGGTTGCCTGGGCGCTCGCACGGAGCATCCCGCCGTGGGCGTACAGTCAGAAGAAGCACTCGTTGACCAGCGACGTGCGCGCCGCCACCAGCTCCAACTGCCACCGCGGAAGACCCTTGTGGATGGCGACCTCGCCCATCTCGGCGTAGCTCAGGTAGAGGGCACCGTGGAGGTCGGCTTGCGCTTCCGCTTCGGAAGGGACGATCGATAGGCCACTCGGTGGCCCAGCGGCACCCACCGTCGGCACCAGAGCCGATCGGCGCTTGGCGTCGAGTGCGACACCTCCGTGGGGTACGTCGCCCGTGCCGGCGGCCAACGCGACAGCTGGGGACCCCACGCCGCGCGCCACCGTGTCGATCGCCGCCGTTCGGGCGACGACGCCCACGATCTCCACGTAGGCCGCCGGATCGGCGAGGCTGTTGACGTCGACTTCGGTCATCGCATGGGCCCGGGTGGCGACCTTCCGAGCGGTGTCGATCGCCGGGGTGATGGGCCCGTCAGAGTTCTTGGTGATGCCGGCCATGGCCGCTCGGGCAGCTTCTGCGAACGCGACGCGCTGCCGGCCGGTCCACCTCGCGCCAGTGGCGGCGATGTGCCGTGACGTCCGGTCGATCGCCGCGGCCATGAGTTCCGGAACCGGAACTGTCGGTTCGTTCAGTGGCTGGTTCATTGGCGGCTGCTCGAGGTTCGACGCAGCACCACCATAGGGGGTCGGGCCAACGGCCACCGGATTGGCCCACGGCGACGGTCGCTCCGCCCGAGGGACTGCACGGCCACCGATCGACGGTTACGGTCGGATCATGGCCCGCGCAGTGTTCGACGGGGTGGTCGTCGCCGAAAGCGACGACGTCCGAGTAGTCGAGGGGATGAGCTACTTCCCGCAGGTCAGCGTGCGGGAAGACGTGTTGCTGGAAAGCCCGACGACGAGTCGTTGCCCGTGGAAGGGCAAGGCCCGGTACTGGCATGTGGCGGGCGAGACCGAAGTGGCGACCGACGCTGCCTTCGCCTACGAAAAGCCCTGGCCGCTGGCCCGGCGGCTCGTCAGCGGGCGGATTGCGTTCTGGCAGGGTGTCGAGGTGGTCGACTAATCGGTCCGCCTGCGGGCGGATTCTTCGGTCCGGCCGCTACAGGCTCGTAGCGCCAGAGATGCCGGCTGGGGCCGGGTGGCTCAGACAGGCCGGACGTTGTGCGCTTCCTGGCCCTTCCGGCCTGGGGCGAGGTCGAACTCGACCGTCTGCCCCTCGGCGAGGGTCCGGTATCCCTGGCCGGTGATGTTCGAGTAGTGAACGAACACGTCGTCACCATCGGTGCGGGAGATGAAGCCGAAGCCCTTCTCCGCGTTGAAAAACTTTACTGTTCCTTGCACGATTTCCTCTTCATTTCGTGCCCGGCAACGACCGGGCGGTGACACAAGGCTACGGGGTGCAGGGCCAGATCACCCCCTTTTCGATCATGTCTCGCTCAACTGCCCGTACGCAGACAGCGACGTCCGTGTGGACGTCGCTGCTGGATCGTTGTCGGACTCGTCTCTCTTACAGGAGGGCCAGGAGCCCGATTACTGCGAGGACGAGAATGATGATGGTGATGATTCCGTTTCGCATGCCTTCACCTCCTCAGGAGCGCTGCGACCAGGTTGGGGTCGTTCTTGCCTGGGCGCTGCCCCGTTAAACCTGCGCTCCTTTTCGGCGTGACGGCGATCCTCTTCAGGCAGATTCACCGACGTAGAAGTAGGGGTCGAGCACCCTCACCTCGGTAATGGAGTCGACGGGCAGCGAGCTGAGCCCGGCCGCCCGGCGGATCGCCTCCGGAGTGGGCCCGTCGTAGACGCAGAATGTCTTCGCCTTGTCGGCCGAGACGAACGACTGGACCCAGGTCACCTGTTCCCGAGCATTGTTGCCGACCACGCCCAGGCACGTTTCGGCTCCTTCCCGGTTGGTCGGGATCTCCAGACCACCCTCGAAGGTGCGCTCCACCATGTATCTCGGCATGTCTTCCTCCTGTCCGGCCAGACCGTCCGGCCACGTCTCGACCTTAGGGAGAAGCTCCGAATCGGTTCGTCGGGCGATCTCCCTATTTGTCGAGCAGGGCGCTCCTCTAGGGATGCTGCCGGTCGATACCCATCACGGCAGCCCTGGCAGCCGCCTCGGTCCGAGATCGGGCCCCCAACTTGCGAAGGATGGCCGAGACGTGATGGCCGGCGGTCTTGGTGGAGATATAGAGCTGTTCGCCGATCTCGGCGTTGGTGAGGCCTTGCCGCAACAGTTCGAGGACTTCGAGCTGCCGGCCGGTCAGCATCGCCGGAGCCGATCGTGTGCTCGCTCGCGGGCGGGGTGGCACGTCCTCGATCCCGAGCGCCCGCATCTCGGCCCGGATGCGATCGGCAGCCGGCCTCGCACCGAGCCGTTGCAGGAGGTGAAGCGCCGTCCGGAGGCTTCGCTCGTCTCCGCCGGCGGCCAAGGCGAGCGCCTTCTCGTAGGGGCAGCCGATCTGCTGCCACGCCGCCGCTGCCTCGGACCATCGTTCGGACATGTGGAGGGCGAACGGCTCGGCAGCCCCCGCCGGCGGACTGGAGATCCCTCCGCATTGGTACATCCAGAAACCCAACTCGCCTTTCGCCCAGGCACTGTCGGTGGCCAGCGCCCGCCGGTAGTCGGCTTCGACGATCTCGCGGCCGAGGGCCGCGTCGTTTCGGAGCCAGGCCAGTTCAGCCAGACCGGCCGTGATCGGCCACCGATGCTGGAGCTCCTGGTCGGCGGCCAGCCCGGCCAGTTCGCTCAACAGCTCCTCGGCGCCTGGGTCGCCTCGCCGCACCCGTACCCGCCCCAGGGTCCCGCCGGCGGTCAGGCGGGTGATCCTGGCGCCGTCGACATCGACCTCGGCGGCCAGCGTGGCGGCATGGTCCCAGTTCCCCCGCTCGAACGCAATCCTCGCCAACCAGGCCGTTGAGTATTCGGCGGTGTAGTCCTCGTCGAACCGTCCGGCGAGCTGGATCGAATCCTGTAGCCAATGTTCGGCGCGTGCGTATCGCCTGACCTCGCCGCCACCGGAACCGAGCATCCCGAGCGCTACGAGCCGGTTGCGGTACTCCTTGTCGTCGGTCGCTCGTTCGACGATGCCCTCGAGTAGATCGATGCCGAGGTCGGGATCGCCAACCACGAGTTCGGCTGTCCCCAACGCCAGGGTCCCGAGCTCGTGCTCGCGTCCCAACCCGTGGGCTCGCGAAACCTCGAGACACCTCTGAGCAAAGGCCACCGCCGGCTCGTAGCGCCGAGCCAGCATGTTCATGTGGCCGGCCAGGTAGTAGGCGTAGGCCAGAGGCTGTCCGGGAGGTTCACTCTCCAGGAGCGAGATCGCCTCTTCGACCGTGGCGCGAGCGAGATCCGGATCGAGGTTCCAATCGACCCGAGCCTGCGCCGAAAGCGCCCGGGCCAGGGCGACTCGGTCGCCCCGGTGCCGGAAATGCTCGACGGCGGCCCGAACCGTCGCCGCTGCTTCTTCGGGGCGGTTCAAGATGTACAGCTCCCAGGAGAGGCGAAGCCGGAGCTCGGCCAGCTCGTCGGGCGAGACGCCGCCGGTATGGTCGATGGCGGCGGCGTAGAACTCGGCGGCCTGCCGGTGGGCGCCCCGTGCCTGCGCCTCCTCGGCGGCCGCAGGCGCGTACCGGTGCACCGTCGTCGCCTCCCCCGTTCGGTGTGCATGGTGAGCGAGGCGAGCGAGATCTCGTCTCGGAGCAGCCTCGAGGAGTTCGATCATGCGGTGGTGCAGTTCGATGCAGCGAGCCGGCAGCATCGAGGCCTCCACGGCGGCGCGAGCGAGCTCGTGGCGGAAGCCGAGACGTTCACCACGCCCGACGAGCACACCGGCGTGGACGGCCCGCTCAGCCGCCGCGAGATCGACGCCAGCGAGCTCTCTGGCGTAGGCAACCTCCAGTGACCTCGGAGCGATCGAGGTGACCTCGACAATCCGGCGGGCGTCACCGTCGAGCCGCTCGACCCGAGCCATCACGGCATCGGCGACGGTCGCCGGGAGCGCGCCGCCGGCCGCCAGGAGTTCTGTGACGTAGAACGGGTTCCCACCCGTGAGTTCGTGCACGCGAACCGGGTCAGCGTCGTGGTCCTTCGCCAGTTGGGCGACGGCGTCCACCGACAGCGGTTTCAGGTGGAGGCGCCGCACCCATTCCCGGGAGGGAGCCAGGTCGCCGAGAACCGGGCGGAGCGGATGATCCCCTCCGACCTCGTCGTCTCGATAGGTACATATCACGAGCGCACGTGTCCCTCCGGCCCTGCGGCCGAGGTATCTCACCAGGTCCAACGTCGCCTGATCGGCCCAGTGGACGTCCTCCATTACCAGGACGGTCGGGTGGTCCGTACGGCGAAGCATCTCGAGCACGGCGTCGAACATCTCATACGGATTGGCCTGTGCGTCGACGAGGCTCGAGAGGCCCGACCGTGGATCCAATGCAACATCGAGGAGCGGACTGAGTGGCCTCGGTGTCGACAGCGGATCGCAGGCACCGACCAGCGATCTGGTCGAGCGATCCAGTCCGGCGAGGAACGACTGCACCAGCGTGGTCTTGCCGACCCCCGCCTCGCCGGCTACGAAGACGGCGGCGCCGCGACCGCCACGGGCTGCGTCGAGCAAACCGTCCAGTTCTTCCAGTAGGTCACTCCGCTCCAGAACCGGCACGCTGACCTCGATTCACCTCTCCGCCGGTGGCGGGTCCGGCTCGGCCACGGTTCCAGCGTGAACTCTCGCGCTGGTTCGATCAAGGGGCGATCAAGGGCGATCCATCGATCAGTCCGGCGCGACGCTCCGCCAGATGTCACCACCGCTCGGCCTCGACGGGAGGGGGACAGGGGTCTGGCTCGGCCAACGACAGGTCGTGGTCGAAGTCGACGGCGCCGTCGAGGGTGCGGATCTGTAGTCGTCCTGTGAGGGTGGCGATGAGCAGACGGCCATCGCTGGACCAGTCCGCCCACTGGGCGTCGAGTTCCTCGAGCTGGTCATTCCGCTCGAGGTAGTACAGAACGCCCTCGTACCACTCGGGAAACTCCCGGTGGGCGGCGTAGGCCCCGAGGACGTGGAGGATCGGTCCGCCGCCCGGACGCGCTTTCACCATTTCCACCTCCCTCTTGCGATCCCAGAGATCGCCGTCCCGACGTGATGGCGTGTCGCTCGACTCAGTCCAGCCTCGCCGCCGCTCCACGGCGTACTGGTCCGGGCGTGTGATCGCCAGTCCCTGGAAGCGTAGGAGCGGGCCGAGGTCGCCCACGTCGGGATCGCCGAGGTCGTTGCGCCCGATCTCGTCGGTGAAGTGGATTCCGCGGGTGTAGGTGGTGCCGGCGTTCCAGGCGGCGAGGGCGGTGAGCCAGGGAAGGCGGGAGATGGCCTCGTACACCGCCCCCGCCTCCCATCGACCGGGGTAGTTGACCGCCGAATAGGCAAACCAACGCCCGTCGGGCGAGAGATCACACTTCTGCGGCGGGACCGTTCCCCGGATCCATGAACCCGCTTCGAACGATGGAGCGGCCCAGTCCCAGCGGCCGAGCTGGCACCAGTCCGACGGGCCTCGGCGAATCACGGCGACGACCGCTGCATCCCGAGCGGGTATGCCGAACAGGCGGGGCGGTGGCTTGGCGTTGAGCGACAGCTCGTCGATCACGAGGTGACTCCGGCGACGATGGTAGCGGCCAGCGCTATCCGGTGATCTTTGGTCCAGGGCGGACCCAGTTCGGTTCGCGGACCGTGGAGGACCGCGTGCGCTCGTCCGCCGAGGATTCTCTCCGCTTGTGCCTCGACCACCTTGGCGTCGAAGAGGTGGACCGGCCAGCCTCGATTGTGTGCGCACTGGGCCAGCACCTGCCGGTACATGACCGAGTCAGCCCGCGCCTCGTAGGGAGGGCGACGCTGGGCGACGATGTCGTCGGGAAAGTCGGCCGGCCACTCGCGCAGGGAAATCGATGCGATCGGCCCTGCGACATCTCGTTCGAGATCGCCGAACCCTGCTGCGATCGCCCGCTGCGCCGAGGCTCGCACCTCGGCGACCAACGCAACGACAGCCTCGTCGTCGAGCCCTTTGCCCTCGTGATGGATCGGTGCGGTCGGGACGCCCGGTTCGATCAGGTCGATTCTGCGACGGTCGACCACGGTTCCCTCCGATGAAGCGGTGACCGCCACCGCCCAACCGAAATGATGAGCGATACCGACGCGCATGGATGCGCAGTTCTATTCGCTCGCCCGGTCGGGTCGGGGGAAGAACTGATCGATCAGGATGGCGTTGCCGTCGGGGTCTTCGAGTTGAAGGTGGGCGGGGCCCGACTCGCTGGGATCGAGGTCGACCGAGAGCTCGTGACCAGCCGCCACGAGCTGGTTTCGGATGTCCCTGATGTCCTCGAAGCTCTCGAGTTGACCCTCGAGCGACAGGCCCGGGTTGAACGTGAGGATGTTCCCCTCGAACATGCCGTGAAACAGGCCGATGACCGCGGGCGGGTTGACCATGATGACGTAGCCGTCGCCGTCCCCGCCGGTCTGGGAGAAGCCAAGCGTCTCGTAGAAGGCCTTCGATGCCGCCAGATCACTGACGTTCAAGCTGACCGAGAATGCTCCAAGCTCCATCGCCGACCCCCTCGCAATTCGTTCCGGTCATCCTTGGTAGTCGCATCGCGCCCCGGTGTCGAGTGGCCCCGCCCAGGCAGCGACGGCTGCCGGGCCGGGGCCGCTCCTGCCGGCCTCTCAGCCGTCGTTCGGCAGCACGATGTCGAAGAAGACCGTGCCGATGACCTCTTCGGAGGTCTGGTCGATGAAGTTGGTCGTGCGGAGCGAGAACGTGTGGGTGCCCGTGGCGCCGGCGAAGTCGCCGGTTCCCCCGGTGATCGTGCCCGAGGACCGGTGGACACCGTCGATGCTGGTCCACTCTTCGGTCCACTCCAGCGTGCCAGCGCCGAGGCCGTCGATCGAACCGACGAA
>JBFGLT010000084.1:0-13824 GCA_041576015.1 Acidimicrobiales bacterium
AGCGGCGTGTCGGCGGTCGCCTCGGCGGCGGCGCCCGCCGTCGTTGCCCCCGCCAACGCCACCGGCGCGACGGCCGGTAGCGCCGGGGCCCAGGTGGAGTATCTGGCGCACACCGATGTGCCGGCGGTCGGCGGCGAGACCACCGTGCCCGTCACTACCCCCGCCGGCGGGCCGGCGACCGCTCTGTCCGTGTCGCTCGACACCGCGACGACTGCCGCCACGCCGGAGCCGGGCGCGACTGTTCCGACCGATTCAACGACGCCGACGACGGCGGCGCCAACGATCCCGCCGACCTGGCTCCCGACGACGACTGCGCCGGTATCGGGTGCGTCGGCTCCGCCGACCAGCACGACGACCACCACAGCGCCGTCCACCACGACCACAACCACCGCGCCGTCCACCACGACCACAACCACCGCGCCGACCACCACGACCACAACCACCGCCACGACCACAACCACCGCGCCGACCACGACGACCACTGCGCCCGCCAACCATGCCCCGGATGGCCCCCTGCCGGCGATCATCGGCGAGTGCCTCGGGCAACCCGGCATCACCGCCGCCGAGTTCCGGCAGCTGAACCGTGCCGAATTCTTCACGTGCGACCTCCGCTCGGGCGGGCCTCTCGATCTGTCCGGCTACAGCCTGGCCGGATCAGAGATTCGGGGAGGCGACTGGACCGACGCCGACTTTTCCGGTGCCGATCTCACCGACGCCCATTTCCACGACGCCACGATGGTCCGGGCCGACTTCACCGGGGCCGATCTGACCAAGGCGTTGTTTGACGACGACGAGCTCACGGCCGCCACTTTTGCGGGTGCCACGCTGCACGAGACCGAATTCGTGCGAGCCAACCTGAACAGATCCAGCTTCGCCGGGGCGACACTGGTAAGGGCCAAGCTCGAAGGGGCCACCATGACCGGTGCCGACTTCACCGACACATTGGTCCGTGACACCAATCTGAAGAACCTGGTGGCCAACAGTGCCCGGTTCGATCGCAGCTCGTTCACCTCCGTCGATTTCGGCGGGTCGGAGCTAACCATGGTCAGCTTCAAGAGCGCGACCTTCGACGACGTCAAGATCGACAACGGCGTCATCCAGTGGACCGACTTCGACCTGGCCGCCATGTCCAAGGTCGATCTCGGCAACTCGACCGGCGAAGCGACCCTCGGCACCGGCCCCTGGGAGGACGTCACGTGCCCGGACGGCTCGAATGCCGTCGTCCGATCCTGCACGTGGCTCAGCTGACCAGCGGCACCGCCAGGCGTGCGGACGGAGGGACTCGAACCCTCACACCATCGCTGGCACCAGGACCTAAACCTGGCGTGTCTGCCAATTCCACCACGTCCGCGGCGCGTCGCTCAGGCTAGCAGGCCGCCGGCGGGCGGCGGCTCGGTCACCGGCCGCCGGGCAGGATGCGATGGGCGTCGTACACGGCCTCGACGCGCCGCAGGCGGGAGAGAAGCGTGGTCAAGTGGCCGGGGTCGGCGATCTCAAACTCGAACTGGAGACGGGCGATGCGGTCAGCGCCGGTGACGGTGCTCGATCCGACGATGTTGATCTGGTGCTCGGCGAAGATGGCCGACAAATCTCTGAGGAGGTTCTGACGGTCGTAGGCCTTGATCTCGACAGCGGCGACGTAGAGATCGTCAGCCCGGTCCGCTGACCAGTCGACGTCGATCAGGCGGTCGTTCTGGGACTGGGTCAGGGACAGGGCGTTGGCGCAATCGGCCCGGTGGACCGACACGCCTCGGCCTCGCGTCACGAACCCGATGATCTCATCGCCAGGGACGGGGGTGCAGCACCGGCTCAGGCGCACCAGTACATCGTCGAGACCCTCGACGTGGATCCCCGTCCCGGAGGTGGAGCGTTTGGGGCGGCGGGCGGTGATCGGCTGGACGGCGTCGTCAGCGGTGGGTGCTTCGCCCTCGAGGATCCGCTTGAGGCGCTGGACGACCGCTTCGGCCGACACGTGCTTTTCGCCCACCGCAGCGTGCAGGGCGGCCAGGTCGTCGTAGTTGAGCTCATCGGCGACCCGGTCGAGGGTGCCATCGTCGGCGAGACACCGCACCGGCAGGTTCTCCTTGCGGAGCGCCTTGGTGATCGCCTCGGCACCGGCGGCGATGGAGTCCGATCGCCGTTCCTTGGAGAACCACTGCTTGATCTTGGAGGTCGCTCTCGGTGTGGTGGCGAAGGCCAGCCAGTCGCGGGACGGACCAGCGCCCTCCACCCTGGAGGTGAGGACCTCGACGGTCTGACCGCTCTCCAGCTTCTCCGACAGCGGCATCAGGCGACCGTCGATCTTGGCGCCGATCGTCCGATGACCGACGTCGGTGTGGATGGCGTAGGCGAAGTCGATCGCCGTGGCACCCGCCCGAAGGGTGACGACGTCCCCGGCCGGGGTGAAGACGTAGATCTCGTCGCTGTCGAGATCGGTCTTCAGGTTGGCCATGAACGCCAGTGGATCGGAGGTGTCGGTGTTCCAGTCGACGATCCGTTCGAGCCAGGGCGACGACGAGTCGTCGCGATCCTTGTACACGAAATGAGCGGCCACCCCGCGCTCGGCCCGTTCGTGCATCTCGAAGGTGCGGATCTGCACTTCGATCGGCTTGCCCAGCGGACCGATCACCGTCGTGTGCAAGGACTGGTAGAGGTTGAACTTCGGCATGGCGATGTAGTCCTTGAACCGGCCCTGGACCGGCTTCCACGTGGCGTGGATCGAACCGAGCGCCGCGTAACAGTCACGAATCGAGTCGACGACGACCCGGATCCCGATCAGATCGTGGATCTCGGCGAAGGTCTTGTCCTTCAACATCATCTTCTCGTAGATGCTGTAGAGGTTCTTCTCGCGGCCGTAGACCCGGCCCTCGATTCCGAGCTGGTGCAGTTTCATCTCCACTTCGCCGATCAGCTGGGTCAGCAGGAGGTCCCGTTCGGGAGCCCGCACGGCGACCATGTCCTCGATCTCGGCGTACCGCTTCGGGTGGAGGGCGGCGAAGGACAGGTCCTCGAGCTGGGTCTTGATCTCCTGCATGCCCAGTCGGTGAGCGAGCGGGGCATAGACGTCGAGCGTCTCTCGTGCGGTGCGCTCCTGCTTCCACGCGGGCATCGCGCCGATCGTGCGAAGGTTGTGGAGGCGGTCGCACAACTTGATGATCAGGATGCGCAGGTCCTTGCTCATCGCCACCAGCATCTTGCGGAACGTGGCGGCCTGCTGAGCCTCCTTGGACTCGAACCGAATGCGATCCAGCTTGGTGACCCCATCGACGATCTGGGCGACCTGGGGGCCGAGCTTGGCCTCGATGTCGCCGAGGGTCATCCCGGTGTCCTCGACGGCGTCGTGAAGGAGCGCAGCGGCAACCGTGACCGCATCCACGCCCAGCCCGGCCACGATCCGGGCAACCGCCAGTGGATGGGTGATGTAGGGCTCGCCGGATTTGCGACGCTGGGTCGTGTGGGCCTCGCTCGCCATGTCGTAGGCGGTGGCGATCATCTCCTGATCGACCCTGCGGCTCGGACCGGCCAGCGCCGCCAGCACCGGCTCGAGGGCAACCTCGGGGAGGGGTCGCTCTCGGCGCCACGGGAGGACCCGTTGGACGGTCATGGCCATACCCCCAGTGTAGGGCGTACCCGATCGCGCCCAGAGGCGATCTGCGACCCTTCGCAGCCGGCGCCGTCCTGCCTATCGACACAGGATCGGTCGCCAGCCAGTACCGTGACGAAGCGATATGGAGAACCTGATCCTCCCCGCCCTCGTCCTCGCCGTCTACCTGGGGTTCATCTTTCCTCAGCTCAAGCGGCGACGAGACTACCGGGCGCTGCAGTCGAGTCTCACCGAGGGCGACGAGGTGGTGATGAACAGCGGAGTCCACGGCTTCATCACCGCACTCGACGAGACGATCGTGTACGTCGAGGTCGCCGAAGGGGTGGAGTTGAAGTACACGCGGTCGTCGATCGCCTCGCGCCTCGATGCAGCCGAAGACCACGAGGACGCATGAGTTCCCAGCTGGCCAGGGCCCTTGCTCTCCTGGTCGTGAGCGTCGTCGCCTTCGCCGCCACGCTCGTGGCGGGCAACCGGCCTTTGCTCGGTCTCGATCTGCAGGGTGGCGTGTCGGTGGTGTACCAGCCGACCGAGGAAGCCTCCGAGGAGGCGTTGATCGAGGCGACCAACATCATCCGCAGCCGGGTCGACGCCCTCGGGGTGGCCGAGCCCGAGATCAGTCGCCAGGGGCGTACGATCGTCGTCGACCTGCCCGGCGTCGAGGAGCAGCAACGAGCGCTGGAGCTGGTTGGCCAGACCGCCGAGCTGCGTTTCCGGCCGGTGTTGATCGACTTCGGACTGCTCGATCCGGGTGAGCTCTCGCCGGCCGAGCCGGATCCGCCGGAGACCGGCACCGATGAAGACGAGGAGGGGCTCGGACTCCCTCGTTTCAACCGTCAGACCACCGATGGAGACGAAGAAGCCCCCGAAACCCCGGCACCCGAGCAGCCAGCCGCCACCCTGACCCCCCAGGAGATCGAGATTACCGAGCGGTGCCTGAGCGGTGTCATCACTTCACGCGAGGACGACGACCCCGATCGGGTCGTCTTGTTACCATCCGAGGACGGCTCGATCCTGTGCCTGGGGCCGACCCTGCTGACCGGCGCCGCCCTGGAGTCGGCATCGGCGGGACTGGGCGGCGGCCAGGGATGGACGGTCAACCCGGTCTTTCGAGAGGGCGCAGACGGCATCAACCTGTTCAACCAGGCGGCGGTGATCTGCAACCAGGCCCAGCCGGAATGCCCCACGCGCCGCCTGGCGATCGTGCTCGACGGTCTGGTGCAGTCGGCGCCCACCATCAACGATCCCGTCTTCAGCCGGGACCAGATCCAGATCACCGGTGACTTCACCCCCGAAGAGGCCGACGATCTGGCGACCGCTCTGCGGTTTGGCGCCCTGCCGGTGCAGCTCGAGGCCCAGCAGACCCGGACCATCAGTGCCAGCATCGGCACCGACGTGCTTCGTTCCGGCGTCATCGCCGGGCTGATCGGAGTGTCCCTGGTGGCGCTGTTCCTCGTCGCCTACTACCGGCTGGCCGGGTTGGTCGCCATCACCGGGTTGGTGATCTCGGCCATGTTGCTGTGGGCGATCGTCGCCTTTCTCGGCGCCCAGGTCGGACTGGCACTGTCGCTCTCGGGCATCGTCGGGTTGATCGTGGCCATCGGGGTGTCGGCTGACTCGAACATCGTCTATTTCGAGAACGTGAAGGACGCCGTCGCCAGCGGCAAGCGGGTCGAGACCTCCGTAGAACGCGCCTATCGCAACTCGATCAGCACGATCATCAAGGCCGATGTCGTGTCCTTGATCGCCGCCTTCTTGCTGTACGTCCTCACCGTCGGGGCGGTCAAGGGCTTCGCCCTCTACCTGGGTCTGGCGACGATCCTCGATCTCGTCATCGCCATGGTGTTCATGCGCCCGATGCTCCTGTGGCTGGCCGAGACCGGCTCGGTGCAACGCAACCCACGTCTGCTCGGTCTGCCCGAAGGCGCCATCACCGCCGCACTGCTCAAAGAACGAACCGGTCGTTCCAAGCGACGAAAGACGAAGACATGAGCCTCGCCGCCGACCTGTACAACAGCCGGGCCAATCTGGATTTCCGCCCGATCTGGCGGAAAACGCTGCCGATCTCGCTCGGGTTGGTCGTCCTGTGTGCGGTTATCGTCCTCGTCCGGCCCCTGAATCAGAGCATCGAGTTCGAGGGCGGTGCCCTGTTCTCGGTTCCTGTCGCGGAGTCGACATCGGTTGCCGACGTACGCAGCTTGGTCGATCTGCCCGAGGCGAGGATTCAGCGCATCGAGAACGCCGACGGGACCTTGCTGATGCGGATCCAGATCCCGACCGAACGGTCAGACGAGTACGACCGGGTCGGCGCCTCGCTCGACGAAGTCGTCGTGGCCGGCGAGCAGATTTCCCGAGACACCGTCGGCCCGACCTGGGGAGATCAGATCACCAACTCGGCGGTCCGTGCGCTGTTGCTGTTCTTCGTGGTGGTCGCGCTCTACCTGGGCGTGCGGCTCGAACCGAAGATGGCAGTGGGGGCGTTGGTCGCCGTCGTTCACGACTTGGCCGTGACGGTGGGCGTCTACGCGCTGTTCGGTTTCGAGGTGAGCCCGGCCACCGTCATCGCCCTGCTCACCATCCTGGGCTACTCGCTCTACGACACGGTGGTCGTCTACGACAAGGTCCTGGAGAACTGGATCGAGGCGGCCGGACGGAGCAACTACTCAGACCTCGTGAACCGGTCGATGAACCAGGTCATCATGCGATCGATCAACACGACGATCACCACCGTCCTCCCGGTGGTCTCGATGCTTTTCATCGGTGCGTTCCTGCTCGGCGGAGACAGTCTCCGCAGCTTCGCCATCGCCCTCCTCATCGGCCTGCTGCTCGGCACCTACTCCTCGGTCTTCCTCGCCGCTCCCCTACTCGTGTGGGTCAAGGAACGCTGGCCCGATCCCCCGCCGGAGCGAGCCTGAGGGCGTCAGTCGGTCGTGACCCCCTTTCGGATCACCCTCGAGCACATCGACGGCAACGCTCGCGCAGGAACGATCTCCACGCCACGGGGCGAACTCCAGACCCCCGTGTTCATGCCGGTCGGCACACGCGGTGCGGTCAAGACGCTCGACACCGCCGACCTGGAGACGCTCGGCACCCAGATCGTCTTGGGCAACGCCTACCACCTGATGGAACGCCCTGGGGCCGACGTCGTCGCGTCGCTGGGCGGCCTCCACGAATTCATGGGCTGGGACGGCCACCTTCTCACCGATTCGGGCGGCTACCAAGTGTTCTCTCTCCGGCCGAAAGTGACCGAGGAAGGAGCGATCTTCAGAAGCGTCTACGACGGTTCCCACCAGCTCCTCACACCGGAACGGGCGATCCGTGTGCAGGAACAACTGGGGGCGGACATCGCCATGATGCTCGACGTCGTGCCCCCACTCCCCTCGTCGCAAGAGATGGTCACCGGCGCCATGGAACGCACGCTCCGGTGGGCCGAACGCAACCGGGACGCTCACACCCGGCCGGGCCAGGCGCTCTTCGGCATCGTCCAGGGCGGAACCGATACCGACCTGCGGGCAGAGTCGGCGGCTCGCACCGTCGAGATCGGCTTCGACGGCTATGCCATTGGCGGGTTGAGCGTCGGCGAGATGCGCGGTCTGATGGTCCCAGCTATCGCCGCCGCCACGGCCGAGCTCCCGGCCGACCGGCCCCGCTACTTCATGGGGCTGGGCGATCCGGTGGGCCTGGTCGACGCCGTCGCCCACGGGATCGACATGTTCGACTGCGTCCTCCCGACCCGTTTGGCCAGACACGGAACGGCGCTGACGTCGACGGGACGGCTGAATCTGAAGAGGGCCGAGTTCGAGCGTGACGATCGGCCCATCGACCCCGAGTTCGATCATCCGCTGAGTAGCCGCTACAGCCGTGGATACCTCCGGCATCTGCTCAAGTCGGGTGAACCGAGCGGCGGGCGAATCCTCACGCTGCACAACTTGGCGTGGCTGAGCGACCTCACCGGGCGGATGCGGTCGGCCATCGCGGAGGGCACGTTCCAGCAGCTCCGGTCCGAGATCCACCACCTGTGGTCCTGGGATCTGGCCCGCTCCTCAGCAGCCGACGCCCAGCCACACCGGTAGCGGGCGCGTGGTGCCGGCGACTGTGGACCGGCCCGACTCGTTGAACTCCACCGACCCTCCGCCGTCCATCTTCATGATGTCGTGGTAGCCGCGGGCCCGGAGCCAGTCCACCAACTGCTGGGCCGTCATGGCGGTCGTCGAACCGAAGATGAACGTTCCGCCGGCGGAGTCGAACGCCGCAAAGGAATGCCGCGTCGTCTCGAACGTGTAGGACTGACCGCTCATCACGACGTTCTGCTGGCCGTCGACCACCATGGTGATCCCGCCGACGGCCCAGTCCCAGCCGTGGTACTTGCCATCGAACTTGTAGGGGTCGTAGAACTGATGACCGGGGCTGTCGTCCCAGTAGTTGGCGTGGAGTTGGAGGGTTCGATCACCCCGGCCAGGTCCATGGGAGAGGATGTTGAGGGCGCCGACCGAGGGATCGAACGTGTGGCTGAACTCGTCCTGGGTCCCACCGTCGGCGTTGCGCCGGAGTCCGAGGATCCCGCGGCTGTTGTCGTCGCCGTGCACGGTGTTCGCGTTCACGTCGACACCGGGGCTCGGTCCCCGGGACGGCACGATCTCACCGTCGACGACGGCGAACCCGACGTGCTCGGAGAACGGCTCCGCGCCGTCTCGGTGGACCCAGTTGGCGTTGATCGAGGCCACCGCACAGCGATGACTCGATGTTCCGATCTCGACGCTCGCGAAATCGACCTCGAGGGCCTTGCCGCCGGGAAGGCTCACCAGCTGGTCGAGCAGCGCACAGTCGGCGGGTTCGACAACGGGATGCTTGGTCTTCATCTCGGGTTGGATTACCCAGTAGATGGCCTGCTGGTCGCGGGGAGTGGTTTCCAGGCGACCGAGCCAGTAGTCGAGACCGGCCTGATCGGGATCACGTTCGAGCAGATTGCGGTAGAGCAGCTCGGAGATGAAGGTCCGATCATCGATCCCGTCCCATCGAGCGCGGTACTCCGCAGACTGCGCCATGTTCCAGGCGACGGTTCGGTAGCTCTGGGATCGAAGATAGACATCGGTCCAGTACTCCAACCCCGCTGCGTCGGGGACCCTCCCGAAGTACACCCGGTACATCCGGGCGGTGACTTCGCCCGGTTCGTCGCACAGCAGCGTCGGGGTCGGATCGGTCTGCGCTGCCGCGGGCAACGCCGGGAAACCGGTGAGCAGACCGGCTGCCATGACGATCACCGCGACCGCCGAGCCGACCCGACGCCCGAGCAGCGTGGAGGGCGTGCGCATGGGGCGAACCGCTAGATCAGTCCTGGTGAGAGCCACACCAGCGAATCGGCACTCCAGTCCCGTGCACTTTAGCGGCTGGGCAATTCTTCCCGGAGCAGAAACATGGCGTCACCGAAAGAGCCGACCCGGTAGCCGCGATCGAGGGCATCGCGATAGATCTCCAGCCAGCGCGGACCGATGAACGCCTCGACGAGCACGAGCAGCGTGCTGCGCGGCAGATGGAAGTTGGTCAAGAGGGCGTCGACGACCTTCCAGTCAAACCCGGGGCGAATGAACAGGCTCGTCTCGCCGACCAATTCGCCGGTGCGCGCCACGGTTTCGAGCGTGCGAACGACGGTGGTGCCGATGGCGATCACCCGGCCGGCGGCGCCGACCCGTTCCCAGACGCCGGGATCGACACGGTAGCGTTCGGCGTGCATCCCGTGGTCGTCGAGCCGGAGCGCCGACATCGGGGCGAACGTGCCGAGCCCGACCTCGAGATCGATGGCGACCCGCTCCACCCCCTGCGCGGCCAGCCGGTCCAGCAGCTCGCTGGTGAAGTGCAGACCGGCGGTCGGTGCGGCAACCGAACCCGGGCGGTCCGCGTACACGGTCTGATAGCGGTCGGGGTCGGACGGCTCGATCTTGATGTACGGCGGGAGCGGCAGGACACCGGCCTCTCGAGCGATCGCATCATCGAGCACCCGAACCCGCCTCCGTCCTCCGGCTTCGACCGCCACGATCTCGATGACGGCCCGGTCGGACTCGTACAAGATGGTTCCGACCGGCAACCGGCGTGCCGGCTTGACCAGAGCCAGCCACTCGGCGGGATCGCCCGTCGGCTCGATGAGCAGCACCTCGGCAGCGCCTCCGGTGACCTTGGAGAGTCGCAGACGGGCCCGCCGGACCCGAGTGTCGTTGACGACGACCAGATCCCCGGCCCGCAGGATCGAACCGAGGTCACGTACCAGGCGGTCCACCGGATGGTCCAGGTCACGGGCGTCGAGGAGCCGGGCCCGGTCCCGCGGTTCGACGGGCCGCTGGGCGATCTGATCGGGCCGGAGGTCATAGGCGTACCGTTCGGCTTCGGGCCGGTCGCCAGAGCGCGGCTGTGTCGGCACCGCCCTGGCTCCCTCAGGACGAGTCGTTGTCGAACAGCTGCGGGAGGTGCGGATCGGGCGGCTTGTTCCCGGGTGGGGGGAGATCGAGGTGCCGCCAGGCCGACGGTGTGGCGACCCGTCCGGCCGGTGTTCGTACCAGATACCCCTGCTGGATCAGGAAGGGTTCGATCACGTCCTCGACGGTGTCCTTGGGTTCACCGAGGCTGATGGACAGGTTGGAGAGACCGACCGGGCCGCCGTCGAAGTTCTCGCAGATGGTCGTGAGCAACAGCCGATCGACCTTGTCGAGCCCACCCTCGTCGACCTGGTTCATGGCCAAGCCCCGATGGGCGGCCTCGAGATCGATCACCCCGGTGCCCCGGACTTCGGCCCAGTCGCGGACCCGGCGGAGCAGACGGTTGGCGATGCGCGGGGTTCGCCGGGATCGGGAGGCGATCTCCCGGGCGGCGTCGGCTGCGATGGTGATGCCGAGAATCGATGCGGCCCGCAGGACGATCGCCTGGAGGTCGTCGGTGCTGTAGAAGTCCAGACGGAAATGGTCACCGAACCTGTCTCGTAGGGGTCCGGTGATGAGGCCGGTTCGAGTGGTGGCGCCGACCAGGGTGAACGGTTCAACCGGCATGCGGAGTGTGCGAGCAGCGGGCCCGTCACCTATGACGACGTCGATGTGGAGGTCTTCCATCGCTGGATACAGCACCTCCTCGACCTGGGTGGGCACCCGGTGGATCTCGTCGACGAAGAGGACGTCGCCGGCCTGCACCTTGGACAGGATGGCTGCGACGTCACCCGGTTTGACCAGCGCTGGCCCCGAGGTGACCTGGAGCTCGACATCGAGCTCGTTGGCCACGATCCCGGCCAGGGTCGTCTTGCCCAGGCCCGGCGGTCCGGCGAACAAGAGGTGGTCCGGTGGTTCGCGGCGGGCTCGTGCCGCCTCCAGGATGATGCTGAGTCGCTCCTTCAGATCCGGCTGACCCACGAAGTCGGCCAGCCGCTGGGGTCGCAGCGCCGGTTCGTCAGGGGCGTCCACGGCGGTGGGTTCGTCCCGCTGGTCGGCGGCGCGCACGACCGACAGGTCGAGGTCCTCCCGGCTCATGCTTGCCCTGCCTCGATGTGGCGGAGCGCCTCCTTGAGCAGGATGCCGGTGTCGGCACCGGCCACCAGGTGCTCGGGGAGGTGCCCGGTGGCCGTCCGCGCCTGGGCGACGGAGTAGCCGAGCGCCAGCAAGGCGTCGGCGACGTCGGCCCTGGCATCGTTGCCCGGGGCGGTTCCCGAAGAACCGATCCGGGCGAAGTTGGGGTCGGAAAGGTCGACGACGAGCTTGTTCTTCATCTCGACCATCACCCGCTGAGCGGTCGTTCGACCCACTCCGCTCACTGCGCACAAGGCATCGACGTCGTCGGAGGACACGATGACCGCCAGCTCGGACGGCCCGTAGGTGTTCAGGATCGACAGCGCCATCGCCGGCCCCACCTTCGGCGTGGCCACCAGGGTCTCGAGGGCGACCACCTCGTCCCGGGTCAGGAAGCCGACGAGTCGTTGTTCACCATCGCGAATGAACTGGTGGTAGGTGTACAGCACGCTTTCGGCCGCAGGGTCGAGCCGTTCCATGGTACGGGTGTTCACCGAGACCTTGTACCCGATTCCCGACGACAGCTCGACGAGCACCTCGCCGCGGTCGCGATCGAGGTGGACGATCCGGCCGCGGAGCAGGCCGATCATCGGGCCGTTCCTGCAGCATGGGTGTCCTGGCGCGGACGAATCCCCGACGATGCGGCCGGCATGAGCGCCAGATGGCACAGCGCCAGAGCGGCGGCGTCGGCGACGTCGGGTGGACTCGGCCGTTCGGCCAGTCCGAGCAGGCGCTGCACCATCGTTTGCACCATCTCCTTGTCCGCTCGGCCGTGACCGGCGACGGCCGCTTTCACCTCGTTTGGAGAGTACTCCCACACCGCACAACCCGAGGCGGCCGCCTCGGCGATCACCACGCCGGCGGCCTGGGCAACGCGGATTCCGGTGGTCATGTTCTTCTGCAGAAAGATCCGCTCGACGGCCACGACCGCTGGAGAGAACTCGGCGATGAGCACCCGGATCTCACCGGCCAGCTCGGACAGTCGGGACGCCGCTGGTCGGTTCGGGTCGGTACGGAGGACGCCCAACGCAACCGGTCGCACGCGGTGGTTGCGGACCGGCTCGACCACGGCGAATCCGCAGCGGGTGAGCCCGGGATCCACTCCCAGTACGAACATCTGTACGATGCTAGCAGCGGGCCGGGACGCCGCCGGTGACCCATCGACGCCCGGTGCCGCTCAGGTGGCGGCGTGCACTCGTCCCAGATCGCTGCGCCGCGGTGCGGTCGCCCGTGACCTGGTCGCCATGCGCTGCATCAGGACGTCGATCAGCGAGACCAGTACCACTTTCACGTCCTCACGACGGGTCGCATCCATGTGGAGGACCTGGACCGACGTCGGAATGGCCAGCGCTTCTGTGATCTCACCGGGAGTCGTCTGCGGCGATCCGGGGAACTGGTTGACGGCGACGACGAACGGGGTGCCCCGGGCCTCGAAGTAGTCGACCGGTCCAAAAGAATCCTCGAAGCGGCGCGTATCGACCAGTACCACGGCACCGAGTGCGCCGTCGCAGATTCGATCCCACATGAACGAGAAGCGGGACTGGCCCGGGGTCCCGAACAGATAGAGCACCAACTCCTCGGACACGGTGATCCGCCCGAAGTCCATCGCAACGGTCGTCGACGTCTTTCGGTCGACCTGACTGACGTCGTCGACGCCGGCGGCGGCGGCGGTGAGGGCTTCTTCTGTGCGCAGGGGCGGGATCTCCGAGACCGAGCCGACGAACGTGGTTTTCCCGACACCGAATCCCCCGGCGACGATGAATTTGGCTGACGTGGCGCGAGTCCGGCGGGTCGGGACGGGCGGTGGCGGCGTTGGCAACATCGGAACTCCCTGGGTCAAAGGCTCGAGATGGCGGCGCGGATGTCGGAAAGAGCGTCGAGATCGATCTCCGACCCGGCGGTCTCGTGGGCCAGCAGCACCGTGTCGGCGACGAGGTCCGAGACGAGGACCTGGGTAGTCAGCGGCGGCAGGCGCAGGGCGGCGGAGATCTCGGCGATCGAGATGACGCATTGCTGCTGCACGTACCGAGCGATGTGCAGCCGTTCGAATTGCAGCGCGGTCGGCGGCTCGGCGTCGGGATTCAGCTCGACTCGGGTTTCGAATGCCAGGTCGATGCGGTGCGAACGGGTGCGGCCGCCGGTCGCCACGTACGAACGGACGACGTCGCGCCCGAAAACTTCGTCGTCATCGAAGTCCACGTCCTAGACCCCCAGAGAGTTCTTGAGGCGCTCGATGACCTCGGGCGACAGCATCGCACCGGCCTTTTCGGCCAGGATGGCCATCTCGTAGCCGACCAGGCCGAGATCGACCTCCGGCGCGCACACCACGCCGAGGGAGGCCCGGCTGTTGATCCTGGCCACCAGGATCCAGCCCTCGGCCGTCTCGATCACCTGCCGGACGACCGGGTTCATACCAAAGGTGTCGGCGGCGGAGTCGGTGAGGCTCGCCAGCCCAGAGGCGATGGCGGCGAACCGGTCGGACTGGGTGCCGTCGACGCCCCGACTGGCAGCGAGGTGCATCCCGTCAGCCGACACTGTCTGGGTGTGAAGGACTCCTGGTGTCTCCTGGACGAAGCGTTCGAGAAGGAAGTCGAGTTCGGCTGGGTTCATGACTGGTCTCCGGAGGGAGCGTCGACATCGGCGTCGGGGGCTCGACCGGCTGTATCGGCACGGCGGACGCCG
>JBFGLT010000085.1:0-13772 GCA_041576015.1 Acidimicrobiales bacterium
CCAGTTCGCCACCGAGGAAAAGGTGAGTTTCTTCGTCAATCACACGAGCGGAGTCATTTGCGCACCGCTCCCGGGCGAACGAGCCGACTCCCTGGATCTGCCGCTCATGGTGCAGCAGAACACCGAGGTGATGCGCACGGCGTTCACCATCAGTATCGATTACCGGCACGGTACGACCACGGGGATCAGCGCCCACGACCGGGCACTGACGCTGCGAGCGCTGGTCGACGCCGAGGCCCGCCCGAGCGATTTCGCCCGACCGGGCCACATCTTCCCGCTGCGAGCTCGCGAGGGCGGGGTGCTCAAGCGGGCCGGGCACACCGAGGCGGCGATCGATCTCTGCACCCTTGCCGGTGTCGCGCCGGTGGGCGTCCTGTGCGAGATCGTCATGCGCGACGGCACGATGGCCCGGGTTCCCGATCTCCATCAGTTCAGCCGTGAACATCGTCTGCCCTTCATCTCGATCGCCGACCTCGTCAGGTACCGACGGAGAACCGAGAAGCTGGTTCGGCGAGTGAGCGAGGCGAGCATCCCCACCGATGTCGGAGAATTCCACGCCATCGTCTACGAGTCCATGCTCGACGGCCAAGAACACGTGGCCTTCGTGATGGGCGATCTGCGACTGGCCGACGAGCCGCTCATTCGGGTTCACTCCGAATGCCTGACCGGCGACATCTTCGGGTCTCACCGGTGCGACTGTGGTCCCCAGCTGCGGATGGCCATGCAGCGGATCGCCGAAACTGGCGCCGGTGCTGTGGTGTACCTGCGCGGTCACGAGGGTCGAGGAATCGGTCTGGGTCACAAGATTCGTGCGTACAGCCTCCAGGAGCAGGGTCTGGACACCGTCGACGCCAATCTCGAGCAGGGCCTGCCGGCCGACAGCCGGGAGTATGGCATCGGCGCCCAGATCCTGGTCGACCTCGGGGTGTCGAAGATGCGGCTGATGACGAACAACCCGTCCAAGTACGGAGGTTTGGAGGGGTTCGGTCTCGAGATCACCGAACGCGTGCCCCTCCAGGCCGTCCCGACGGATGCCAACATGGCCTACCTCCGTACCAAGGCCGAACGCATGGGCCATTTGATCGAGTTCGACGAGGACCGCTCGGACAACTGACCCCCGATCACCCACGCCGAGGCGCAGTCTGTCATGCAGATCGTCCTCCTTTGTATTCCCGACGGTCGTGCCGTTCGCCGGGTCCTCGAGCGAGACTCCCGACAGGTGTGTGGCTTTGCCGAGCGGAGCGAGGGGCGACCCTGCGGGTTGCTCAGCGACGAGCGGCGTCAGCCCCGGGCCGGCTTCCAGTAGCCGCGCACCGTGGCGCGCTGGCGCTCCACGCCCAACGTGTCGAACAGGTGGGTACGGATCGCCTGCATGGCAGACGCTTCCCCAGCCGCCCAGACGAAGGTGTCGTCGCCGAGCTGCTCGAGGGTCTGGACCGTGTCGACCAGACGGCCGCCCGGAGTTTGGCCAGTTTCGGTGACGTACCAGTCGACGGTATGTCGATCCGGCAGCTCGATGTTGCGATGCGCGTCCGCTCTGATCACCTCGATGTGGAGGTGGACGGCGATCCCTTCGGACGCTGTCTCGGCGACCTGGATCGCCGCAGGGAGCGCCGTCTCGTCGGCGAGCACGATCAGGTACTCGGCTGCGGAGGGGTGGTCGTAGCCCCGGCCAGGTCCAGAGATCGCCGCCGGTGCGCCGGCCTCCACCGACTCGGCCCACTCCGATACGGCGCCGCCGGGGTGGCGGACGATCTCGACGTCGAGCTGGCCGATGGCATTGTCGACGCGCAGCGGCGTGAAGGTGCGGAGTGCCGGCCGGCTCCCGTCGGCGAGGAGGAACTCGTTGCCGTTCCACTCGGGGATGACCAGCTCGTCGTCGCCGGGGGTCGGCACGAGCAGTCGCACGCTCGACGCTGGCTGTTCGACCCTCAGATCGCAGAGCGCGTCGCCGACGAGCGTGAGCCGGATCATGCGCGGTGTCAGTTCCTCGCGCTCGCTCACGGTGACCGGCCGGAGCGGTGGCGGCTCCCTCCTCACCCGCGTGAGTCGTTCGAGGCGATCGTCGTCGGGCATGCCGGTGTTGTATCCGGCCCGAGATGGCGTCAAAACCGACTTGGTCGAACTCGTCCGCCATGACACAGCTGGCGGATCACGTCCGAAGCCGCCACACTCCCCGACAGCGGACCAGCGGCTACAGGATCGCGTCGGTCGGCAGGGCGACGATGTCGGTCGCGCCGAGTTGGCGAAGCTCCTGAAGGCGCCGCCACAAGTCGGTCTTCTCCACGACCATGTGGGCGGCGACCCGGTCGGTCCGCCCGGCGAGGGGCAAGACGGTCGGGGCGTCCAGACCATGGAACACCTCGGCCAGATCAGTCACCCGCTCGGCGTCGATGTGCAACATCACGTACTGGGTTCTCCGCGCCGTCAACGCAGCCGAGATCCTGAGTGACATCAGGTCGATTCCGCGGTGGTTGGAGCCCGGCGAGGTGACGAACAGCGCCTCGCATGACAGCACGGTCTCCAGCACCCGCAGGCGGTTCCGCATGAGCGAGCCGCCGGTCTCCCGGAGATCGACGATGGCGTCGGCCAGCCCCACCGAACAGACGCCCTCGAGGGCGCCTCCCATCCCGACGATCGTGACCGTGATGCCGCGGTCGGCGAAGAACCGTTCGGTCCAGGCCGGCAGGTGGGTGGCCACGGTCTTGCCGTCGAGCTCGGAGGCGTCCACCCAGGCCTGGTCCTCCCTGCAGGCGACGACGAGATCTGAGCGGGCGAAGCCGAGCCGCACGGCCGGCCACGTATCGATCTCGTTCTCGAGCGCCGTGTCGGTCGAGATGAATGCAGCGTCGAGACGTCCGGCCCTGAGCCAGGCCGCCGCGTCCCGGGGTCGCATCTCGATGAATTCGATGCCTTCGGTCAGCCTCGATGCGTTCAGCCCGGCACTGACCCGGTAGCCGGCGTGTCGCAACAGCTCGATCGTCTGGTCCCGCAGCCGGCCCTTCGACGGCACGGCGACCCGGAGCAGCTCGCTCATCTCCTCCTCGCTTCGAGCACGGCGAGGAAGGCGGTCGGATCCACGCCGGCCCCCGCCAGCGCGACCATCAGATGATAGACCAGGTCGGCAGCCTCGCCGGCCGCCCGCTCGGAGTCGACGACTGGACGGTTCAGCTCGAGACACACCTCGAAGGCCTCCTCCATGATCTTGCGCTGGGCCAGTTCGCCGTCCTCGAGGAGGCGGGCGGTGTAGGAGCTGTCGGAGCTGTGGTGGCGCCGGCTGTCGATGACCGAGGCCAGCTCGGTCAGGATGGTCGACACCTCAGCCTCCCGAGCGAGCCTGTTCGAGCACCGAAAGGGTCTCGATCAAGGTGACAGCCGCCTCGGCGCCTTTGTTGCCGGCCTTGGCTCCCGCCCGCTCGAGCGCCTGCTCGAGGGTATCGGTGGTGAGGATCCCGAAAATGACCGGCGTGCCCGTGTCGACCGCCACCCGCTGGATCCCTGCTGCCGCCTGACCGGCGACGAGGTCGTAGTGGCCGGTCGCCCCCCGGATGACCGCACCGAGGCAGATCACTCCGTCGATGTCGGGCCGTTCGGCGAAGGCCTTGGCGACGACCGGGGCTTCGAACGACCCGGGAATCCAGGCCACGGTGATGTCCTGCCGATCGCCGCCGTGACGGATGAACGCGTCCGTGGCGCCGGCCAGCAGTCGTTCGGTGACGAGGTCGTTGAAACGACCGCACACGATGGCGACCCGCCGGCCGCTGGCGTCCATGGATCCCGAGATCGTCTTCACGACGAGCAAGGGTAGACGGTCGATGGCGACATCATCGCCGGCTCGACTGGGACCATGCGTGGTTGGACCAGCACGCGATGCGGCTCTTTGACAGAACGATAACGAAGATCGCGGCGTCCTTGCCCGGGATCGGACCACCTGCCTAGGGTCGCCGCTCGGGGTTCGGGGGAGTCGTGGACCTGTCGCGGCAGTCGTGTCCGGAGCCGGCGCGCCCGCAGCCCTCGTCGGCGGATAACCGGAGGTCAAGAAAGGGACCCGACTGCCGATGGAGCGATTGTGAGCGCCGAGAATCCCGCCGACGCCATCTCCCCACCGGACCGGCCCGCCGAAGAACCCTCCTCGTCGGGGTTGACCGGTCCCGGCGCGCTGTTCGGATATCTCGCCGGTGCAATCGCCAGATTCGTGATGGCTGCCCCGGTCGCCATGGCCGTGAGCCTCATCGGTGTGCTCCTGACGCTCATCGGATTCCTCGGTGTGCGAGCTCTCGAGGATTCGCGAGCCGAAGTCGAGTACGAACGGACCGTTCTCGACCAGACGACATCGGTGCGTCAGCGACTTGGCCGCAACATCAGCTCGAGCCAGACCCTGGCGACGTTTCTGGCCAGCGGACCGATCCCGTCCTCGGATGTGTTCTCCACCTACTTCGACAGCGCCGACTTCTTCGGATCCCGGCTCGAGTACGACGGCCTGGTGTTCGTCGAACGAGTGGAGGGCGTCGAGGAGTACGATGCGCTCCTCGAGCGGGAATCGGCCCGGGAGGATCCCAACTTCGCCTTCCGCTTCAACACCCGCACCAATCCGAGCGGCTACGTGGTGACGCGTGCGTTCGGGACCGCTGATCGGGAGGCGCGGCTCGGTGATCTCCTGCAGCCGGCGATGGCCGGCGCCGTCACCGAAGCCGGTGAGAGCGGCACGACGATCCTGCGCCTCGACACCCAGGCCCAAGCGTTGTTCCCGCTGCCCGACCCGGAGCTGACCGAGTCCGCCGGGTACCGGTCGGTCAACGGACTGGTCGTCGTGACGCCCATCTTCACCGGCGGCGACGAGCCCGAGCTCCGGGGTGCCCTGCTCGCCCGGCTCGACCTCGGACGGTTGCTCGTTCGCGTGCAGGGCGACGAGGAGCTGGTAGCACTCGAGTTGATCGTCGACGACCGGGTGGTCGCCTCGACCGTCTCCGACGAGGAGCGAGGGCTGGCCCTCGGCGATCCCGTCGCCTTCACCGAAGGGGATGCGACGACCTTTGCGGTGCAGGGCTACCGGACCGACTTCGTCGTCGAGCGAAATCAGAGCAACGCGGTACTGACCGGCGGGCTGGCGCTGTCGTTCGTGCTCGCCTGGATCGGCCGGGCGACCCGCCAGCATGCGCTGACCCTCGGCCGGCTCGAGCGCAGCGAACACGACGCCCGGCACGACGTCCTGACAGGCTTGCTCAACCGGAACGGTCTGACGATCGAGCTGGCGCGCCGTGTGGAGGTCCGGCCGCATCGGGAGATGGTCGGCGTCCTGTTTCTCGATCTCGATCGCCTCAAGATCATCAACGACTCGATCGGCCACACCGCCGGCGACGAAGTGCTGGCGGTGGTCGCCCAACGGCTACGCCAGGTGACCTACGAAGAGGACATCATCGGCCGCTTTGGTGGTGACGAGTTCGTGATCGTCCCCGCCAAGGCCTTGGCGGTGCGCGATTTGACCCGGCTGGCCGACCGGATCATCGAGAGCCTCGCCGAGCCATGTGTGCTGAGCGATCGATCGCTCCAGATGATCTCTGCCTCGATCGGGATCTCCTGGGTGGCCGAGGGTGAGGCGACCGCCGAGAGCATGCTGCGTGACGCCGACGTCGCCATGTACCGGGCCAAGGACGCCGGCGGCAACCGCTGGGTCGTGTTCGACAATGATCTGCGGGAGCAGGCGATCCAACGCCTCGAGGTGGAGCGGGAGCTGCGCCGGGCCATCACCGACGGGGAGCTGGTCGTCCACTATCAACCCATCGTCTCGACCTCCGACGGCACGGTCGACAAGCTGGAGGCGCTGGTGCGGTGGCGGCACCCGATCAGAGGCATGATCCCGCCGGGTCAGTTCCTCTCCGTCGCCGCCGAGACCGGGCTCATCGTCGATGTCGGCGAACACGTGCTCCGGGAGGCCTGCCGGCAGGCGGCCAAGTGGAGCGCCAGGAGTGGCCGGTCGATCAGTGTGAGCGTCAACGTGGCCGAACGCCAGCTCATCGATCCAGGCCTGATCAGGACGGTGCGTGCCGTTCTCAACGAGACCGGGCTGAACGCCGGTCAGCTGGAGTTGGAGATCACCGAGGAACTGATCATCGAGCGGCTCGATCACCGCCTCTCGATACTCCGTCAGCTCGCCCGGATGGGGGTCAAGCTGTCGATCGACGACTTCGGCACCGGCCGGGCGTCCCTGTCACAGCTCCGGCACCTCGAGATGGTCGACACGTTGAAGGTGGATCGGGCCTTCGTCGAGAACGTGGCGACAAACGAGACCGATCAGAAGATCCTTACTGCGATCGTCGCCCTGGCGCAGAGCGTCGGCATGGAAACCGTCGCAGAAGGGGTCGAGGACGCCGACCAGGCGACCCGGATCCGTGAGCAGGGAGTCGACTACATCCAGGGCTTCTTCTTCCATCGCCCCACCGACGCCTCCAATGTGCTGTCGTTGCTGCGACAACCCTTCGATCTCCCGTGGGGCAACGCCGCCCAGCAGTCGTTCTTCGCCCGGCGGTGAGAACCGGCCGGGCCCGGCCTCCGCTAGCGTCGGCTCATGGCCCCCCACGTGATCGTTTCGGCGATCGTGTCCGGCCTGGCCACTGCGCTCGTCGTCGTGCTCGCCGTGCGCTACGACGAGCCTCGTACGGCCCGCAACTTCGCCGTCGCCGGAGCAGCGGTGTTGGCGCTGGTCGCCACGCTGGCGGTCACATCGAACACCCTGGTGCGTCCGTGCCTCGATGATCCTGCCCGCGATTGTGAGTACAACGACGGTGTGCCGTCGATGGCGCTGCTGGTCGGCGTGTATGTCATCGCCTGCTGCGTGCGGGCCTGGTTCGTCTACTCCGAGCGTTGAGTCCACCGGCCCCGGGATTCTGCCGCCGAGCGGCCCGAGACGGTCGCCACTAGATTACGGGCGTGACTGACGAGTTCGATCCCACCCAGATAGACCTCAAAGCGGCATTCGGGGGATCCGACGGCGAGAGCGAGATCGATCGCCAGCAGGCCGAGGCGATGGCCAAGGAGCTGGCCGACGCCCGCCAGCGACTCCTCGAGGCGCCGGTCGCCGATGTGGTCGTCAACCATGCCATCGGGCTGTACGAGCTGGCCGCCATTCATCTCTCCGCCCCGTCGCCGGATCTCGATGAGACCAGGTTGGCCATCGATGCTCTGAAGGCCCTCGTCGTGAACCTCAGCGGACGGCTCGGGGAGGGCGAGAAGATGCTGGCCGATGCGCTGAGCAGCCTGCAGATGGGATTCGTCCAGCGACTCGGCGAGCAGGAAAAGCAGTGAAGTCCGGATTCCGGGTTATGCTTGGTGGTCGGTGAGCAAGAGGGCCGAGGCCCCACCGTCCCAGATCGGGCCGAGGTGCCCGGGTTGCGGGCGGTCGACCGGAACGCCGGGAGACAACGGTGGTTCGCTGAGGTTCCTCGCGCTGGCCGTGTCCCACACCGTGCGCCAACCAGAAGGAGCCTGCGCCTAGATGAAGAGAACTCGCCATAGCTGACACCAGCCGGGAGCCCCGGATCAACGACCGGATTCGCGCTCGGGAGGTCCGGGTCATATCCCCCGAAGGATCCCAGCTCGGCATCAAGGCCTTGCCCGATGCGCTGACCCTGGCCCGAAACCTCGATCTCGACCTGGTCGAGGTGGCCCCCGACGCTCGGCCGCCCGTGGTCCGCATCATGGACTACGGGAAGTGGAAGTACGAGGAGGGTCAGCGGGCCAAGGAGTCCCGCCGCAAGTCCAACAAGACGGTGGTGAAGGAGATGAAGTACCGGCCCAAGATCAGTGGAGGCGACTTCGAGACCAAGACCCGCAAGGTGGAGAAGTTCCTCCACGAGGGCCACAAGGTCAAGATCACGATCATGTTCCGTGGGCGCGAGGTCACCCACCCCGAGCTCGGCAGGCACATTCTCGACCGGATCGCCGAGCGGGTCGAGGACTACGCACGAGTCGAAGCAGTGCCCCGCCTCGAGAGTCGCAACATGACGATGGTCCTGGGCCCAGACACGAAGAAGACAAAAGGCCAACGACAACAACAGCAGCGGGATGGCGGCGACGACAACGCCGTACGCCCACCACCGCCCTCGGTCGATGAAGTGGAAGCGGTCCGTGCCAGCAGGGCGCCGTCCGGAGGCGAAAGCGAGTCAGACGATGAGTAAGAAGATGAAGTCCCATTCCGGGGCGAAGAAGCGGTTCAAGAAGACGGGAACCGGCAAGATCCGCCGCCGCCAGCGCAACCTCAACCACTTCAACGAGAAGATGCCGAGTCGCCACAAGCGGCGCCTCGGTCGTCCCGCGCTCGTCTCCAAGGCGGACAAGAAGCGCATCGACGAACTCCTGTCGAGCTGACCGCCCCGCACCACCTCACTCACGACTAGTTGGGAGCATCGCCATGGCCCGTGTGAAAAGAGCCGTTCATTCCAAGAAGCGCCGCAAGGAAACCCTTGCCAAGGCCAAGGGGTACTACGGCAACAAGAGCCGGAGCGTCCGGGCCGCCAACGAGCAGGTCATGCGTTCGGGCAACTACGCCTTTCGGGATCGCCGTGCCCGCAAGGGCGAGATGCGTCGGCTGTGGATCCAGCGGATCAATGCCGCCTGTCGGGCCAACGGAACCACCTACAGTCGGTTCATCGCAGGCCTCAAGGCCGCCGGGATCGAAGTGGACCGCAAGATGCTGGCCGACCTGGCCGTCACCGATGCGGCAGCGTTCTCGGCCCTCGTCACCGCCTCGGGGGCTGCCGACAGAGCCGCCTAGGCCGTCGTGTATCCGACGGCATCGCGGGCCCGGTACCGCCAGCTGAAGACCTTGCTGGCCCAAGCGACGGCGCGCCGAGAGGCCGGCCAGTTCGTCGTCGAGGGCCCGGTCCTGGTCAACGAACTGCTGAATTCCAACCTCGGGGTCGAGTGCATCGTCGGATCCGCCGAGCTGCTCGACGCCCTCGGATCGGTGCCCGCCGCCCTGGAGTGCGCCGACACCGAACGGTTGGCAGCTGTGCTCAGCACCAGGAGCCCCCGACCAATCGCCGCCATCGCCCGGATACCTGAACCCGTCGACAGGGCTGACCTGGACTCCGGTCCGGTGCTTGCCCTGGTCGCAATCGCCGATCCGGGAAACGCTGGAACGATGATTCGTACCGCCGAGGCGGGCGGCATGCGGGCTGTGATCCAGGTCGGCGATGCCGTAGATCGGTGGAATCCCAAGCTGATACGGGCGTCGGCGGGGGCGGTGCTGCGCCTCCCCGTGCTGCGGATGACCGTCGACGAGCTGTTCGGATGGGGGCGGTCGCCGGTGATCGCCAGCGTGGTCGACGGCGGGGATCCGTACGACTCGGTCGATCTCTCCGAGGCGGTGATCTGCGTGGGAAGCGAACCCCACGGTCTTCCCGACGACGTCGTGGCCCGCAGCGATCGGCGGGTGACGATTCCCCTCGCCGGACCGACCGAATCGCTCAACGTGGCGGCAGCCGCCGCCGTGCTGGTATTTGCCGCTCTCGGGCAACGCAGAATGGCTACGCTGCCCATCCGAACACCGCCGGAGCCGTCCTGATGAAGATACGAGGCGAGATGCCCGAACAGCCCGAGATGCCCATCGAGATCTCCGGGCTGGATGCTGCCGTCGATGTCGTTCTCGGCGAGATCGCCGCCGGTGCATCCACCGACGAGGTAGTCTCGGCCGCCGGTCGGGCTCTGGGCCGAGCGGGGCCGATCGTCGCAGCCCGCAAGGCGATCAGCAACGTGGTGCCGGCGAAGCGGAAACAGGCGGGGATGAAGGTCCAGGACGCTCGGGCCCGCATCGAGGCGGCCGCCGAGACACGCACCGCCGAGCTGGCCAGCGGGGAACACCGGGAACGACTCGTCGCCGAGCGCATGGATCTCACCGAGGTCATCGGCCGCCCCCGGGTCGGGCACCTGCACCCGCTCACCAGTGCCTGGGAGGAACTCGAGGACGTCTTCGTCGGCATGGGTTTCAAGGTGGCCGAAGGTCCCCACGTCGAGACCGACTGGCACAACTTCGACGCCCTCAACATTCCCAAGGGCCACCCGGCCCGAGATGCCTTCGACTCGCTGTATGTCAACAGCGACGAACCAGGCAGCACCGTCCTTCGCACGCACACCTCGCCGGTCCAGATCCGCACGATGCTGACCCACGAACCACCGATTTACATCGTGGCGCCCGGCCGGGTCTTCCGGCGCGACACCGCCGATGCGACGCACCTACCGGTCTTCCATCAGATCGAGGGCCTCGTCATCGACACCGACATCGGTCTGGCCGATCTGGCCGGCACCATCGAGGAATTCACCCAGGCGTTCTTCGGCGAGGGATTCCATTCCCGCCTACGGCCGAACTACTTCCCTTTCACCGAACCGTCGGCCGAGTTCGACATCCGCCGCCCGGATGGTTCCTGGTTGGAGCTCGGGGGGTGCGGGGTCGTGCACCCCAACGTGTTGCGGGCCGGTGGCGTGGACCCGGAGAAGTGGAGCGGGTTCGCCTTCGGATTCGGAATCGATCGGTTTCTTCAGATCAAGCACGGCGTCCACGATCTCCGGGAGGCCTTCAGCAACGACATCCGGTTCCTCGAGCAGTTCTGAGAAAGGCGGTTCGCCATGCGTGCAGTGCTGTCATGGATGCAGGAGTTCGCACCGGTGGCCGGGGACCCCGGCGACCTGGCCGACCAGCTCACCGGCATCGGCCTGGTCGTCGAGTCCGTCGAGATCGTCGGTTCCGGCTGGGAGGGGATCGTCGTTGCCCGAGTGCTCGATCTCCGACCGCACCCTCGAGCCGACAAGATCCAGCTGGTCGACGTTGACGCCGGCGACGGAGAGCCGCTCCAGATCTGTTGCGGGGCCTTCAACATGGCCGTCGGGGACCTCGTGCCGCTGGCGACGGTCGGAACGGTCATGCCGAACGGCCTCGAGATCGCCCGGCGAAAGCTGCGCGGCGAGTGGTCCAACGGCATGCTGTGCTCGGCGGCCGAGCTGGAGACCGGTGACGACGCCGGCGGCATCCTGATCCTCGAGACCGGTGCGACCGTCGGCGCGCCGCTCGCTGATGCGCTCGGCGTCAGCACCGACATCGTCTTCGACATCGATGTCGAGGGCAACCGTCCCGATGCGCTGAGCATCATCGGGATCGCTCGCGACCTCGCCGCCCGGCAAGGGGTACCGTTCGCGCTGCCGACACCAAAGCTGGCCGTGTCGGGAGGTCCGGCCGACGACGTCACGGCCGTCGAAATCGAGGACCCCGTACTGTGCCCCCGCTTCGGCGTGCGGGTCTTGCGCAACGTCGGCAACGGCCCGTCGCCGCAGTGGTTGCAGCAGCGACTGCTCGCCGCCGGGATGCGCCCGATCAACGCGGTCGTCGACATCTCGAACTACGTGATGCTCGAGACCGGCCACCCCAATCACACGTTCGACCTCGATTCGATCCCCGGCGGACAGCTGGTCGTTCGCCGTGCCCGACCAGGGGAGCAGCTGGTCACCCTCGACGGCGTCGAACGCCGGCTCCTGCCCCCCGACGGCAGCGGCATCGGCCGGGGACTGGGCGACGGGGTCATCACCAATCGCGATGACCAGCCGATCAGCCTGGCCGGAGTCATGGGCGGCTTCGACACCGAGATCAGCGACCGCACGACCAACGTGCTGCTCGAAGCGGCGGTGTGGGACCCGATGAGCATCGCCCACACGTCCCGCCGGCTCAACCTCCGCAGCGAGGCATCGACCCGGTTCGAGCGAGGCGTCGACCCGCTCGGCATCGAGCGTGCGCTCGATCGATTCTGCGAGCTGGCAGCCGAGCTGACCGGAGCCGAGATCGCCCCGAGAGTCGTGGTCGCCGAACCCGAACCGATCCGCCCGACGGTGGTGGCGGTCCGCACGGAACGGATCAACCACCTGCTCGGAACCGATCTCGACGCCACGACGATGATCGGCTACCTGGAACCGATCGGGTTCGCCTGCTCGGCCCCATCGACCGGCGGGGACGGGGTCGAGCGGTTCGAGGTCACGATCCCCACCTGGCGACCCGACAGCGCCATCGAGGCCGACATCGCCGAGGAGGTCGGCCGTCATCACGGGTACGAGAACATTCCAAACCGGGTGCCGCTCTCGGTTCACGTCGGTGCACTCTCCGAACTTCAACTCGGCCGCCGGAGGATCCGGCGCGCATTCGTCGCCGCCGGCTGCGCCGAAGCCCTGCCCATGCCGTTTCTGGCCCCGGACGACCTCGCCGCCGCCGGGGTGGCCGCCGAGTCCCTCACGCTGGCGAACCCGCTGGTTTCCGAAGAATCCGTTCTCCGCACGTCGCTGCTCCCGGGTCTCCTGAAAGCGGTGGCGTACAACCAGTCGCACCAGCGCAACGACGTCTGGCTCTTCGAGCTCGGCTCGGTCTATCTCCCGGTGCCCGGTGGGGGACTTCCCGACGAGCCTGAGCAGGTCGCCTCCATCCTGAGCGGTACCGATGCCGCCGACGCTGTCCGCCTGGTTCGATCGATCGCCGGTCTGCTCAACCTCGACCTTCGGATACGGAACGCGGACCGCCCGGGCCTGCACCCGACCCGCAGCGGTGAGGTCGTGCTCGGTGGGAAGGTGATCGGCGAGGTCGGCGAGGTCGATCCCGGGGTCGTGTCCCGCTACGGGGCCCAGGGCCGCATCGGATGGGTGCGCCTCGACGTCGAACCGGTGATCGCCGGTCTGACGGCGGTGGTCCGGGTGAAGGACGTGAGCCGCTATCCGTCCAGCGCCACCGACCTGGCGTTCGTCGTCGACGAGGACATCGAGGCCGGCGTTGTGGAGGAGACGCTGCGCACAGCGGGCCGCCAACTGGTGCAGTCGATCGAGCTGTTCGATGTGTTTCGATCCCCGCAACTCGGATCGGGCGTCCGTTCACTCGCCTTCGCCGTCACCCTCCAGGCGGCCGACAGGACCCTCAGCGACGAGGACGTCGCGACCGCACGCGAGCAGATGATCGACGAGGTGACCAAGCGTCACCGTGCAAAGCTCCGATGAACCCCCGGTTGGCCCGCCGACCGGGCGGAGGGCCCTCGCTCGTACACTCCACGCGGTGACCTTCACTGACGCAGACCTCCAGGCGGCCCACGTCGAGTGGGATCTCGAACCACTGCTCGACGGCAACCGCGGACCCGACGAACTCCTGGACCGCGCCGAGGCGCTCGCCGGCGAGGTGGCCCAGACCTACCGGGGTCGGGTTCCCCAGCTCGACGCCGTTGAACTGGCCACCCTGTTCGAGCGCCTGGCGACGGTCAGCGAGCTGACCAGCCGCGCCGGGCACTACGTGATGCTCCAGTTCAGCACCGACACCCAGAACCCTGAGCTGGGGGCGGCGATGGCAGCCATGCAGGAGCGATCGACTGCCATCGGGACGCAGTTGCTCTTCGTCGACCTCGAGTGGGCGACGGTGGAGGATGACCGGGCGGAGACGCTGATCGCCGATCCCCGGTTGTCCTTCGTCAGCCACCACCTGGCCAACATGCGCAAGATGCGTCCACACCTGCTGTCCGAGGACGCCGAGCGGGTCCTCAACGAGACCTCGGTGACCGGGGCGCCGGCGTGGGTGCGCCTCTTCGAGGAACTGACCAGCGCCATCGAGGTCGAGATCGAGGGCGAGACCATGCCCCTCGACGCCGGCCTGTCCCGGCTCCAGCACCCCGACCGCGAGATCCGCCGGCAGGCCGCCGAGGCGGTGACCGACTCCCTCCGCCCCGGCCTCCGTACCCGGGCGTTCGTGTACAACACGCTGCTCC
>JBFGLT010000086.1:0-13764 GCA_041576015.1 Acidimicrobiales bacterium
AGCGCTCGTGCCCTGGCCGGCCAGCCGATCATCCCAGGACCCGGAGAGGAGGTCCTGCGGGAGCTCCTGGGTCAAACGCTGGCTGGCGCGCCCGCCTGAGCGAGCGACGTACCCGCAGTTCACACGCCCCGGCTTCGGCGACCCTTGTGCCGGCGATGACCGGGGGCGATGAAGGTGCGATCGTCGATCCCGTAGTCGGAGAGGAACATCGGACCGAGCGGAACGCAGTTGCGCTCGAAGACCTGCGTCAAGAAGCGGTGCATGTTCCACGGGGCCGAGCTCACGTAGAACACCGGATTACGGCCCTCGTCGACGAGCTGAACGAGCAGCGAGGTGGAGTCGTCGAAGACCATCCGTCCTTCGACCGAGCCGGTGAGAGTGGTCCAGAGGTTCCGCCACAGCGCAAACGCATTCGTTTGCATCACCGTGTCGTCGATGTCGGAGATCAGCCCGAACTGGGCGTCTCGAGGCGTACGGTGGACCACCGGCTCTGCTGTGACGCCGAACCCGGGAAGCTCCACCCGGATCGGGGCGAGCCCGGAAAGCTCCCCTGTCACCTGCAGCTCGAAAAACCCCTCGTCGTCGGAGCGGGTGGCGGTGGACCCGGCGGTCACCTCGACATTGGCCACCTCGGCCGTGTGGAAGAGCCTGGCCATGGCGATCGCGTTCCGGAGTCTCGACGAACCCGCCGGGGCAGGCCGGAGGTGTCGCCGGTTGAGGACGCGCCCCCGCAGTACGACACCGTTCGGGGTCGAGTAGCCGCCGTAGGACTCTATGACCGGGTCGGCCGGCGGTCGGCTCCTTCTGGCGTCGATGAAGTCCTCGACCCGCTGGGCGACCTCATGCAGGAGGGTCCTGGCCCGTTCGATCGTTGTTCTCGACGGCATGACGCTCATTGTGCTCGGGGAGGTTCGCCTTGACCCCTACTCCGCCAAAGCGGAAAAAGCGGTCAGCGGGCCGAGCTTGCGCGCACGATGCGAACCACGCCATCCTTCGAATCCGGGGGAGCCCTGGTCGCGACATCGTCGTGGGCGGGTGGGCTGGCGCTCAGCCGTCCGATGGCTCGGTCGAAGCTGTCGAGAACCCGGTCGAGATCCTTCGCTTGCTCGCCGGACCGGTCGGCCAGGGCAGCGGCGGCAACTCGGGCACCGGACACCAGCGCAGCGAGCTCCTCCACCCTCAGCGTGGCGCGGACGACGCCCGGCCGTTCCCAGTCCAGCCGCATGTCAGCCAGCTGCTTTCAGGTGGTCGACGACGCGATCGACCTGAGCCCTGAACTCGTCGTAGTCGACCTGCAGCCCGTTGATATAGGTGCTCCACCCGGAGACGACCTTGGTGTAGTGCATCGCTTCTTCGACCTCGTCGTCGGTGGCGCCGAACAGCTTGGCTGCCTCCGTGTGGAACAAGGTGCAGTAGCGGCACCGGGTCGCCGCCGATACCGCCAGCCCGATGAGTTCCTTGTACTTGTTCGGGATCAGCGTCTCACCGAACTGAACGCGCTTCATCAAGTCCCACTCGGAATCGATGTACTGATCAGGGATCAGGTCGACGAAATCGATCACCTCCCCGAACATCTCCTTCATCTCGCGATGGACATCGGTCCTGGCCATCGTCGTTCCTCCTCTGTCGTTCGTTGTGGATCCTGTCGTGACCGTACGGCGCAGGCCTTGCAGCGGTCCTGCAACGGCCACGAGCGTTGCGCAATCGCGCCCCTGCGCGTGGTCTGGTGACGCATCAGAATCGTCGACCGCTGTCGCTCGGGTGGTGCCGCCCAGGGCGAGATCAGCGCTGTGGACCCGGCGTGAGGGCGTATGCCTCGGCAGCGTCGCCGTCGGCTGCAACGAGAGCCAGGCCATGAAGCGCCTCGGTTTCGGCGGTCGGCGGTACGCCGAGATCCTCGGCGATCCGCCGGCGAGTGCGGGCGTAGGCGGCAAGCGCTGACGCCGGCCGTCCGGCGACGAGATGGGCGTTCATAAGGGATCGCAGGACGACTTCGTCGTATGGGTCCCAGGCGAGGGCCTGTTCGGCCATTGAAGCCGCCGAGGAGTGATCGCCCGAGGACACTGCGGCGTCGACGGCCACGCGGCGGACCTGTGAGACGATGGCATTGACGGCCGATCGCTCACGTTCGATCCACTCACCGTCCTCATCGGGCAGCAGCGGCCCGCGACACAGATCCAGTGCCTGCCTCGCTGCTGCGCCTGCAACTCCGAACCGCCCGGCTGCCTGTGCGTCCGCCGCGGCGGCGGCGAGTTTTCGCAGCTCTCGGACATCCACCCAGTCGGCCTCGAGCAGATATCCCGCTCCCGACCGAGCGATGCGATGGGAGCCGAAGACGCGCCGCAGGCGCGAGACGAGCACCCCGACCTGGTCCGACGGCGACGCTGGCAGGTCGTCGCCCCAGAGTTGGTGGGCGATGAGGTCGACGCTCACCACCGCGCCGTCGGCGACGGCCAGCAGTTTCAGTACTGTCCGTCCCTTCCGGCTACCCACGTCGCTGTCCTTGCGACCGTCGACGTCGAAGCCACCGAGCAAGCGCACGCGCACCGCCACGATTGTCCTCCAAAGTGCTCGCGGACGCCACCGCTTTCAGGGTGCGAGGACGGGCCACCGCTGTGAGGGTCATCGCGGTGGTAGGGATAGACGCACTACGGTGGCGTAGACGGCGCATGCCTCGACGAGGTTGGCGACGGGCACGTGCTCGTCGGGGGAGTGCATGACCGACATCGGACCTGGGTCGAGCGCGACGTCGTCGCGACGGGTCGATGTCTTGGAGGATCTCGTAGGCGAGCGCTCGGTCAGCCTCCGGCGGCGGTCTCTGCGCCGTAGGGCCGGGTGATGATCACGAGCAGGTGGCCGTCCGGGTCGTCCCAGTAGACGCCGCGCCCGCCATCCCGTCGATTGATCTCGTCCGGTGTCCGCTTGGACGGGTCGGCCCAGTGTGCGATTCCGCTGTCGGTGATCCGGAGGTAAGCGTGGTCGAACTCCTCCTCGCTGACGAGGAACGCGAGGTGCTGAGGGGTCGGGGCGCCGTCGGATCGGTCGCCGTAGTCGAGCGACACGTCATTTCCCATGTCGACGACGAGGGAATTGCCCGAAGGCTCGTGGCGGCTCGAGTCCCAGGATGGTGACCAGGTGTTCGGCACCTCGCCGCTTGTCGCTGCACCACACGATGACGTGGTTCAGATCGGCCATGACTGCGACCGCAGCAGGACCCCGAGGTGGGCGTTCTCAGTGGAACCTGGTCGGGTGGGCACCCTCGTCGGCGTTCACAAATGCTCACCGGGCAGGTTGCTCGCCTGTTCGATCCACCAGACGAGTCGCCCTTCGTCGATGTCGTCGTCCGCGTGAATGTCGAAGTAGCGCACTTCGGGGTGCTTGGATCCCTTCGGCGGCATCGGGTCGAGTGAACTCCCTCGGAAGAAGGTCAGCTGGACGTAGTTGGTGTAGCACCGGAACGAGACGGCGCTGAGGGTTGGCTTCAGTCGATCGCCTTCGTTGCCGATACGGGGGTGACGACCCGGACCGCGGAGGATCCATGGCGCGCAAATCAACCCATACCGAAGGGCCACCAACGGGGAACAGCCTCGTGCCGGTTCCCCGGATCGAGAAGCCTGACCCGACCAAGCGCGGTGGGCTTACGATTGGGCCGTTGCTCGAGCTGGCTCGCCGGCGAGCGGGCTACACCGAGTCGGCGGCGTGTCTGGCGCTGAACATCACCGAGTACGAACTCGGACGCTACGAATCCGGCATGCGAACGCCGAGCCAGGCGTTGCTCGAGGAGTTTGCCGTCCTCTACGACGCCGATTTCAGCGGCGAGGAGGCACCGGGGGAGAGGCACCTGAGACTCGGATGGGCCGACATCGATCTTGCCGACTGCACGGACAACACCAGTCGCCTCCGTCGCATATCCGCCTCGCTGCGGTCGATCCGGCGGGTCGACGTCGACGTGCCGTTGGTGGTCCGGACCGATGAGCTCCCCCTGTTCGCTGAGGCGCTCGACATCGAAGACCCCGAGCTCGTGGAACAACTGTCGGAGTCGCTGGCCCTGTCCGAGACGCAGGCATCGGAGCTGGCCGAGCGCCTTCGCAGTTCGGTGGGGTGATTCGCCCGGCGCCAGCGTCGGTCAGTCGAGCCTGGTCTCGGTCAGGAGTCGGATCACCGCCAGCACCGGACGGGCCCCGTTCGGTCTGATCGGAGCGGGCCAGTCGACCTGGATCTCCACCGGTAGCTCCGCGCCGCTCTTGGCCCGACCGGTCGTGACCATCCGAATGTGCTGATCGGGCGCCTCCCTGAGCGGTCCGAGTGCGGTGGCGAACTGGCACAGCCCGAACTCGGGAAACAGATCGGTCGGCGACATCGAACCGAGGAGCTCGGAGGTCTCGTAGCCGAACATCCGTACCGCACCGCGGTTGGCGTGGAGCAATCGCAGGTTGTTCTCGTCGAAAACCAGGATGGCATCGGAGGCTGCGTCGATGCAGCGATCGATCAGGCGGACGCGCTGTTCGGCCCGAATTCGCTCGCTGATGTCACGAACCGAAGCGATGATGTGAGTTGCTCCACCGAGGTCGTGCAGGCTCAGTCCAATCTCGACGGGGATCTCGCTGCCGTCGGAGCGAAGGGCATGAAGTTGCTGTCGGCGAGATGTCAACTCTCGTGTCCGTCCCGGCAGCAGTGCGTCGATGGTCCGCCCGATCAGCTGTGCCCGTTCGCAGCCGAACAATCGCTCGGCCGGTCCGTTGGCCCACTCGATCACGCCCTGTTCGTCGGCGGTCAGAATAGCGTCCGGGCAGGCGTCCAGAGTCTCCCGAGCCAGAGCGTGATCGATCTCCACATCGTCGTCGGTGATCTCGTTGTCGGACTGCTGCATGAGGGTGGTCCCTCCCTCCGTTGTGGGTTGTTCCGCACCGGAGTTGCAGGTCCCGTCGGCCATGTCGGGCTGCTCTTGAGCGCGACGAGCTGACAAACCTGGAGAAATGTTCTTTTCGCCGATGGACGGCTTGCTGGTCAGGCGACGGGATCCTTCTCGGTGATCACTTCGCGTCGGTGTTCGACGACCGGCTGGCCGTTCACGATGTTCTCGCGCTGGGAGTGCACCGTCGTTCGCCGACCGGCGGCGGCCATCACCACCGTGATCAACCCGAGACCGCAGCCGACGAGGAACAGGATCATCCCGACTCGCTGGATGTCGATCCCGCTGGCTTCGTAGGTCACGGCCCAGGCCAGGATCGCTCCGAGGGCGACGAGTACGGCGCTCAGCCCGATACCGGTGTTTCGCATCATCATGAGGGTTGGTTTCCTTTGCCGAGAGGGAGGCAGGCTCCACCTAGTCCTCGATCTATCGGCAGTTCCGACCCCGAGGTGTATCCCTTTTTTGTTTGGCCCGGCGTCGAGGCGGAGCGCTCCAGCCCCGAAAACGCGCCCCGCTGGAGCGTTTGCCCAGCCCACGGGTCACCGCACCGCTCGATCGGCTGGGAGGGTCGATCGGGACATTATCCTCTTGGCGATCACGGCGCCTACGGGTGAACTCCAGTTGTGGTGATCACGAGTGTCGAACCTCGAGGCGCCCGCCGTGGTCGTGGCCTCGACGAGAGACAGCGGCTTGTTGTCATCGCTCCGGTGGCTCTGATCGCCATCACCTATCCGGTCTTTCAGCTCGCCGACGCCATCATCGGTGACGCTGTCGGGGGCCGGCTGGCCTGGTTTGCTGGGATGTCGTGCTACTGGATGCTGTGTTGTGGCTGGTTCTCGTGGCGCATCCTCGGTCGTCACAGGGTGTGGGAGCTGATCAGACCGCAGCGACTCGACCGAGTGCAGGTGGCGGCGCTGGCCTTCATCATCGCGATGGCTGCCGGGGTTCGCTTCCTCGTTCCCGGCATGAGCTACGACGAGCCGACCGCTGGAGCGATGGTGTTGCTTGCGATCTCACCGTTCGCCAACGGGGTGTTCGAGGAGCTGCTGTGGCGAGGCGTCTATCTGGACGTCTTTCCATCCGACGCGTGGTTGCGCGTCGTCTGGGCGAGCATCTGGTTCGGGCTCTGGCACCTGGTGCCGGGCTCGATCTCCGCCGGCGGTCCCCACATCGCCATGGTGGTCGGGCCGGTCTTCATGGGCCTCTACCTCGCCGTCCTGGCCAAGCGGACCGATTCGGTCTGGCTGCCGATCGTGGCTCACACCCTCGGCGGTCTGGTGATGATCTCGTAAGTCCCGAGGTCGACGGGTCGCCCAGCGTCATCGATGCCGCCGCGTTGTTCGAGCTGGTCGAACCGGCCAGGCTTGTGTCGTGGTCACCCAGACACGGTTCCAGTTCCGCTACGACCGGTGGTGTGGCTGGATTCTCGGACTGTTTGGCAGTGGCCGGCGTTTCAGTCGAATCGTCGTCACCGAAACCGATCTCGATGTGCAGCTCGGGGTGGCGTTCCGGGGTGTCGTTCCCAGGTCGTCGATCCGATCCGCCCGGCGGTGGCGGGGTCCGGTGTTCGGGTGGGGAGCCCACGGATGGCGCGGCCGCTGGCTCGTCAATGGGTCGTCGAAAGGGATCGTCGTGCTGGGTGTGGAACCCGAGGGGAGCGGACGGGTGATCGGGTTCCCGGTCAAAGTCAGGGTGTTGGCGCTGAGCGTCGAGGATCCCGAGGGTCTCTGCGCTGCCCTGGGCGTAGAACTCATGGACAGCGGCCACTGAGGACGGGGAAGACCCCCTTAGGCTGACCGCAGGATGATTCACATCGGCACCGACCAACCGGTTTGTACGGTCGTCGTCACCGTCGAAGCTGCGGCCGGGGTTCTCGATGACCTCGTCGAGCACGCCCGATCGGGGATAGAACGCCACTTCGGCGAATGTGACGGATTCGTTGGCGGCGCCCTCCACGTCAGCGCCGACCGAGCGAAGCTGATCCAGTACCTGCAGTGGGAGTCCGAGCGCGCGTACGTGCGGTGTCGAGACGATCCGAAGTGGGACGCGCTGGTCTCGACGAGGCGATTCCTGGATGCGGTCAGATCAGGTGAGGCGCTCGTCGACGCCCGCATCTACAGAGTGGTCGCCGACTCCGAGTAGCTGTTCACCCCGTTGCCGCAGGCCCGACGGGCTGCGGTCAGATCGACGCAACGAAGTTGACGCACTACGACGGGCGGCTCGGGGTGCTTTCATCCGGGGCGACGATGGCGGCCTTTCCTGGGTCCTCGCCGACGGTGATGAGTTCGCGGACGGCGTAGTACAGCATCAACATGATGGAGATGAACGTGCCGCCGGTGACGGCGCCGCCGAAGAGGACGGCGTAGTACACGCCGAGATACCAGTCGCGGTCGACGTCAGCTTCCCCGAGCGGGAAGCTGAGGAACATCAACAAGATCACCGACCCAACGATGACAGCCGTCGTGAGAGCTGCGATCTGACGAATACGACGGTAGTGGCTGACCCGAAACTCGAGATCGTGGGAGATACTGAACGTGATCAGGGTCAGCATGAGCGCCAGAACCGTGGCGCCGCCCGCCACATATGCAGAGGCGGCGAATCGGACGGTCGGAAGAACGGCGTCGAGCAGGCGGCGGGCTTCGAAGCTGGAGGCTGTGCCCACGATCGCCATGCCGGCGAAACCGATGATGGCGGCGGCAATGCCCCCGGCGGCCGCCCAGCGAAGATCGGCTCTGGTCTCGGCGGCCTTCGAGGGATCTTCGGCTCGCGACTCTTCGGTGGGGTCAGTGGTCATGGAGTATGTCGGTGGCTGGAGAAGCCGGCCTGCTGACCGTGACACTCTTCGGGCCTCAGGTCGTCTTCGGTTCGTGGCCTACCCGCAGCAACAGAACCCGAAACGGCTCGACCGCCGTTCCGGCACGAAGCTCGATCCAATTCACCTCGTGCCGATCCTGTGCAAGACTCCGGCCATGCCTGGAGGATCGGCGTACACGGGGCCCGCCGGCGCGCTCGAGCGTTATCGGGCGGTTGTCGAGACGTCGGGCAACGGCGAGGTCAAGGGGGCGAAGAACCCGTACACCTCGCGGAACGGTCACATGTTCAGCTTCCTCGATCAGGAAGGCACGATGGCGTTGCGGCTGTCGCCCGAGCTCGAGGACGAGTTCCGGGCGCAGTACGAAAGCAGGCCGGTCATCCAGTACGGCCGCACCATGCGGGGCTACTCATCGATCCCGGCCGAGTTGCTCCAAGACACCGAAACGCTTCGCCGGTGGTACGACCGGTCCTGGGAGTGGATCGGGACACTGGAACCCAACCCGACCAAGAAGCGGCCGACCGGGAAGCGTTCGTAGGGGCCCGACCCACGCACTGCCCATGGGCTGCGGCGAACGTTCAGCGGGCGAGCGCGGCCCAACGACGTGTCCGTTCTGGCGGGTTCCGCGGGTTGTCGGAAAGGGGTTGCGCCCAGCTAGCTAACAACATTAGCATCAGAACTAATGGCATTAGGTTAGGGGAGGGGCCCCGCCGATCGCCGTAGGAGGAACTTCCGATGGGGACGACGCAACACCTGGACGTGGCCGGCGGCACGATCGCCTTCGACGACACCGGCGGGGAGGGTGCCCTGGTGGTGATGCTTCCCGGTGCTGGCGACGTCAGGGCCGAGTACCGGCTGCTGGCGCCCGAGTTGGTGGCGTCCGGGGCGCGCGTGGTGACCGCCGATCTACGTGGACACGGCGACTCGACACCGGACTGGCCGGGATACGGCGTGCCCGAATCGGCCAGCGACCTGCTCGCCCTCCTCGAACATCTGGATGGCGGACCGGCGATGGTCGTGGCGACGTCCTTCGCCCCAGCCGCTGCCCTCTGGGCGACCGCCGACCGTCCGGACCTGATCGGCGGGCTCGTGCTGATCAGCGCCCACCTCGAGACCGCACCGCTCCACCAGCGCGTCCTCCTCGGCCTGCTGCTTCGTGGGCCGCTGGCCGGAAGGCTCTGGGTCGACCAGTACCGGAAGTGGCATCCGTCGTCACCGCCCGCTGACCTCGACGAGCACGCCGCCGCCCTGGCCACCATGCTGACCGATCGGCGGCGCCGGAGAGCGGTCCGGCACACGCTGACGGCCCGTCGCGACGGGCTGGAGGCCCGGATGGATCGGGTCACGGCCCCGACACTGGTGGTCATGGGCGGATCCGATTCCCATTTCGGAGATCCAGTCGCCGAAGGCGAGGCAATCGCTGCCCGCACGGGAGGCCGGCTTCAGATGATCCCCGACGCCGGCCACTACCCGCACGCAGAATTCCCTGAACAAGTTGCTCGGGCCATTATCGATCTCCTGGCCGGGATCGAGCGGTGAGTGGGCGCAAGGGGCTCTCGAAGAACACGGTCGTCGACGCCGCCGTGGCGCTGGTGGAGGCAGAAGGATCCTCAGCGCTCTCGTTGAGCCGGGTGGCGCGAGAATTGGGGGTCGAGCCTCCTTCCCTCTACAACCATGTCGCCCGCCTGGACACGCTGCGGCGAGAAGTGGCCTTGCGCGCCTTCGAGGACCTCGGCAGCACGCTCGGACGGGCTGCGATGGGCCGGGCCGGGCCGGAAGCGCTGCGGGCGATCGCCGCCGACTTCCGCAACTACGTCCGGCAACACCCGGGCCTGTACGAGATCTCGACCGTTGCACGTCCCGACGATGCGGCCTTCCAGGCGGCGGCCCGAAGCGCCTTGGAACCAGTGATGGCGGTCCTTCGCATCTATGACCTCGATGAGGACGATGCGATTCACGCTGCCCGGGCCCTTCGCTCGGCTCTTCATGGTTTCGTCTCCCTCGAGCTGGCAGGCGGGTTCGGGTTCGATGTCGAGATCGATGCCTCGTTCTCCTGGCTGGTCGATCATCTGGCCGGCATGATCGAGCAGCCCGTCGCCCGGCGATGACCGCACCGGCCAGCCGAGCTGGCTCAATGGCGGTCGGTCTCGGTTACCTCGGTCAATCCTCGGGGTGGGGCAGCCCACCGCCGGCGATTCTCCGGAGATCGAGGGCTCGATCGACGACCGCGGGATCGAGGCCGGCGTCGATGGCGACCGCTCGCAGCGACCGGCCGCTCGACTGCGCCTCGCTGACGATCTCGGCGGTTCGCTCGTATCCGATCAGGGGGTTGAGTGCCGTGGCGGTAGCCGGCGTCGCGCCGGCATAGGCCGAGAGCCGAGCCACGTTCGCCTCCAGGCCCGACACACAACGATCGGCGAGGAGTCGTGAGGCCGCCGCCAGTAGGGAGATCGACTGGAGGAGGTTTCGAGCGATCACGGGCACGCGAGCGTTCAGCTCGAAGTGGCCCTGCCCGGCAGCGACCGTGATAGCGGTGTCGTTGCCGATCACCTGCGCGGCCACCTGGCACACGACCTCGGGAATGACGGGGTTGACCTTGCCCGGCATGATCGACGACCCGCGTTGCAGCGACGGCAGGCGGATCTCGTCCAATCCGCAGTTGGGCCCTGAACCCAGGAGCGCCAAATCGGAGGCGATCTTGGTGAGGGAGACCGCCACCGTCTTGGTCGCCCCCGAGAGCTCGACCAGGCTGTCCCGGCTTGCTTGGCCCTCGAACGGGTCGGCGGGCGGGCCGACCTCGATGCCGGTCGTCTCGGCGACTGCGCGCCGGACCCGATCGGCGAACGCGGGGTGGGTGTTCAGGCCGGTACCGACGGCGGTTCCGCCCAGCGGGACCTGGGCGACTCGGGGCATTGTTGCCATGACCCGCTCGACGCCGAGGCGGACCTGCGCGGCGTAGCCGGAGAACTCCTGGCCCAGGGTGATAGGAACCGCGTCCATCAGATGAGTCCTGGCCGCCTTGAGGAGGTCGGTGAACTCGCTCGCCTTTGCTTCGAGGGCGCTCTGAAGCGTCCGCAGGGCAGGGAGCAGATCCTTCTCGACGCCGTCGAGGGCGGCGAGGTGAACAGCCGTCGGGAAGACGTCGTTCGAGCTTTGGCCGAGGTTCACGTGGTCGTTCGGGTTGGTGTCGGGACCGGCCAGCGTGGCGATCACCTCGTTGACGTTCATGTTGGTCGAGGTGCCCGAACCGGTCTGAAAGACGTCCACGGGGAACTGTGCGTCGTGGGCTCCGGCGGCCACGGATTCAGCGGCATCGGCGAGGCGGCGGGAGAGGTCCGAGTCGAGCAGCCCGAGCTCGCCGTTGACCCGTGCGGCGGCGGCCTTGATCCTGGCCAGCCAGTGCACGATGGGCAGCGGCATGACCTCCCCGGACACGGGGAAGTTGGCGATCGCCTTGGCGGTCTCGGCCCCCCACAGCTGTGCCCCCGTCTGCTCAGAATCGGCGCCGGTCCCGGTCATCGCGTACGCCGCCGGCGAAGGGTCGTATCGGCGAGGCCCACCGGCGAAACTCGCTTCAGCGGTCCCGGAGGCCCTTGCCGGCCAGGATCTTCTCGGAGAACTTCTCGATCCGTCCGGCGCGCGTCGAGGCCTGCTTGGCGTCAGAGAAATACAGGTTGTACTCCCGCTGCCGTCCCGGTGTGAGCGCTCGAAACGCCGCGTCGAACGCTGGATCGTGTTCGAGTCGCTCCTGGAGTTCGTCGACCAGGACCAACTCGGGGGGAGGGCCCACCTCCAGACCTGCCTCCTCGACGCCGATGGCCTCCTCGACGTATCCGGTGATCGTGCCGGCGAGACGTGTGATCTCCTCGACCGACGTGAACTGCATCCGGCGGGCGGATCGGGAGTTGGGGCCTTGGTCGTGGAGCACACCGGCCGGATCGGTCAACAGCGCCCCTTTGAAGAACATCAGGGCGAGGAAGTCCTTCATCTCCTGCACGATGGCGATGTTGTGACCCTCGTGGCTGTAGCAGGGCTTTCGCCACTTGATGTCCTCGGTCAGCCCGCAGCCCAGGAGGATCTGTCTCAGGGCCTTGATCTCGTCGGGCCACATGTCCGACCGCTCGACGTACGAATCGATCTCGGCGTGAGCGTTCACGGCCATCATCCGGGAAGGTGGTCGACCAGCCAGTTCACGATGTCGCCGGTGACCTCCTCGCGATTGGTCTCGTTGAGGATCTCGTGGCGGGCACCCGGATACACCTTCACCGTCACCTCGCTGAGACCGGCGTTGCGGTAGCGCTGGCCGAGCAACTCGACGAGCTGACCGCCGCCGGCGAGTGGGTCGTCACTGCCGGATGCGATGAGCAGGGGGAGGTCCGTGTCGATACCGCCGAGGGTGTCAGGATCGGCCAGGCGGCCCGCTTGGGCGAACAGCGACGGGATCGTCTCCTCGGGCACGTCGAACCCGCACCACGGATCGGCGACGTACCTGTCGACCTCGGCCTCGTCGCGGGACAGCCACTCGTAGCCGGTCCGGTGCTCGAAGCCGGCGTTGAACGCCTCCAGCCCCGCTGGACCCTCGGACTCGGCCATGCCGGCGGCCAGCACGTCGAGGGCCGTCGATCCGGAGAGCACGACACCGGTGTACTGGTCGGAGCTGTCCACCACGATCGACTGGGCGGCGAACGAGCCCATCGAGTGGCCGAACAGGAACAACGGCAGTCCCGGATGGCCCTCAGCGATGACAGCGCCGTACTGGACGACGTCGGCGATCAGTCCATCGAAGCCGACGTCTCCGAAGTTGCCCAATCGATCGGCACCGGTGCGTCCGTGGCCGCGGTGGTCGGTGGCGAAGGCGAGAAAGCCGGCCTCGTTGAGGGCGTTGGCGAATCGGTCGTAGCGGGCGGCGTGCTCGGCGAGACCGTGGGCGATCTGGACTGCGCCCCGTGGCTCCACGACGTCGATCCAGTGGTACGTGGCGATGTCCCGCCCGTCAGCGGACGACACAAACGATGATTCTTGAACGCTCACGCGGTCGATCATCACACATCCGGCGACGGCTCGCCATCTCGCGGGGCCGACGGCGCGGCGATGAGCGATAGTCTCTCGACATGGCATCTGTGACAGTCTCCCGAGACATCGCAGCCGACCCCTCGGCCGTGTGGTCCGTGATGGTGGGGATGGACCGCTGGGTGGACGTCGTCGAGGCGATCGAAGCGGTCGAGCGTTTGGACGGCGGACACGACTTCGGGGTCGGTACGACCTGGCGGGAGACGCGCACCATGTTCGGCAAGAAGGCGACCGAGGTCATGGAGGTCACCGACTTCGAGGACGGGGTCGGCTATTCGACCTTCGCCGAGTCACATGGCTCGAAGTACTACTCCGAGATGCGTGTCGATCCCACCGCCACGGGGAGCCGGATCTCGATGGATTTCCGAGGTGAACCGCAAACCCCTCTCACCAAGATCGCAGATGCCACCGTCGGACGGCTGTTCATGAGCGCCACCCGCAAGGCGCTGGCCAAGGACCTGGACGACATCGCCGCAGCGGCTGAGTCGACGGGCGATTAGTAGCTGGGACGATTTTGCGGGATCAGTGACCTGAACGCGTCGACGGTCTTCTGGAGATCGTTGACGGCCTGATTCACCAGTTGACCGCCGGGCAGATGCTCGTGCAGGGTTCGAACCTGATCCTCCATCTCGGTGGCGGCGGCGTCGAGTTGGCGAGCCAGCGGCGCGATCCCGCTGGCTTCGGCGAGGTGCAAAGCAGTTTCGATTCCGTGTGTCGCAACCTCCAGCCGAGCGCTGACCTTGCGGAGGTCCTCGATGGTGGCCCGCAACTCGGCGAGCGTCTGGGGCAGGCGGATGGCTTCTTCGCTCAGCTGGGCGCGCCAGGTCCAGAATCGGTCGAGCTTCCCACGCCAGCCCGTACCGGTATCGACCCCCGTGTCTGTCATCCCCCGAGTCTGGCACACCGCCGGGGCTGGATCGGTGGCCGGCCTATCACCGGCCGCCTGTGAGGTAGGCGTTCGCTCACCCGG
>JBFGLT010000087.1:0-13612 GCA_041576015.1 Acidimicrobiales bacterium
ACCGCCGCAAGCACCGTGGCGACCAGCACCGCCAGCAGCGAGACGGCCAGGGACCGGCGGACCACTCGTCGCATGCGAATCATGGTGTCACGTATCGGCAACCGGACCTCACCGATCAACCGATTCAGCCATCTCGCCGCCGAGTCGACACGACGATGAGCCTCGGGCCGCTTCGCCGGCCACGCTGGGCGGTCGCGTCGCCTCGGGGCCGAGCCGGCGGACAGCTACGCTCAAGCGCATGGCTGCTCCCGAAGCGTTCTCACCGGACTACTGGCGATCGATTCGCGGTGTTCTCTTCGACCTCGACGGTGTGATCACGCCGACGGCGACGGTGCACGAGAAGGCATGGGCCGCGCTGTTCGACTGGTTCCTCGACGGTTACGGTGAAGATGCCGGAGCGGTCGATCGTTCATCCTTCACTGCGGCCGACTATCACACCTACGTCGACGGCAAGCCCCGGTACGACGGTGTCCGGTCGTTTCTCGCCAGCCGGGATGTGACCCTCCCCGACGGGGACCCGTCGGATCCCCCCGGGCCCGAGACGGTGTGCGCCCTCGGCAATCGCAAGAACGACGAGTTCAACGCCATCATCGAGGCCGAGGGCATCGAGGTCTACGCCGGATCGGCCTCCCTGCTCGATGCCCTTGACCATCTCGGCGTGATCCAGGGCATCGTCTCGTCGTCCAAAAACGCCCGGACGGTGCTGGCCGCCGCCGGACTGGCCGGCCGATTCCCGGTGATCGTCGACGGGATCGTCTCCGCAGAGCTCGACCTGCCGGGAAAGCCGAGTCCCGACGCTTTCTTGCTCGGAGCAGAGCGAATCGGGTGCTCGCCGGCGGAAACGGTTGTCTTCGAAGACGCTGTCAGCGGGGTCGCCGCCGGGAAGGCGGGAGGGTTCTCCCTGGTCGTGGGAGTGAATCGAGGAACCGGACGCGATGCGCTGGCCGACCACGGGGCCGACGTGGTGGTCGATGATCTGGCCGAACTCGTCGAGGTCGTCGCCATGGCTGCCGAAAGGAAGACATGAAGGCCAAACGGGCACCAGCCTCGCTCCCCCAACACCGGTTTCCGATCGACCCCTGGAGGCTGGTCGAACGGCGGTACTCGACCGAGGATCTGGGCGTGACCGAGACACTTTTCGCCCTGGGGAACGGGTTCATCGGGATGCGAGCCAATCCGGAGGAGGGGCGGGAGGCCCACTCGCACGGCACGTTCCTCAACGGTTTCCACGAGACCTGGCGAATCTCCCACGCCGAGGCGGCCTACGGGTTCGCCGAGATCGGCCAGACGATCGTCAACGTCCCCGATGCCAAGCTCATCAAGCTCTACGTCGACGACGAACCGCTGCTGCTGGCGAGCGCCGATCTCGAGCACTACGAGCGAACGCTCGACTTCCGGAGCGGCAAACTCATTCGCGACCTGCTCTGGCGGACACCGGCCGGGAAACGGGTGCTGGTCCGGAGCGAGCGGATGGTGTCGTTCGAGCACCGGCACCTCGCCGTGCTGACCTTCGAGGTGACGCTTCTCGACGACTCGGCTCCGGTCGTGATCTCCTCGCAGCTCATCAACCGCCAGGACGGCCAAGATGAGTACTACGTGGAGGACGCTGCGCTCGGTGAGGGGCAGGATCCACGCCGGGCGCGCCGGTTCGACCACCGCGTCCTCCAGCCGCGGGTGCAACGCCGTGACGGCGACGACGTCGTCCTCGGCTTCCGCTGCACGAACAGCGGCATGACGATGGCCGCCAGCTACCGCCACCTCTTCGAGACCACCTGCGAACATCTCGTCGACACCGTGGTCAGCGACGACCAGGCCAAGACCGTCTTCACGGTCGAGGGCCAGGTCGGCAAACCGATCCGGATCGAAAAGCTCGTGAGCTACCACTCCTCCACCGGGGTTCCGGCCGCCGAGCTGGCCGATCGATGTCAACGGACGTTGAGCAGGGCGGCGCGCACCGGTCTGGCGGCCCTGCAGAGGGAGCAGGAGGAGTGGCTGGAGTCGTACTGGCAACACAGCGATATCGAGATCGAAGGCGACGACGCTGCTCAACAGGCGATGCGATGGAACCTCTTCCAGCTGGCCCAGGCATCGGCGCGCACCCAAGAGCAAGGCATTGCCGCCAAGGGGGTCACCGCCGACGGCTACGAGGGTCATTACTTCTGGGACACCGAGGTGTACGTGGTCCCATTCCTCTCCTACACCCAACCCGAAACGGCTCGCAAGCTATTGCGGTTCCGCTGGAAGATGCTCGACGCGGCCCGCAAGCGGGCCCGGATGCTCAGCCAGCGTGGTGCCCTCTTTCCATGGCGCACGATCAACGGCGAGGAGGCGAGCGCCTACTACGCGGCGGGAACGGCTCAGTACCACATCAACGCCGCGGTCGCCTATGCAATCAAACGGTACTGTGACGCCACCAACGACTGGGGATTCCTGGCCACCGAGGGTGCGGAGATCCTCGTCGAGACGGCCCGACTGTGGGAAGACCTCGGGTTCTACGGCCACAACGGGGACCGGTCGTTCCACATCCACGGCGTGACCGGCCCCGACGAGTACACGACGGTCAAGAACAACAACACCTACACGAACATCATGGCCAGGTTCAACATGCGGTTCGCCGCCAATGTCTGCTCGGTCATCCACGACCGGTATCCGGACCGTTGGGACGACCTCGTGCGGACCACCGGGGTCGACCACGCGGAGATCGACGGGTGGAACAGAGCGGCCGATGCCATGTTCATCCCCTACGACGAGGAGCTCGGGATCAATCCCCAGGACGACGCCTTCCTCAGTCTCGAACCGTGGGATTTCGCCAACACGCCCGAAGACAAGTACCCGCTGCTGCTGAATTTCCATCCGCTGGTGATCTACCGGTTTCAGGTGCTCAAACAAGCCGATGTCGTGCTTGCCAACTTCCTGCGATCCAGCCACTTTTCGCTCGAGCAGAAGCGTCGCAATTTCGACTACTACGATCCGATCACCACCGGCGACTCGTCCCTGTCAGCGTGCGTGCAGTCGATCATGGCCGCCGAGGTGGGTCACCACGACCTGGCACTGGAGTACTTCCGGTCCTCCCTCTTCGTCGACCTGGTCGACACCCACCGCAACGCCGCCGACGGGGTGCATGTCGCCAACGCAGGGGGCGGCTGGGCGGGGGCGGTGTATGGATTCGCCGGTTTTTACGACCATGGGATGGAGAGCACCGATCCCGGCATCGAGTTCGACCCTCGACTCCCCCAATCGTGGGACCGGTTGGCGTTCAACCTGTACAGGCATGGCACCCACATCCACGTCGAGTTGACCAAGGACCGGCTGACCATTCGCGTCGATGGTGAACCGGTCAAGGTGTCGGTCGGCGGGGAATCACACTTCTGCACGCGGGAGGAACCGATCGCCTTCGCCGTCGAACGGCCGATCTGATGCAGAGCATCCGACCGGCGGGGAGTGGTCGCCCCGCAGTGTGTGGGGTCTTCGTCCGGCAGTTGACCGCCCCGTTCGCCGCCATCGTCTTCATCGCCGACGAGGGTGTCGATCCACCGGACTGGCCGACCTCGACCGCCTCTCGCATGGTCGACAGCCAGCTCGGTCACGCGCTTGGATGGGTCTGCGAGGTCCGAGCCCACGACGTCGTGCTGCTGGATCCCCTCGGTGAGGGCGTACTCAAGGCCGACCTCCCCGTGCTGACCGACGAGTGGCGCCACCAGGTGCGGATCGCCGGCAGCGCCGCAGTGTTCCTCGTTCCGGCTCCCAGCGTCGACGGTAAGGTGATCGGCGCCGAACCCGGGTCACCGGAGTGGGTCGAGGCGGCGCTGGAGGGCCACCGCGACCCGATCCGGGCCGCCACGGTCCGCACTGCGGTCAGCGAGGCTGCCGGAGCACCGCCCGCGCCGGGCCGGAACGATCCATGCCACTGCGGCTCCGGGAAGAAGTACAAGCACTGCCACGGACGATGAGCGATCGGTCCGACCGGCGCAGTGGGTCACCGAGCGTGTCGGTCAGCTGCTGCACGACAGCATCGAACACCCCGGACGCACGCGCGCCCACTCGGGCCGCCTCTGCGCCCATCGTTCCCTCCCCGGCTGGTCGTCGTAGGGACGGCGAAGGACGTCGTGGACGTCGGCGAGGACGCTGTAGTCGCCGTTCGTCGCGGCATCGATGACGATCTGGGCGATGTAGTTCCGGAGCACGTACCGGGGGTTGGCGGCGTCCATGACGGTTTTCCGATCCGGAGGAGCGAGCGCCGCGGTGCGGTCCCGGTAGCGGTCGAGCCAGGCGTGCAGGTGGGTGAGATAGGCGCCGTTGATCTGTTCGGGCTGGTAGTAGGCCTCGACGAGCGCCGGTGGAACGGCGTCGCCGGTGCGATCGTCCAGGTCGACGTTGGCGAGGTGGCGGTAGAAGATCGGCATGTCGGTCTCCACGGTCTGGAGTATCTTCGCCAGATCCTCGAAGAGGTCATCGTCGCCGGCGGCCGGGGCGACCAGACCGAGCTTGGCTCCCCACGCTCGCCGGTATCCCGTCGTGAAGCGTTCGGCGTAGCCGTCCAGCGCCTCCTGAAACGGGACGGCATCGTCGATCAGCGGGTAGAGGGCGTTTGCGAAGCGCAGCAGATTCCACTGGGCGATGCCCGGCTGATTGCCGTACTGGTATCGCTTCATGTGAGCGTCGGTCGTGTTCGGTGTCCATCCGGGGTCGAAGTCCTCCAGCCAGCCGTACGGTCCGTAGTCGATGGTGATGCCGTGAACCGAGAGGTTGTCGGTGTTCATCACTCCGTGCACGAACCCCACCCGCATCCAGTCGACCATGAGATCGGCGGTTCGGCGGCAGACTTCGTCGAAGAACTCGGTGTACGTCCGACGGTCCGGGTCGGTCGCATTCGCCAACTCGGGAAAGAAGTGGCGGATCGTGTAGTCGGCGAGCTTCCGCAGGAGCTCGATGTCGCCGCGCGAGGTCGGGAGCTCGAAGCTCCCCAGACGGATGAACGACGGCGCCACCCGGCACACGATGGCGCCCGGTTCGGCTTCCGGATGTCCGTCGTAGAACATGTCGCGCACGACATCGTCCCCGGTGCCGACCAGGCTGAGCGCCCGAGTCGTGGGTACGCCGAGGACGTGCATCGCCTCCGAGCAGAGGTACTCGCGGATGCTCGACCGCAACACGGCCCGGCCGTCGGCGCTACGGCTGTACGGCGTCGGGCCGGCCCCTTTGAGCTGCAGCATCCAGCGACCGCCGGAGCTGCGCAGCTCCCCGAGACCGATCGCCCGGCCGTCTCCGAGCTGGCCGGCCCAGTTGCCGAACTGATGACCCCCGTAGCTCATGGCATAGGTGTCCATCCCCGGCAGCACCCGATTACCGGCCAATGCCTCGAGCATCGCTTCAGAGCGCATCTGACCATCCGACAGCCCGAGCAACCCGGCCACCTCGGGCGAATAGGCGATCAGCGACGGTGCCGAGACCGGCGTCGGCTCGACCCTGCTGAACAGGGCGCCAAGAACCTGGCGGAGGCGGTTGGCCTCCTCGGGATCGGCGGGAAGCTCATCGGTGAACGAGTTGTCCCACGGCAGCCGGCCGACATCGGTGGTCATGTTGCAAGCCTATGAAAAGTCGGCCCGAAGATGTCGACCCGGCCCGCTTCCTTACGCCGTGACGAAGTTCACCGCATATACTCCGCACGCTGTGACGCGTACCACCCCGACCTCCGCCAGCCACATCGCCGTCCTGCTTCTCGCCGCCGCCGCACTGCTGCTCGGGCTCGGCGGGGCCGCCGCCGCCCAGACCGGCGAGGAGGTCGTCGCCCGAGCCAACTATCAGGACGAAGAGTCCGGCGACCGGCTGCCGGCGACCGGAACCACGGTGATCCTCCGCGACGAAGACGGCAACGAGGTCGCTCGTGGCGAGATCGGCGACGACGGGGCGGTTCGGCTGGCCGCACCGGGACCCGGCACCTACACCGCTGAGTTGGACGAGTCGTCGCTCCCAGAGGGCGTACGTCTCCGCAGCGAGGGAGACAACGCCCGGGAGATCGAGTTGCGGGCGGGCGAGTCACGCGGCGCCATCTTCGCCCTCGAGCAGGGTGAGGGCGGAGGTGCGGGCGGTTCCAAGTTCTTCGATCAGCTGATCCGGCTGTCCTTCGACGGGATCAAGTTCGGGCTGATCATCGCAATGTGCTCGATTGGGTTGAGCCTCATCTTCGGCACGACCGGGCTCACCAACTTCGCCCACGGCGAACTGGTGACATTCGGGGCCCTTACAACGCTGCTGTTCAACACCTTCATGCATGTCGTCCCGGCGGCGGCGATCGCCGTGGTCCTCACCGGCCTGTTCGGGCTGCTCAACGAACGAGTGGTCTGGCGACCGCTGAGGAACCGAAGCACGGGCCTGGTTGCCATGCTCGTGATCTCGATCGGCTTGAGTATTCTCCTGCGCTACCTGATGCTGTACTTCGCCGGGGGAAACACGGCCTTCTACGATCAGTTTCAGACCCAGCTCAGGCCATACGAGATCGGCCCTCTGACCATCGTGCCCCGGGATCTCTGGGTGATGGGCATCGCTCTCATCTCGCTGGTCGGCGTCGCCTTGTTCGTCCTGCGCACCAGGACCGGCAAGGCGATGCGGGCCGTCGCCGACAACCGGGACCTGGCCGAGTCATCGGGCATCGACGTGCAGCGGGTCATCCAGACCGTGTGGATCACCGGCGGCGGTCTGGCCGGTCTCGGTGGAGTCCTGTTCGGCCTCGACCAGGGGGCGGTCTGGGACATGGGGTTCGAGTTGCTGTTGCTCATGTTCGCAGCGGTGACCCTCGGTGGCCTCGGCACGGCCTTTGGACCGTTGCTCGGCAGCATCATCGTCGGCCTCCTGGTGAACGTGTCGACGATCCAGTTCGGAGGCAACGGGCTCCCGACCGAGCTGAAGAACATCGGCGCGATGATCGCCCTGGTCGCCATTCTCCTCATCAGGCCACAGGGGATCCTCGGCCAGCGAGATCGGATCGGATAGCAGATGGACATCGGTGGCATCCTCAACTTCGCCCTCGAGTCGGCGATCGGCACCCAGGCGATGTATTTCGCCCTTGCCGCCATCGGCCTCAATCTTCATTTTGGCTTCACCGGCCTGCTCAACTTCGGCCACGCCGGGTTCATGACCTGCGGGGCCTACGGGCTGGCGATCACCACCGCCGGCGGGCGGCTGGGTTCTCTGGAGTGGGGTCCCCAGTCCACGATGCTGGGCATCGTGGTCGGACTGCTGGCGGCGGGGATCTTCGGCCTGTTGCTGGGTGTGCCGACCCTCCGCCTCCGCGCCGACTACCTGGCCATCGTCACCATCGCCGCCGCCGAGATCCTGCGCATCATCGCCCGGGCGACCTCGCTTAGGGAGTTCACCGGTGGATCCACCGGAATCAACGGGTTCACCCGAGGCTTCCAGGCCGCCCGACCCGGCTTTCTCGACAGCGGCCTCGATCTCGGCATCATCAGCTTCTCGGGCCGCACGCTGTGGGTGCTCTTGTTGGGCTGGACGCTCGTGCTGCTCGGGGTGGGCTTCACCTACCTCCTGATCCACTCGCCGTGGGGCCGGGTCCTCAAGGCGGTCCGGGAGGACGAGGACGCGGCGCGGGCCCTCGGCAAGGACGCCTACAGCGTCAAGATGCAGAGCCTGATCATCGGGGGGCTGTTCGGGGCGCTCGGCGGCCAGTTCTTCGTGCTGGCGCAGGGTTCGGTCCAGCCGACGCCACAGGATTTCGGCGCCCCCAAGACCTTCTTCATCTGGGTGGTCGTCATTCTCGGCGGCGCCGGCCGCCTGTGGGGCCCGGTGATCGGCTCGATCCTCTTCTCCGGCTTGCTGGCCGCCACCGACAAGACCCTGCGCGACGCAGTCGCCGCCGACTACATCCCCGAATGGCTCCTCGACGGCGTGCAGGTCGGACAGATGCGGTTCATCCTCCTCGGTCTGGGTCTGATGCTGTTGATGGTCTTCAGACCGCAGGGGATCTTCGGCGACAAGAGGGAGCTGGCGCTCGACGCAGGATGACGATGACCACGACCACCTTCACGCCCGTCGACCCATCCGTTCTCGACGATGTAGCCCAGCAACCGGGCTCCCCGAAACCCGATCCGATCCTCTCCGCCACCGGCATCACTCGCCGTTTCGGCGGCCTCGTCGCCGTCGACGTCGACCACCTGGAGGTGCAGCGCGGACTGATCACGGCACTGATCGGACCGAACGGCGCCGGCAAGACCACCTTCTTCAACCTGATCACCGGGTTCGACACACCCAACCAGGGCACGTGGAGCTTCAACGGCACCTCGATGGGGTCCCTCGCCCCGCACCGAGTGGCCCGACGGGGTATGGTCCGCACGTTCCAGCTCACCAAGGCGCTGTCGAGGATCACCGTGATCGAGAACATGAAGCTCGGGGCGCCACACCAGCGAGGCGAGAACATCTTCCGGTCGTTGATCCATGCGTCCTGGAAGAACCAGGAGCGCGAAATCGAGGCCAAGGCCGATGCCCTCCTGGAGCGGTTCAAGCTCGACCACATGCGGGACGAGTTCGCCGGCACCCTCTCCGGTGGGCAGCGCAAGCTGCTCGAGATGGCTCGCGCTCTGATGACCGACCCGACGCTCATCATGCTCGACGAGCCCATGGCCGGCGTCAATCCGGCGCTCACCCAGTCCCTTCTCGGGCACGTGAAGTCCCTGCGGGACGAGGGACGCACCGTGATCTTCGTCGAACACGACATGGACGTCGTGCGCGACATCAGCGACTGGGTGGTCGTCATGGCCGAGGGGGCGATCATCGCCGAGGGCCCGCACTCCGCTATCGGTGAGAACCAGGCGGTGGTTGACGCCTACCTCGGCACCCACCACGACAGCGCGCTCATCTTCGATGAGGCCACCACCGCCAAGATGACCGAACAAGCCGGGCACCCGGCCGCAGAGGACGGAGCGTGACCGTGCGGGAGGACCTGCTCATCCATGTCGACAGTGTCACCGGCGGGTACATCCCCGGCGTCGACATCTTGAACGAGTGTTCCCTGGAAGTGCTGCCCGGGGAGCTCGTGGGGATCATCGGACCAAATGGAGCGGGCAAGAGCACGCTGCTCAAGTGTCTGTTCGGACTGCTCACCATTCGTGAAGGCACGGTGTGGTTCAACGGGGAGAACATCACCAACCTGAAGGCCCATTCGCTGGTGGAGCGGGGCATCGGGTACGTGCCGCAGAACAACAACGTCTTCCCGTCCCTGACCGTGAACGAGAACCTCGAAATGGGCTGCTACCTGCGTCCCGGGCAGTTCGCGGAGCGATTCGACGTCGTCGCCGAGATGTTTCCGCGGCTGGCCGAACGGAGAGATCAGCGGGCCGGGGCCCTTTCCGGTGGGGAACGCCAGATGCTGGCGATGGGGCGGGCGCTGATGATGGATCCCCAGGTGATCCTGCTCGACGAGCCCTCGGCGGGGCTCTCCCCCGCCCTGCAGGACCAGGTCTTCGTGAACACCAAACAGATCAACACGGCCGGGGTCAGCGTGGTGATGGTGGAACAGAACGCCAGCCGCTGCCTTCAGATCTGCGACCGTGGGTACGTGCTCGACCAGGGGACGAATGCCTACACCGACACCGGACGCAATCTGCTGACCGACCCCAAGGTCATCGAGCTGTACCTCGGCACCCTCACCAAAGCGCATTAGCAGTCAGCGCCTGCGGCGCTGCTGCACGCGAGATCTTTCGGATTGCCGAGCGGAGCGAGTCCTGGCGCAGCCCTCGGGCGGAGCCGACATGAGCACTGGAACGCAGTCAGCGCCTGCGGCGCTGCTGCACGCGAGATCTTACGGATTGCCGAGCGGAGCGAGTCCTGGCGCAGCCCTCGGGCGGAGCCAGCATCAGTACTGCACAACACAGCCGGGCCCTGACGGACCCGGCTGTGGGAAAGAACAGCGGCCGGTAAGGGGAGAGAACCCGACTGTTGTTCTATGCACTCCGCCCGTTGGCCCTCTCGGGCGCCAGGCGTACTACCCCATCGGTCCCGCCCCCCGGTTGTTGAGCACTTCGCCGGGAAATGCCCAGCCGGGCGATCCACGGGAAAGGCCGACGGTGCCGTGTACGCTCGCCCGGTGGCTCGAGCCGCCAAGTACGACGACGACATGATTCTCGACGCCATGGCCGCTGAAACAGCCAAGGCAGGGCTGGACGCCGCCTCGGTCGCCAGCGTGGCCAAACGGCTCGGAGCGCCGAGCGGCTCGGTCTATCACCGGTTCCCCACGCGCAACCATCTGATCGGCGCCCTTTGGATCCGCACGATTCGGTCGTTCCATGACGCCATCGAGCGGGCGCTGGATCCTCTCGACGGTCCCGATCTGGCGTCGCGGGTGGTCACGGCAGTATTCGAATGGATCGATGCCGATCGAGTCGGTGCGGTTCTCCTGCTGAAGTTCCGCACCGAGGATCTCATCGACAAGGAGTGGCCCACAGAGGTTCGCGTCGACATCGCCGCGGAAAACCAGCGCATCGCCGACATGGTCAACCAGGTCGCCGACGCCCGCCGGATCAACCCGCTCGACGCTGTGCTCGGCCTGGTCGACATCCCGACAGCGGCTGCTCGCCGGGCCACGGTGTTCGACAACGACGTCGTGACCGATGCGCTTCGTGTGCGGACGGCGAGCTTGTGTGCGCTGTTGTTGAACCCGGCTACCTAACCTACCAAAAGAACGGGTCGTCGATCTCTGGCCGGCTCGGGATCTCGTCAGCCTGTTCTTCGTCGACGTAGGCGCCGTATCCAGTTCGCTCGAGGTCCATGGCCAGGTCCGGGCCACCGGACTCGACGATGCGCCCTTTCGCCAGCACGTGCACCCGGTCGGCCTCGAGCTCGTGGAGGAGCCGCGGGAAGTGGGTGATCACAAGCACGCCGAGGCCCTCGTCGGTCAGTTGCTCGACCCGACGGGCCACGGTGCGGAGCCCGTCGACGTCGAGACCGGAGTCCAGCTCGTCGATGAGGGCGATCTTGGGATGGAGCACGCTCATCTGGACCGTCTCGGACCGCTTCTTCTCACCGCCGCTCAAATCGACATTGAGGGGCCGCTCCAACAGGGCGACGTCGAACCCGATCGTCGCCGCTTCGGCGCGCAGCCGGTCGTCCAGATCGTCGTTGGGATGGCCGCCGGCACGGAGCGAGGCGACGAGCATGTCCTGCATGCGTACACCGGGGACTTCGGTTGGTGCCTGCATGACATAGAACAGCCCGGCCTGGGCTCGCTCCCACGTGTCGAGGGCCAGCAAGTCGGTACCGTCGAGCTCGACCGACCCGCGGGTCACCTCGAACCCCGGCCGGCCCATGATGGCGTTGGAAAGGGTGCTCTTGCCGGCACCGTTTGGGCCCATGACGGCGTGGACCTCACCAGAGGCGACCCGGAGAGAGACATCGGCCAGTATCTGCTTTCCGCCGGCGTTCACGGCGAGGTCGTCGACAACCAGCACGCTCACGACGCCGCCTCCTCGGCCGACACGGTGACCGTCACGATGCCTTCGACGACGCTGGCGTCGTACACCGGAACCGGTTTGGTGGCGGGCAGGCAGGTGGGCTGACCGTCTGTAATGTTGAAGGTCGAGCCGTGTTTCCAACACTCGATCGTGCCCTCCTCAGGGTCGACTTCTCCTTCGGCGAGGGAGTAGTCGGCATGACTGCACCGGTCTCCGATCACGTGAACGTCGTCGCCGAGGCGGATCACGGCCAGGCGATGACCGTCCCGATCGACGCGCACCGCGGAGTCGGGCGCTAGTTCGGCGAAGGGCATCAGGCGGAGGATGGAGTCGCTCATTCGATGGTCAACCTTTGATCGAGCTTGCCGGCGATGAGAGAGCGGGCGATGGCGGCGGCGGACCGGACGGGGATGCGGCGTAGGGCTTGTTCGTAGAACCCGGCCACGATCAGCCGATCGGCCACTGCGGGCGGTACGCCACGGGAGTGAAGGTAGAAGCGCTGATCGGGGTCGACCGGGCTCACCGTGCTGGCGTGACTGCACCGAACGTCGTTGTTCTCGATCTCGAGGTTGGGCACGCTCCACGCCCATGCATCGTCGCCGAGCTTGATGTTGCGGTTGGTCTGAAAGGCGTTCGACCCCGCTCCGTCGGGGTGGATGTGGATCATGCCGGTGTAGACCGAGCCGGCTCGGTCGTCCACCGTGCCCTTGAACAGGAGGTCGCTCACGGTGTCGGGCGCACGATGCTGCTGGAACGTGCGATAGTCGAGAACCTGCTCCCCGTCGCCGAAGTAGGCGCCGACCAGCTCGCTCCGTGCGCCGCGGCCGGCCAGGTCGGTGTCGGTGCGAAGACGGGCGTACCGTCCTCCGAAGGAGATCAGCCCGTTGCGAAGCGTCCCGTGCTCTCCGACCGAAGCCAGGATCCGGCCCAGCTGCCAGGTTGCATGATCGAGATCCTGGAGCAGGGCGTACTCGACGGTCGCACCGGGTGCGACGTCGAAGAAGACGACCGGCACCGTCAGCCCTTGACCCGCCGAGGACTGGAGCTCGAACACGGTGACCGAGGATCCTTCCGACGCCTTCACGGTGACCGAAGGGAACGCCGCCGCCGTCTCCGTCAGGTGCGATCGAATCAGGACCGGACCGTCGATGGCGGCACCCTCGCCGACCTCGATGACCAATCCGGCAGGGGCGAAGGCCCGGAAAAGGTGGTCGAAGATGGTGGCGTCGTCCGGCAGATCCGTGAGTTCGGGAGTGGCGGTCCGGATGCGCAAGCCTTTGTCGGCCCATCCGTCGGCGATCTCGATCGCGGCCACGAACCCATCGACGACCGTCACCGTCGCGGCCGCGTGGGCATCGTTGAGGTGGTCACCATGGTCGCTCGATGCGGGAAGACCCGTGGTCGGAGCGACGGTCACGGGACTGAGGGCATCCAGGTCGAGCTCGGCGACCGGACTGTACCGCCAACCCTCTGCCGAGGTGTCGGGCAGTCCGGTCGCTGCCGCCGTCTGGGCGGCGGTCGACCGTCGCTCGGCATCGCCGAGCTCAGCGGCGCGCGCAGCGGTGAAGGGGGTTGTCACCTCACCGATCCTACCGGTCGCGCAGGAGTGGCAGCCCAGTCGGGATGACCGCGATCCGCAGCACTACTCCCCGACTGCGATCGCAGCGTCCGGTGTCGTCGACCACCCCGACCACGAGCCCACGTACAGCCGTCCGGCGCCGAGTCCGGCGTACTCGGCAGCCAGCAGGTTCACACAGGCGGTCACGCCCGAACCGCAGTACACGATCGCCGGCTCGTCACCGTCGAGGCGGTCGATGCCGAGCTCGGCGAACCGACCGGCGATCTCGGCTTCGGGGCGGACCTGACCGGCGTCACCGCAGTGGTCGGTGAAGGGAAGGTTGACTGCGCCCGGAATATGCCCGGCGACGTCATCGAGAGGTTCCACCTCGCCACGGAAGCGTTCCGGCGCTCGTGAATCGATGACCGGAATGCCGGCGGCGATAGCCGCTCGAACCTCATCGGCATCGGCGAGCAGGTGCGCCGGCCACGGCCGCACGGGAATCGCAGCTGGTGGCTGGGCGCGGACGGCCCCGGTTTCGGTCGGGCCGGTCCAGGCCGGCCGGCCGCCGCTCAGCACTGCCGCAGGGTTGCCG
>JBFGLT010000088.1:0-13524 GCA_041576015.1 Acidimicrobiales bacterium
GTAGGCGTCGACCGGTGTGTCCGGGAGGGCGTGGAGCACCTCCACGCCCGCTTCACCGATGGGAACCGGCGGAACGGCCGACGTGGTGGTGGGTTGGGTGGTCGTCGTCGTGGTCGGTTCGGTGGTCGTGGGTTCGGTGGTCGTGGGTTCGGTGGTCGTGGGTTCGGTGGTGGGCTGGGTGGTCGTCGTGGTGGGCTGAGTCGTCGTCGTGGTCGGTTCGGTGGTCGCTGTGGTCGCGGCGGTGGTGACAGTGGTCGTTGTGGTCGTCGACGGTTGAGCGCCATTGTCACCGTCGGCGGCAGCCCACAGGCCGAGGCCGATCAGACCGACCAAGCCCGCTCCGACCACCCAGGGGAGCGCCCTGCGGGCGGCGCCGGGTCGAGGCTCGGTCGCTGGAGCAGCGGCGGCTTCGGGCACGCCGACTCCTGCGGGCGGTTTGGCCGGTGCGGCGGCAACCGGCGGTGCCGCGCTGTCGGCAAAGAGCGGTGAATCGGCGAACGACATCAGCGAGTAGGACCGGATGGCGTCCCCGCCCGCCTCGCGCAGCCGTTCTGCGAACGCAAGAGCCGACGCCGGGCGATCGGCCGGGTCGGTCGCCGTCGCTGCGTCGATCAGAGCGCGGATCTCCTGTGGCGTCCCCGGATCGCCGGCGGTCGCCTCACGGAGAAGCACCCCGAGGCTGAACACGTCTCCGGGCACTGTGGGAACGCCACTGGTCGCCACCTCGGGGGCGATGGGCAGTCCGGGCTCCGGGGTACCTCCCAGGCTCTGGCCCATCCCTGCGATGGCCAGTTCGGTGCCGTCGACGACGACGTCCTTTGGGAGCAGTGCGCCGTGACGGAGGCCGAGCGAATGCCCCTTCTCCATGGCCAAGGCGGCTGCCAGGGCAACGCCGGCACCCTCGTTCCAGCTCGGCGGCGTGCGAAAATCGAGCCGTTCCTGAAACCGGGGTGCATCCGTGCGCAGCGAGACGACCTCGTCGTTCCCCTCCTCGGACTTCTGCACCGCGACGACGGGAACCAGCCCGGAGGTGTCCCGATCGCCGTCGGGGGCGGTGGCCAGCAGGCGCTCGACGTGGTCCTCGGACCAGTGTCCGGCGGGCACGGTCTGGATGGTCACCGCCGTCTGATCCTCCGGGGTGCCGGCGGCGGGCGCAGCCACGCCGTCGAAGCGATCGAATCCGAACCACGATTGGGCTGGGTCCCGTCGAGTCACCTCCACGGCGGCGCGCTGCCCTGGTTGATTCTCACTGGTTGCCATCCGCCGGCTCCGTTCCCACTAGCAACCTTGCAGAGTACATGCCGAGCGCAGTCCGGTTTCAGGGGTAGATCTGCTCAGCCCCGTGACCCCAAGGTCAGGGGTTGAGAGCTCGAACGGGGCCGGGCCCGCCGGATCAGATGGACGCGCTGAGCAGAGACACCGATCAGTGTGCCCCAGATCACACTTGGTGCTAAGGTCGATGGACGTCTGACTATCAGGGGAAGAGGAGAGCATGGCTGAAGTAGTTCTCAAAGACGTCAACAAGGTCTACCCGAACGGGTACCACGCCATCACCGATCTGAGCATCGACATCTCAGATGGTGAGTTCCTGGTTCTCGTTGGCCCGTCGGGGTGTGGCAAGTCCACCGCCCTACGGATGGTCGCCGGACTCGAGGAGATCAGCAGCGGAGAGCTCTACATCGGCGATCGAGTCGTCAACGACGTCCACCCCAAAGACCGTGACATCGCCATGGTGTTCCAGAACTACGCGCTCTATCCCCACATGTCGGTCGCCGACAACATCGGTTTCGCGCTGAAGCTTGCCAAGGTCCCAAAGGCCGAGATCGAAGAACGGGTTCGCAAGGCGGCGGCCATTCTCGATCTGACCGAGAACCTCGAGCGCAAGCCAGGACAGCTCTCCGGCGGTCAGCGGCAGCGGGTGGCGATGGGGCGGGCGATCGTCCGTCAGCCCAAGGCGTTTCTCATGGACGAACCGCTGTCGAACCTCGACGCCAAGCTCCGGGTTCAGATGCGGGCTGAGATCGCCGGCCTGCAGCGGGATCTCGGTGTCACGACGATCTACGTCACGCACGACCAGGTGGAGGCGATGACGATGGGCGACCGGGTCGCCGTCCTGAAGCGGGGTTTGCTCCAGCAGGTCGATTCGCCTCAGAACCTCTATGACAAACCCGACAACGTGTTCGTCGCCGGTTTCATCGGGTCGCCTTCGATGAATCTGTTCCGGGCCAAGCTCGGGGGCAGCTCCGAGGCCCTCACGGTCGCGTTTGGAACCCAGAACCTGGCGATCGATCCGGCGCTGGCGGCTCGCAATCCGTCGCTGGCCGGGTACATCGGCCAAGAGATCGTGCTGGGCATCCGACCCGAGGATCTCGAGGACGCGGAAACGGCCGGTGACGCGACCCATCAGGGACGGCAGATCAACAGCGAGACGCAGCTGGTGGAAGCCCTTGGCTCGGAGATCATCATCCACTTCCCTCTCGACGCCGAGCCGTTCGCCATCATGGACGCCGAGTTCGAGGGCGAAGACGCAGTGGAGAAGGCGCGCGATGAGCAGGGTCGAACGATCTACGTTGGGAAGTTCAGCCCGCGGTCGCGGGCGAGGATCGGTCAGCCGATCACGATCGACGTCGATACGTCGAGGTTCCACTTCTTCGACCCGGCCACGGGCACTGCGATTCGCGGCTGACTTTCCCGGGGCAGGCATGATGTCGGCGCTCGAGCCGGCCCGCAGAGGCGCGGGCCGATTCGTGCGCGCCACGCTCATGAGGGTGCGAGCGCCCGGCGGTGTCTCCGAGCCCCCCGTCGAGGTGATCGACGTCGACCTGGTGGACGCGCTGGCTCGGGCTGAACGGGCCGAGACCGAGGTCGCCCGCTTGCAGGTGGAGCTGGCCGCCAAGGACGAGATCCTTCGAGAGGCCCGCAAGGCACTCCTGACCGCTCGTCTGGCGCTCCGCGACCAGCTTCGCATGCGCAAGTGACCCTGGTCGCATGGCAGAGGGGGCCGAACCGCGGCTGAGGCCGAGGGAACGGTGGACCGGCTAGCCTCGAAAGTCCGCCCCGAAACGTCCGAAGAGTCAAGCGTGCGTACGATCGCCCCCCTACTCCGCCCACCCGATACGACCGTCGTCGTTCCCGGTTCCAAGAGCCACACCAACCGGGCTCTGATCTGTGCGACCCTCGCTCCGGGCACGTCGGGGCTCGAGGGCGCATTGTTCGCCGACGACACGATCGCCATGGTCGGATCCCTGCTCAGCCTCGGCGTTCCCATCTTCGCCGACCCGGCCGGCCGCACGATCACGGTCATGAACTCCACCGGCCGGGTTCCGCCCGGGCCGGCCGACCTCGACGTCCGCATGTCTGGCACGACCAGCCGGTTCCTGCTGCCGCTCCTGTGTCTCGGCGACGGACCGTATCGCATGGACGGAGCTGACTCACTTCGCCTTCGCCCGATCGCCGAGCTGGTCACCAGACTCCGGCAACTGGGCGCCGTGATCGACGGAGACAGCCTGCCGCTGACGGTGACCGGAGGGGGTCTAACCGGCGGGTCCGTGGTGGTGCAGGGCTCGGCGTCGAGTCAGTACCTGTCGGCGCTGTTGATGGTCGCCCCTCGAATACCCAAGGGCCTCTACATCCGGGTGGCTGGTCCGCTGGTCTCCAAGCCGTACATCGAGTTGACGCTGGCAACGATGGCCGCCTTCGGTGTCGAGGTGGATGCGCACCCCGCCTTCCGGGAGTTCCAGGTCGCTCCTGCGCACTACCGGCCGGCGACGGTGCGGATCGAGCCGGACGCGTCCGCCGCCTCGTACTTCTTCGCCGCCGCCGCCATCAGCGGCGGCCGGGTCCGAGTCGATGGGCTGGGCACTGCTGCCACCCAGGGAGACCTCGAGTTCGTGCGCATCCTGGAGAAGATGGGGGCGAGGGTGACCATGACCGAGAACCGAACCGAGGTGATCGGAACCGACCGGCTCCACGGTGTGACCGTCGACATGCGGGACCTCTCCGACACCGCCCAGACGCTCGCCGTGACCGCCACGTTCGCAGACTCACCGACGGAGATCACCGGGATCGGGTTCATTCGGCGCAAGGAGACCGACCGGATCAAGGCGGTCGTCAGTGAGTTGACCAAGCGAGGGATCCGAGCCGCCGAGACGCCCGACGGGATGATCGTCTACCCCGGTCGCGCCAACCCCGGGGCGGTAGCCACCTACGACGACCACCGGATGGCGATGAGCTTTGCCCTGCTCGGGCTCGTTCACCCGGGCATCAGCATCGAGAATCCGGACTGCGTGGCGAAGACCTTTCCGGACTTCTTCGACGTGCTCGCCACCCTCCGGCGGTAGAGAGCATGCGGTACGCGCAGCTCGCCGGTCCCCGTGCCATCCAGATCGTCGACCAACCCGACCCCCAGCCCAGCCCGGGCCGGGTCCTGGTCGAGATCGACGTGTGTGGGATCGGGGGGTCGGATCGCACCGCCTATGAGCGGGGGTTCGTCGAGGCGCCGGCGTGGTTCGGTCACGAATGGACGGGTCGGATCGTCGGCCTCGGCGCCGGTGTCATCGGCCACTTCGAGGGGGAGCGGGTCGTGGCCGGCGTGTCGGCGCCATGTGGACGGTGCGGTTCGTGCGTGGTCGGTCGCACCGACACCTGCCAATCGGTGTTGGCGCAGATCGTCGGGGTCGACCCACGGGCTCCGGATCATGGCGGGTTCGCCACCCATTCGCTCGTCGATCCGCTTCGCCTGGTGCCGGTGCGAGACGGGATCGACCGCCGAGACGCGGCGCTGATCGAACCGGCGGCGGTCGCTGCCCATGCCGTTCGGCGGGCTGGTCTCCGGATCGGCGACATCGTCGTGGTCGTGGGGGCGGGCACGATTGGATTGCTCACCGCCGAGCTGGCCCGGCTCAGCGGAGCGGCATCGGTGATGGCGGTGGATCCCTCCATGTCACGGCGCGAGCTGGCCTGTGATCTCGGTGCCGACGCCGCCTTCAACCGGCTCGAGGACGGTGCCGCTCAATGGCTGGCCGACACGACCCACGGCCTCGGCGCCGATGCGGTCTTCGTGTGCGTGGACACGGCCGAGGCGCTGACGGAAGGAATCTCGCTGGTCTGTGCCGGCGGAGCGGTCGTCGCCGTCGGCGTCGGCAACCGCATCGACAACCTCTCGATCACCGCGCTGCTGTCCCGGGAAGCCGACTTTCGGGTGTCGCTGGGCTACAGCCGTGACGACGTGCGGCGGATCCAGTCCCTCATGCAACAGGACCGGCTGCGGGTCCGCCCGCTGATTCGCACGCCGGTCGTCGATGGCCTCGACGCTCTGCCGGCGTCGTTCGAGGCCGATGATCCGGCCCGTTCGGGACCGCCAAAGGTGCTGGTTCAACCGCGCTGAGCGCGGCGGGCGGGTCCTGATCGCGTCGCCGGACCGGCGAGGTCGGCCAGGGTCCCGAGGAACGACTGGGCCCAGGTGGCGGCGTCGTTCTGCTGAACGGTCGTCCGCAATGCCCGCATGCGATCACGAGCCTCGTCGGCGGGCATCACAACGGCGCGCAGTAGGGCGGCCTTGACGCCGTCGATGTCGTAAGGGTTGACGATCAGGGCCTCGGTCAGCTCGTGCACCGCGCCGGCGAACTCAGACAGGACCAACACGCCGGTCTCGTCGTGGCGGGTGGCGACGTACTCCTTGGCGACCAGGTTCATCCCGTCACGGAACGGGGTCACCATCATCACGTCGGCACTCCTGTACAGCGACATCAGCTCGTCGAAGTCCCGGCTCTGGTGGATGTAGTGGACGGGGGGGACGCCGACCCTGGCGAAGTCGCCGTTGATCTCCCCGACCAGGCCTTGGACCCGCTCCCGCAGGGCGACGTAGGCGTCGACACCGTCCCTGGACGGTTCGGCCACCTGGATGAGGTTCACCTCACCGGGAATGAGGCGTTCCTCGGCCAGCAGCTCTTTGAACGCCTGGAGGCGGACGTCGATGCCCTTGGTGTAGTCGAGCCGGTCCACGCCGAGCAGCACGGCCCGCGGGTTGCCGAGTCGCTCCCGCACCGCCGCCGCCCGGGCGGTGATCTCGGGGCGGAGCGCCCCCTGCTCGTACCGCTCGACATCGATGCCGATGGGGAACGATCGCACGTGGATCTTGCGGCCGTTGCGTCCGAGCGTGTCGGAACTCATGCGGGTGGCCAGATCGAGCGATTGCGCCAGCCGGGCGAAGTTCATCGCTCCATCCGGCGTTTGAAACCCGAGGAGGTCGGCACCGAGCATGCCGGTGGTGAGCTCGTTGCGCCAGGGAATCTGCCTGAACAGCTCAGGTGGGGGGAACGGGATGTGCAGGAAGAAACCGATCACCAGGTCCGGACGGGCGGCTCGGAGGAAGCCCGGCACAAGCTGGAGTTGGTAGTCCTGGATCCAGATGGTGGCGCTCGGAGCCGCCGTCTCGATCACTCGGTCGGCGAACCGGCGGTTGATCCGGCGGTAGGCGTCGTACCAGGTGCGATGGAACTCCGCCGGTTCGATCTTGTCGTGGTACAGCGGCCACAGGGTGCCGTTGGACATGCCTTCGTAGTGGAGTTCGTGGTCCTCGGCGGTCAGATGCACCGGGACCAGGCGCATGCCGTCGTGGGTGAACGGGTTCACCACCTCGTCGGTGCTGCCCGGCCAGCCCACCCACGCGAACCGTTGCTTGTCGGCCAGGACCGGTGCGAGCGCCGACACGAGACCGCCCGGACTGACCCGCCACTCTCCGTCCCCGGACTCCTCGGGCGATGCACGGCGGACCGGGAGCCGGTTGGCCACCACGACCAGGTCGGCGGTGTGATCGCGACGGCGTTCGGAGGTGACCATGGTCAGGCGGAACCGGTCGTGAGGAGTGTGCCCAAATACAGCACGATGAGGCTGAAGGCCAGCCCGAGTGCGCCGGTGACGGCGATCACGGGACGGCGGGAGCTGCGAGCGTGGGCGACGGCGGCGGCTCCGGCGGCCACGTAGAACAGGAACTTCACCCCGAATGTCACGCTGTAGTCGGTGGTGGAGTCGCCCTGGTCGAGCAGCGACCACATGCCGGTGAGTAGGGCGAGGATGTAGGCCGGCCAGGCGACACGGGCAAAACCGTTGGCCAGCGACTTGGTCCCCTCCGATCCCGATGTCTTGCGAAGGCCGGGAACGACACCGGCGACGACGATCTGGCCGCCCACCCAGATGGCGGCAGCCAGCACATGGAGGAAGATTCGGAGCGAATCGAGCGTCGGAGACAGCATGTCAGCGTCGCAGGCCCCCGAGGATGGCGCCGAGACCCCCGCCGGATCGTGATGAACCCCCGCTGCCGAGCTGGGACATGATCCCCTCGAGTAGATCAGACATGTTGTGCCCTTTCCGTGCCAGCGTTGTTCCGGTCCCACGAACTCGGAACCGGGCGGGTGTTCCTGCCAGAGCCTAACGTCCGGTCGTGGGATCTGCAGGCCTGCACGGCTGACCGCGGAGCGCGCCGCACGCTGGGGTCTCGCTCGGCACGAGGTCGGCGATGTCCCCCTCGGCGGATCGTTCCACGACAGGGAGGGCGACGGAAGATCCGGCGAGCACTTCGACCTCGACCGGCCGGGGGATGACGTCGTAGGTCCATTCCGGCCGGGTGGCGCCGGGGGTGTCGATCGTCAGCCCCAGCCGGTGTCCCGGTCTCACCACGTGAGCGAATGGCAGAATCTCGATGCGGGCCTCGACCACTTCGCCGGCGCCCACGGGGTCGATGTCCTCGGCGGTGTTGGAGATCCGGGGGCGCAGCGCGGTCGCATCCTCGGACAGCGCCCGGCGCGAGAGACGCAGCACGCCGGCCTGGACGAACGTCTCGAATCCATCCGGGTCGATGTCGGTGAGGGTCGCTTCGAGATCGGCGTCGGCCTCGCCCCCGGGCAGCCGTACCAGCAGGTCGGCCGAGGCGGGACCGGTCAGGACAAGGATGTCCTCGAGCGCATCGCTGCGGAACGACAACCGGTTGGTGGCCTCCGCTGCCGGCCAGTTCCAGTCGGGTCGCGCGGTCCAGATCGTCAGAGGACCCGCCGTCGTCGTCAGCGCTCCCTCCGACGGATCGGTCGTGAACCGGCCGACGGAATCGTCGCTGGTCGGAGGACCAGCCGTTTGCAGACCGCCGCCTCTGCGTAGAAACCATCGTTCGACGGCCACCGACGGTGGGGGCCACCGTTCGAATTCGGCGGCGAAATGGGCGACCGGAAGGTTGGGGGCGGTGGCGCCGAGCTCGTAGAGCACGTGGATGGGCGGATCGGCCAGCCAGCGATCGAGTGCCTCGGCGTAGGGAACGCCTGCCAGCTCGGGTTCGGCCAACCGCAGTGGCGTACCGAAGAAGGCGGCCGTCCCGGCGGAGAACAACAGCCCGACTCCGCCACTCGCCACCGGCGAGCGTTCAGCGACATGGAGGTCGTAGAACTCGAGGAGCGGCACCAGCACCTCGGGGCCGAGGGGATCGATGTGCAGGCCGTTGTACAGGTAGGCCCGGAAGGCGGGACTGGCCGCCTGGAGCTCGTCGATCATCGACGGGAAGCCCCCGCCGGTCTGCTCATCCTGCCAGGCACCGGCCAGGAAGACTGGGACGTCGATGTCGTCGACCAGACTCTCGGGCGAACGGCTGCGACTCAGTTGCGTCGTGTACGGGGCTTCCTCGACGGTGGCGACGAGGTTGCGGTTGTGCTGGCGGAGGCGTTGGTTCGTCCGGCAGGTCTCGTCGCCCGCCGCGATGCGTTCGCTCACCCACCGCCGGCCGCCGGCGGCGGCGGCCTCGGTCACACGCTGGCTCCAGCTCCGGCCGAACCCGTTGTTGTAGATCCCCCCGGGGAAGAGGGTGTCCTCGATCGAGGAGATGACCGACAACGGGGCGATGGCGGCCAGGTTCGGCGGGTCGGCGGCGGCGACGTGAAGCTGCATGATGCCCGGATAGCTGACCCCCCACATCCCGACTCGAGCCGACCACGGCTGGGAGGCGACGGTCTCGATGATGTCGTACCCATCGAGACGTTCAATTCCGTCGAATGGATCGAACGCTCCACCGCTGCATCCGGTACCCCGCACGTTCACCTGCACGAGGACATAGCCGAGAAGGGGCAGGGTGAGCCGCGCCGGATCCAGCGCCTCGGGATCGGAGGGTTCGTAGCCGGAGTATTCGACGAGGGTCGGGAAGGGGCCGTCGTCCACCGCCCGCCCGGGAGGGAAGGTGACGTTGGCCGACAGCAGCGTGCCGTCTCGCACCTCGACATAGCCAAAGCCCTGTTCCAGGGATTGGCTGTCGTAGTGTGCCTGCTCGGGAGGCTCCGTGCCGGGCACGATGACAGCGCCCGCGTCGGCCACTGGCGTCCCATCCAGCTCGACGACGAGCTGCACGGTGCCGGGAGCAAGGCCGGTCACGACCGCCGACCCGTCCGGTTCGACGAGATCTTCGGCCAGGAAGTCCCCGGTGACGGAATCGACCGCGGTGACGGTCGTGCCCGGGTCGCCCGCGTCGACGACCAGTCGTCCAAACGATGCGACCACGTCGAGGGAGACCACCGGCAACGGGTCGGTCGTCGGCACGGTCGTGGCCGGCTCGGTGGGCACCGGTGAGCCGGGCGAGCCGGCCAAGTTGGGTGGTGCTTCAGTGCAGGCGGCGAATGCGAGACAGGCGGCGAGCATCGATGCAGGGACCGAGGCCGCCGGCGGGAGGGGACGCACCTGTCCATCTTGGCCTGCCGGCGGGCGCACGCGTGGTTGGGGGCCCGCTCGGGCCGAGTTGTTCGAGGGGGTCCGACCATCCGAGCCCGGCATCGCCTACTTTTTCGGGTCGGGTGGAGTGGTGTCGAAAGGCGCCCCGACCTTGCTTCCCACGTTCCTCCACAACCAAGGGTTCCGAAGTCCCGACGATGTACCCGACACAAGTCCGCCACCACCGATGGCGTTCCGCCTATCCTGGCTGTTTGGCCGCGAGCCGCGTCGGGTCGTCTGCCAGCTTGCGGAGACCAGCGCCATGAGCATTCCTCGAACCGTCCAGCGACGTGACCGGGCCAGCTTGCGGATCGCCCTGCTCGCGCTCGTGACCCTCACCCTGGCCGGAGCTCTCGTACTCGCTTCGCAGAGCGCCCGGCAGGCCGCCGCCGACGAACCGTGGGTCGAGTCGGGGTGGAGCGGTGGCGAGCTGCCCAACGTGACCGTCGTGCTCCGCAGCATCGCCAGCTCCGATCCAAGGATCGACGCCCGCATTCTGCCCGAGCTGAGCGGACTGCCTGGGGTCCGGTCCGCCTTCGTCGACGTGCTCCCCGGTGGGCCACCGGTCATCCACCTGCGGGTCGACGACCGTGGCCAGCTGGACGGCGTGATCGCCGGAGTCGCGGAGCTGTCCCGGGCCCTGGATGGGGATGGAGAGCTCCTGACCGGCGGTCAGCTGGTCGCCGACGCCGACGTCGAGGCGGCCGTGAGCCGGGCGACGCTGGTCGCCGTCGCCCCCGTCGTCGTGATCGTCACCATGGTCGTGGCGGCGCTCTACGGCCTGGCCTCCGGTGTGGCGGTCGGGCTGGCGGTTGCGGTCGCGTCGCTGTTCGGCGGCCTGGCCGGGTCGTCGGTTGCGGGCAGCTTCGATGGGTCCCTGGCCACGACCACAATGCCCGGAGCGTTGGTCGCCCTGCTCGTCGCCTCGGTGGTGAGCTTCCGACTCCTCACCTGGTTCAAGCATCCGATCAGCGGCGATGCGGCTGACAACATCCTCGGATCGGTCCGCGGCCAGCTTCCCGATCTGGCGCTGGTGATCGGTGCGCTCGCCGTCACCGCCGTCGTCGCCGGTCTGCTCGATCGGGGAGTGGCGCCCGCCGGCACGGTCCTGGCCGGCGCAGTGTTCGGTGCCTTGACCGCCCTGGCCACCTTGCCGGCGTTCCTGGCCACCCAACCGCCGGTCCCCGACAACACCGAGTTCCGGACCGTCCCGATGCGGCTCCTCGACGGACGGGACTTTCCCCTGGTCGTGGTGATCACCGTGGCGGTGTTCCTGCTCGGGCTCGGGCTGATCGCCTCCCGAGCGTCGGTCGAGACCGGGCTGCTCGACGCCCAGACCGTCACCTCCGAGGAGTCCGCCCAGGTCACTGCGCAACTCGTCGAGCTCGGTGGTGACCCGTCGGCCGCCATCCGCGCCACCGCTTCTGGCGACCCGGACCAGGTCGTCGAATGGGCTCGCGCCGCCTCCCGCTATCCGGGCGTTGCCTGGGCGTTCACCTCGCAAGGGCGGATCGAGGACGGAGAGTTCGCGTCGGGACCCCTGGATTCCCCAGCTCCTATCGACGACCTGACCGTCATCGTGAGTCCGACCGAATCGGCTCGTTCGCAGCTCACCCAGGACACCGTTGCCGCCCTGCGCGGAATCGACAGTCCGATCCAGGTTCGCCTCGACGGCGAGCCTGTGCGCGCCGAGGCCTCGGGATCCGGGTCGGCGGGCACCCTCTGGCTCGTCGTGGCATTGCTGGCGGTGACCGCCGGGGTCGCCGTGTATGTCCTGATCGGCGATCCGGGGCTGGCGGCGGTCGCCGTGGCCCTGCGCCTGTTGACCTCGGCGGCGCTGTTGGGCAGCTATCACATCATGGTCGACGCCGCCACCGCCATGGAGCTCCAGCTGGCGGTCCTCATCGTCGGGATCGGCATCACCTACTTCGAGGTCGGCATGCTTCGGATGATCGCCGAGGCCGACGAACCCCCGGCCAGCTTTGTCACCGAGGCCCTCCGGTCGGGCGGCGGACACGCCGTCGCCGGCCTGGCGGTTGTCGCGCTCGCCGGGATCGGCCTGCTGGCCACCGACCTCGACGTCCTCGGTCGTTTCGGCGTCGCCCTGGCGGTCGCGGTGGTCACCGAGATCCTCCTCGGGGTGTGGCTGCTTCGGCCCGTCGTTCTCGGCGAGCAGGCGCTGCGGACCGTCCAGCCGGGGATCCGGGGACGAACCATCCTCGGACGCCGTGGACCCGTCTCGGGGGAGCCGGTCAACCCGGAGTGGCGACGCGTCGTGTCCGGACTCCTGCGGGAGGAGTTCCGGTTCCAGACCGAACCCGGATCGGCCGATCTCGGAACGGTTTTTATCGAGGGAACGCCGCTGTTCAACGAGCTTTCTCAGCACAACCTGCGGCTCCGCCAGAACGGCCTGCGAATCGCCGGCGAAGGTCCCCAGGTCGTGAGCGTCAAGGCGGTCAACGACGGCGATCCGGTCACCGTCGCCATCACCGTCGACCACCCTTCCCGGCAGCTGATCGGCCCCGACGGGCGGTTGCTCGGAATCCGGTCCGCCGAGCGCCGCGACGGGATGCTCTGGCTGAGCCAGGATCCCTCCGGTCGCTACCGGATCTCAGAGGCGGTCGATCTCGGCAGCGGCGTACCCATTCCCGATCCCACACCGTCGGAGGCACCCGCCCGCGCCGTCAACTGATCCGACGGGCCCCGGGGGCGGGCCGGGGCGGTTACCATCGGGTTGACGCGCTTCTCCGACAGCCGTTCCGAGACATCGCCTGCCCCGAGGACTAGAAGATGACCGAGTTCAGCCCGGCCCCCGAGATCGCTGATTCGGTTCTCGACCTGATCGGGAACACGCCGATGGTCCGGCTCCGGCAGGTCGGCGCCGGCATCGAGTGCCCCGTCGCCGTCAAGTACGAGGTGTTCAATCCGGGTGGCAGCGTCAAGGACCGCCCGGCCCTCGCCATGATCGAGGCGGCCGAGCGCGCCGGCCTGCTCGTACCGGGCGGAACGATCGTCGAACCGACGAGCGGGAACACCGGGGTCGGGCTGGCCATCGTGGCCGCTCAGCGGGGTTACAAGTGCATCTTCGTGGTCACCGACAAGGTCGGGCCCGAAAAGGTCGACCTGCTCCGGGCCTACGGCGCCGAGGTCGTGGTGTGCCCGGTCGCCGTGGCCCCAGAGGACCCGGCGTCCTACTACAGCACCGCCGAACGGCTCGTCGCCGAGACGCCCAATGCCTACCGGCCCAACCAGTACGACAACCCGGTCAACCCCGAGTCGCACTACCAGACCACCGGGCCGGAGATCTGGGCGCAGTCCGGCGGGCGGGTCACCCATTTCGTCGCCGGCGCGGGGACCGGAGGAACGATCGTGGGCGTGGGGCGGTATCTGAAAGAACAGAACCCGGCCATCCAGGTGGTCGCCGCCGACCCCGAGGGGTCGGTCTACTCGGGAGGTTCGGGCCGGCCCTATCTGGTGGAGGGCGTCGGCGAGGACTTCTGGCCGAGCACCTATGACCCCTCGGTCGTCGACCGGGTGATCGCGGTGTCCGACGCCGAATCGTTCCTCACCGCCCGCCGCGTCTCGCGTGAGGAGGGACTTCTGATCGGGGGGTCCTGCGGGACGGCGGTCGCCGCTGCGCTGCAGGTTGCCGCCGAACTCACCGCCGACGATCTCGTGGTCGTGCTCACACCCGACTCCGGACGGGGCTACCTGACGAGCGTGTTCAACGACGAGTGGATGGCCCGGTTCGGATTCCTTCGCTCCGCCGGGCCGACCGTCGCCGAC
>JBFGLT010000089.1:0-13497 GCA_041576015.1 Acidimicrobiales bacterium
GATCGTCATGTCGGTGCCGAACATGTCGTTGTCGATCGAGCCGACCATGCCGACCAGAGCCAGCGTCGGGTGCCGATCGGCCCATGCTCGGTCGAGTTCTCCCTGATCGACGAGCTCACCGAGCAGTTCGGGCCATTCCTCCCGGAACGTGTTCGCTCCGGTCAGGCTGCCGTCGCCGCCGATCACGACGAGCGCATCGATGCCGCGGTGCACCAGGTTCATCGCCGCCTGCCGGCGCCCCGCCCGATCGCGAAACTCGGCGCACCGGGCGGTGCCGAGCACCGTGCCACCCTGGTAGAGGATACCCCCGACATCGGCCGAGGTCGCCCGCCGAATGCGGTCGCCGCCATCGACCAGACCCTGGAATCCCTCGAAGACGGCGTAGACCTCGAGACCCTCGTCCAATCCGGTCCGGACGACGGCTCGCACGGCCGCGTTCATTCCTGCGGCGTCGCCACCGCTGGTGAGCACGGCCAGCTTGGTCGTCCGATGCGGCGTCGTCAGCATCCTGAGCTCCTCGTCGTCGTCCCTCTGCGACCAGGGATTCCCGGTGGCACCGGCTCACGCTATATCGCCGGCCGCCGGCGCCCAAAGGCACTGGGGCGTCAAGCGCTCACGGTGTGGTTGACGACCACCCGGCCGGGACCGTTTGCACGAGAATGTGATCTGGTCCGGGGTGATGGCCCTCGACGAACCAGGTGCTCCCGCTGCCGGCGAGGCGGGGTTGTCCGCCGGTGGCGTCGCCGAGCATGTCCCGGTAGCGCACCAGCTCAGGCACCGCCTTGATGGCCGCCGGTTCGAGGTCGTTCCCGTGCTCGCCCGACGGACCGCCCATGTCGTCCCAGGTTCGGTACACCAACGGTGTCGGGCAGCCGACCGGAGGTGTGAGCAGCGTCAGGTCGAGCGGCCGGTGCGCGAGCGGTTCGACCAGTTCGCCGATTCCTTGCACTCGGGCCCGGCCGCCCACGGTGCAGAACGCGACATCGGCTCCGATCTGCGCGGCGGCGCGGAGATCGGTGAACCCGGCCCACCGGAGAACGGCGCCTGCGTCCGCCGACCCGCCGCCGAGGCCGGCCTGGCTCGGAATGCGTTTGGTCACCCGGACGTGGGCTGTCCGTCCGGCCAGTTCCAGGGCCCTGGCCACCAGATTGTCCTCACCGAGAGGCACGTCACCTCCGGCACCGACCATCACCAGGCCCGTGCCCTCGGGATCCACCCATAGGGTGTCGTGGAGATCGACCGTGACCATCTCGGCGTCGATCAGGTGGTAGCCGTTCGCCTGCACGCCAGTGACCCGGAGGGTGAGGGTCACCTTGGCGGGGGCGGTCAAGAACACCGGCGGCACGGCGCCGATGGTATTCCAGCGATCGAGGCGCTCGGCCGAACTGTCGTCCGGGGACCACAACGGTGCGAGATTGCGGTGGGAGACCACACGTCAGGTAGGTGGGGGCTGAAATTTGGGGAGGGTGGCCAGGTGGCCCCAGTCGGAGGGCGCGAGCGTCTCGGCCCGGGACGTAGGATCGACACCCGCCGCCTCGATCTGCTCGACGGTCAGCAGCCCCGCCAAGCTCCGGCGGAGCATCTTGCGCCGGCGACCGAAACCGGCCCGCACCAGTTCGGCGTACCGGTCGTACGGGGCGGGGATCGGCTGGGTCTCGCACCGCCGGATCCGGACGAGGGCCGAGGAGACCCGGGGTCGGGGAAGGAACACGGAGTTCGGGACCGTGGCGACCAGCGTGGCGGTGGCCCAGTATCGCAACAGCACGGTCGGGATCCCGTAGATCCGGCTGCCCGGCTCGGCGGTCAGCCGCTCCCCCGCCTCGTGCTGGACCATGACCAGCCAGTCGTGCAGGTTGGGCTGGTCACGCAGCAGATCCAGGATCAGCGGGACCGCCAGGTTGTAGGGCAGGTTGGAGACGACCGTCCAGCTTCTGTCGCCGGTCAGTTCGGTCCAATCGACCTCGAGCACATCGGCATTCACAAGCCGCACCCGGTCACTCAGGCCGGCGGTGTCGAGCACCTCTTCGATGGCCGGGATCAGGTAGCGATCGGCCTCGATGGCGACGACTTCGGCGCCGGAATCGGCCAGGCCCAGCGTGAGACTGCCCAGACCCGGTCCGATCTCGATGACCCGGTCGCCGGCGGCGATGCCGGCCAGACGGACGATCTTGTCGACGATCCCCGGCTCGCAGAGGAAGTTCTGACCCAGCGCCCTGCTGGGCCGGAGTCCGTGCCGCTCGATGAGCTCCCCCACCATCGGCCGGGTCAGTCGCCGGAGCTCGGCCAGTTCGGCCATCAGGGGAGGCGGTACAGCCGCTGCCCGTTCGCCCACACCTGTTCGGCGAGCGACTGAGGCGATTCGCCCCGATGCTCGGCGACGAAGGTCCCGACGATCGCGACGTGCGCCGGCTTGTTCGGTTTCCCGCGGTGCGGCATCGGCGCCAGGTACGGCGCGTCGGTTTCGACGAGGATGCGGTCGGCTGGACAGAGTGCAGCGGCTTCCCGGAGTTCCGGCGCCGACGGAAAGGTGACGATGCCGCTGAAGCTGAGGTAGCAGTTGCGGTCGAGCGCCTGGCGAGCCTCGGCGGGTCCGCCGGTAAAGCAGTGGAAGACGGTCCTCTCCGGCACCCCCTGCTCGTCGAGCACGGCGAAGGTGTCGGCCCACGCCGACCGGCAGTGGATCACCAACGCCAGATCCAGCGTGTGGGCCAGTTGGATCTGCTCGGCGAACACGTCGGCCTGGACCGGCCGTGGAGAGTGGTCGTAGTGGTAGTCGAGCCCGGCCTCCCCCACGGCCACGGGACGGTCCGGACCGTCCCGTTCGAAGAGTTCCACCAACCCGTCCGTGCCCCCCTTGGCGTCGTGGGGGTGGACACCGGCGGTCGCCCAGACATTGTCGAATCGAGCTGCGATCTCGATGGCCTCGGTCGAGTCGGGCACCGTGCAGCCGACGGTGAGCAGCCGGGTCACGCCGGAAGCGGCGGCCTCGGCCACGGCGTCCTCGGGCGCCACCGCTCCCCGGGCGGCGCCGGTCGTGAGATGGCAGTGATTGTCGAACCAGCCGGTCCCTGACACACCACGAGGCTACCGACGAGGTGGACGATGACGGGCGAAGCCGGCGGTACTGCGCAACAATCGGCTCCGGAAGGAGACAACCGTGACGATGTCGATGTTTGATCTCACCGGTCGAGTGGCGCTCGTGACCGGCTCGAGCCGGGGAATCGGCCTGGCCCTGGCCCGCGCCCTCGGAGCCGCCGGCGCCACCATCGTGCTCAACGCACGCACCTTGGAACGTCTCGAACGAGCGCGCGAGGAGCTGAAAACCGAAGGACTGATGGCCCATGCCGTCGCCGCCGACGTCACCGACCCGCGCTCGGTGGAGCGTCTGGTCGGCGTGGTGGAGCAAGAGATCGGCCCCATCGAAATCCTGGTCAACAACGCCGGTTCCCAACACCGAGCGCCATTCCTGGAGTTCCCGATCGGTGCCTTTCAGGAGCTGATCGATGTGAATCTGGTGGCTCCGTTCCTGATGTCCCAGACCGTCGGGACGCACATGGCGAGGCGGCGGCACGGCAAGATCGTCAACATCGGGTCGGTCCAATCTCTGCTCGGCCGGCCGACGATCGTTCCCTATGCGACGACCAAGGGCGGCCTCAAGCTGATGACCCGGGGGCTATGTGCCGAACTCGCCCCCTTGGGGGTCCAGGTCAACGCCATCGCACCGGGGTACTTCGAGACCGAGCTCACAAAGGAACTGGTCGATGACCCGGACTTCACGGCCTGGGTGAGATCCCGCACGCCGGCCGGGCGCTGGGGGTCGGTCGATGAGCTGGCCGGTGCCATCGTGTTTCTCGCGTCCGACGCCAGCAGCTTCGTCAACGGCCAGATCCTGTACGTCGACGGCGGGATGACGGCTGTGGTGTGATGGCGGGCGCCGGCGACCGGCCCCACGTCGTGATCGCCGGTATGATGGGCGCCGGCAAAACCACCACCGGCAGGGCCCTTGCCTCGGCGCTGGGCCGCCCCCATCGCGACTCTGATCGTGACATCGAGGAACGGACCGGGCGGACGGGAGCGGAGATCGCCGAACGGCTCGGCGTCGACGGCCTGCACCGGCTCGAGGCGACCGTGCTCCTCGAGGCGCTGTCGAACGACGTGCCCTCGGTCGTCTCGGCGGCCGGTTCGGCGATCGAGGACGAGGCCTGCAGGGTGGCCCTGGCTGAGCGGGCCACTGTCGTCGTCATCCGGGCGACCGCCGAGCAGCTCCACGAGCGCGCCCGCAGGGGCCATCATCGCCGGCCGATGTCTCGCCGCGAGATCGACACCCTGCTCGAGCGGCGGGAACCTCTGCTGACCCAGATCGCCGATCTGACCCTAGACGCCAGCCACCCTCCCCAGGAACTGGTCAAGGCCATCGTGGCCCATCTCGGTCGGGGCCGCCGTCCGGCAGGCGACCGGTCACCCCTCGGGTAGCTCGACCTTGGCGAACAGCGGAGTCGGTTTGGGGATGGGCGTGGAAGCGGTGAGCGGATCACGCTGCCAGCCCGGGGGTGAGCCGAGCACCTGGTCGAGCGCCGCCGAGGTGAACGGGAGGAACGGCGCCAGCAGCACACGCACCCCGTTGACGGCACTGAGAGCGGTGTGGAGCACCTGGGAGGCCCGTTCCGGGTCGGTTTTCTGGAGGCGCCACGGCTCGGTGGCGTTCAGGTAGCCGTTCACCGCCTGGGCCGCCTTCATGGCGGTCCGCAGCGCTCCCTTGAGCTCGACCGCCTCGAACTGACCAGCGGCCTCGTCGAAGGCGGCGTCGACGACCGCCAGGAGCTCGCGGTCCTCGCGAGCGGACCCTGGCGTGTCGGGGATCTGCCCGTCGCAGTTCTTGTGCACCATGCTCAGGACCCGGTTCACCAGGTTGCCCCAGGTGGCCACCAGTTCCTCGTTGATGCGCCGGGCGATCTCCTCGGCACTGATCTCGGTGTCAGCGTGCTCGGGGAGGGCCGAGGCCATGGCGAATCGGAGGGCGTCGGGTTCGAACAGGTCGAGGGCGTCACCGATGGTCAGACCGATCCCCCGGCTGGCTGACGCCTTGCCGCCCTTGAACGTGACGTACTGATTGGCAGGGATGTTGTCCGGAAGATGCAGCCGGTCGTCGGCGCCCATCAACTGGGCCGGCCAGAACAGCGCGTGAAACGGAATGTTGTCCTTGCCGATGAAGTAGACGTGACGGGACTCGGGATTCTCCCACCAGTCCCGCCAGCGGTCGGGGTTGCCGTCGAGGTTGGCGTCCCCGGCGGCCCACTCCTGAGACGCCGACAGGTAGCCGATCACGGCGTCGTACCAGACGTAGATCTTCTTGCCGGGGCCGAGATCGGAGACCGGAACGTCGATCCCCCAGTCGATGTCCCGCGTGATCGCCCGATCCTGGAGTCCCTCCTCCTGGAGCCAGCCCTTGGCGAAGTTGATCACGTGGGGGCGCCAGCCGGCCTTCCCGTCGAGATACGTCTGGAGACGGTCGGTGAAGTCGGAGTAGCGGTAGTAGAAGTGTTCGGTTTCCCGGGCGATCGGGGTGGCCCCGGAGAGCTTGGAGCGGGGGTTGATGAGGTCGATCGGGTCGAGCGTCTTGCCGCAGTTGTCGCACTGGTCCCCGCGGGCGTCTCCGTACCCGCAGTTCGGGCATTCGCCTTCGATGTACCGATCGGGGAGAAACCGCTCCACCTCGGGGTCGAAGAACTGCTCGCTCGTGCGCTTGTCGATGTGCCCGTTCGCCAGCTGGGCGAGAAACATCTCCTGGGTCACGCGCGCGTGGTTGGCGGTGCCGGTGGTCGTGTACAAATCCCACGACATCCCGAGCTGATCCCACTGCTTGACGATCTCGCCGTGATACCGGTCGACAATGTCTTGGGGGGTGACGTCCTCCTCCTCGGCCCGCACGGTGATCGGGGTTCCGTGAACATCGGAGCCCGACACCATGAGCACGCGATTGCCGGCCAGCCGCTGCTGACGGGCGTAGATGTCGGCCGGGAGATAGGCACCGGCCAGATGGCCGATGTGGCGGGACCCCGATGCATATGGCCAGGCCACCGCAACGAGGACGTGCACGGGTTCACTCACCCGCCCAAGGCTAACCGGCCTACCTCTCAGCTGAGAGCAAGGCGGTCAGCACCCACGGCGCTGCAGCACGAGCAACGTGGCCACCTGACCCAGCGGAGCGACACGCCCGCAGCCCTCGGGCGAAGGGCGCATCAGACACAGCGGAGCGACACGCCCGCAGCCCTCGGGCGAAGGGCGCATCAGACTCAGTGCGCCACCTGGCCGGCGAGACGGAGGCGGCGACCGAAGATGAAGGCCAGCACGAAGAAGACGGTGGCGACGAGCACGATCGTGGAGCCGGAAGGAAGGTCGAGGTGATAGCTCAGGTTCATCCCGATGAACCCGCAGATCCCGCCGAGGGTGGTGGCGATGATCAACATGCGGGAGAAGCTGTCGGTGATCATGCGGGCGACGACGGCCGGAACCACGAGGGTCGCGGCGATGAGGGTGACGCCCATGACGCTCATCGTCGCCAGGACTGTCGCCGCCAACACCGACATGAGAAGCACCTCGACCATCGTCGTGTTCACGCCGGTCGCTTCGGCCACCTCCTCGTCGAAGGTGGTGAACAGCAGCGGCCGGTAGCCGATGAGGACCAGCACCACCGCCACGATCGACACGGCGGCGACCAGCCAAACGTCGGTACGGGTTACTCCGAGGATGTTGCCGAACAGCAGTGCGTCGGCGTTGCGACCGGGCGAGCCGTAGCGCTGAACGAGGGCGATGCCCAGGGCAAACGAGGCGGTCGTGACGACCCCGATGGCGGCGTCGGAGCCGATGGGGCGCCGGCGCACGATGCCCCCAATGGCCAGTGCGGTGGCGACACCCCACAAGCCCGCCCCGAGGAAGAGGTTGACTCCGGCCAATCCGGCGACGGCGTAGCCGCCGAAGATGGCGTGGGAGAGGCCGTGGCCGATGTAGCTCATGTTCCGCAGCACCACGTAGCAGCCGACCAGCCCGCAGAGGGCACCGGCCAGGGTGGCAACGTAGACGCCGTTTCTGAAGAACTCGAATCCGTAGGGGCCTGCCAGGTCGATGGCCAGCACGGTGGCCATCAGGCGCTGGTCCGATCGGGAAGGGGGACGACGTTGGAGTCGTCTGGCTGCGGGGCGGCGTCGACGACCACCCGCATGCCGGCGTGCTCGAGGATCTGCATCGGCGACCCGTAGGTGCGCTCGAGGACCGAGGGGACGAGCACCTGTTCGGGTGGCCCGGCGCCGAGCACTTCGGTGTTGAGACACACGACGGTGGGCATGTGGGTGGCGATGCCGTTGAGATCGTGGGTCGAAAGGACGATCGTGACTCCGTCGCAGTTCAGATCGCCGAGGAGATGGAGCACCTCATGGCGGGTCTTGACGTCGAGGCCCGAGGTGGGCTCGTCGAGGAGGATGATCTCGGCGCCGGTGAACAGGGCACGGGCCAGGAAGACCCGCTGCTGCTGACCTCCCGACAGATCGCGGATGTGCCGCCGGTCGAGACCCTCGAGACCGAGCCGTTCGAGGATGCCGGCGATTTCGCTTCGTTCGCTCCTGGTGATCCACGGGGTGCGCCATCCCCGCGCCCGGGCCATCCCGACGCATTCGGTCACCGTGACCGGGAAGTTCCAGTCGATCCGTTCGACCTGGGGAACGAAGCCGGCGCTGAGGTGACGCCGCCGGACGACCGAGCCCGACGTCGGTTTCACGGCGCCGATGAGGGCGCGTAGGAGCGTGGACTTGCCCGAACCGGACGGTCCGACGATCCCGGTCATCGACCCTTCGACGATCTGGAGGTCGATGCCGCGAATGACCGGAGGTCCGGTGTGATAAGCGACGGTCAGATTGTCGGCGGCGAGGAGAACCGTGGTGGCGGTCACGGGTGGTGTCAGGTTCATTGGGCAATCCCTACTGGGGGTAGAAGGCGAGATCGGGGCCGACTTGGCGAAGCTCGAACGCCTCGAGGACCGACGCGTCGCCGCCGAGGGCCTCGGTCAGGGTGATGAAGTTGAAGCGCATGAGTCCGAGCCACGAGTGTTCGGCGTCTCCTGGCTCGCCGGGGAGGTCGTCGTCACGGAGGTCGTCGATGTAGACCGCGCCGGTCTCGTTGGCGATTTGCTCCAGCACGGGTGAAGGGAAGACCTCGGAGCCGAAGATGGCCGGGACGGCTTCGGCGTCGATCTGTTCGATGAGGCGGACCACCTCCGAAGGGGTCGGCTCACCGAAGTCCGCCGGCTGGATGGCTCCCACGACGGTCCAGCCGTAACTGTCGGCGAAGTAGGCATAGGCGTCGTGGTAGGTGACCAGCTTCCGCTGTTCTGGCGGCACCGTGGCGAACGCCTGGGTGATGGCCGCGTCGAAGTCGTCGACGATGGCGACGAAGGCGTCGTGGCGTTCGGCGTAGGTCGCCGCACCGTCGGGATCCACCTCGCTCATCGTGTCCCGGATGATTGCGGCGTAGTCCTTGACCAGCGTGGGGTCGGTCCACAGATGCGGGTTGGGCTTGCCCTCTGATTCGGGGAACGAGAAGTCGTACCGGTACTCGTCCGGGCCGATGGTGAGATCTCCCAACTCGACCAGTGGCGTACCCGAACCCATGTTGCTCAAGGCCAGTTCCCTGGTCGGTTCTTCGAGTTGCAGGCCGTTGGTGAACACGACATCCGCAGAGGCCAGCGTCTCTGCCGCCGACGGTGACGGCTCGAACGTGTGGGAGTTGGTTCCCTCGGGCACGAGTCCGATGATCGATGCCCGCTCACCGATGATGCTGGAGGCGATCGACGTGATCGGCGCCACCGTCGTGACGACGATGAACTCGTCGGCGTCTGTCGCCAGTGCGTCATCGGTCGAGGAGGAGCAGGCGGTGAGGGACAGCACGAGGACAGCGAACACGGGGGTCCATGAGGATCGGCGGGTCATCGGCGTGTGCTTTCGGGCGAGGAGCGTCGGGAGGGGTGCTCGAATGCTATTGCGAATCTCTCTCAATAACCAACCCGGGTCGTCAAGACCGGTTCCGCCCCGACGGGTCGCGAGGATCGGGTGGCCGACCGGCTCGACGCCGGGTGTGCACCGCTCGCGCTCGGTCCGGTAGCGTCGAACGGTCGACCACGAGTACGAGATATCCAGATGACCCTCACCCAAACGAACACCGGCGTTGACCTTCGGTGCGTCGAAGGACCCCTCGATCCCGACGCAGCTGCGTCCCTCAACCGAATCGCCGAGGCGGGCGGCGTGGTCGTCCTGATCCCGGCGCCCGACAGCGAGCCCGACGCCGCCCTCGCCGGCGCAACCGTCACCGACGTCTTGCCCAGAACCGAGTGGTTCGTGACACTGAGCGACCGGCCTGAGGCGATCCGGCTGGAGGGCGAGGTTTCCCTCACCACGCCGCTGTTGACCCTCGAACCAGTCCACCCGAGCGTCGAGGTGGCGGCCACCACGAGCGTCCGCTTCCAACTCCTTCCCACCGTGCTCGTCCGTCCGGTGGGAGCCGGTCGGGTGATCACCCTTGGCACCACCGATCTCGCCGCCGTCGAGCGCCACGGCACGCTCGGCCGGTACCTGCAACGGCTGACCCACGCCGGGTTCACGTCCGCCGGCCTCACTCTGGGCGTCGGGGTGGTTGGCTACGGCCCGTTCGGCGGGATGGGATATCTCCACGGGCTGGCCGCCTCTGAGACCGACGGGCTGGCCCTGGTCGCAGCCGCCGATTCCGCCCCTGAGCGGCTGGAAGCCGCTACCGCTGACTTCCCGGAGCTGCACACCCATCCCGACGGTGCGAGCCTGGCGGCGGATTCCGACGTCGACATCGCCATCGTTGCCACCCCGCCGGCGTTTCATGCCGAACTGGCGCTAGAGCTGCTCCGGGCCGGGAAGCACGTCGTGGTCGAGAAGCCGATGTGTCTGACCACCGTTGACGCCGACCGTTTGATCGCCACCGCCGTCGAGGCCGAGCGCACCATCACCGTGCACCAGAGCCGGCGGTGGGACCAGGACTGGCTGGCCGTCCGGCGAACCCTCGAGCGTGGCCGGCTGGGCGAAGTGTTCAACATCGAGACCTTCGTCGGTGGGTTCGAGCACCCGTGCCGGGCCTGGCACTCCGAGGACAGCATCTCCGGCGGAGCGGTGTATGACTGGGGTTCCCACCACGTGGATTGGATCCTCCAGGCCTACGGATCCGCCCCCCGACGGGTGCTCTGCACGACGCACACCCGGGTCTGGCACGACACGACCAACGTCGATCAACTGTCGTTGTGGATGCAGTGGGCCGACGGTCGCGAGGCGACATTCCGCCAGAGCGACGTCTGCGCCATCCGCCGACCCAAGTTCCACATCGAAGGCACCGACGGAACGCTCCAGGGTCACTATCGCCCGGTCGAACTCGAGTCGATCACCCCCGGGCGGGGCTACCGCAATCACGTGTCCCATCACGCCGAGGCGCCGGTCGATCTCCGGATCGTCTGCTACGACGGCGAGTACGGGCTGGTCGAGTCGCGCATCCCGCCGGCGCCCCACCCCGGTTGGGCCTTTCACCGTAACCTGGCCGACCACCTCTTGCTCGGAGAACCGCTGGCCGTCCAGCCCGAGCAGAGCCGGGACGTCGTCGCCGTGCTCGAGGCGGCCCACCGTTCTGGGAACAACGGCGGCGAGCTCATCGAGCTGTGACCTCGCTTGGCATCGGACTCATCGGTGCCCGCTCGACGGTTGCGGAACGGGCGATACTCCCGGCCGTCGACCGCAGCGATCAGGTCCACCTGAGCGCGGTCTGCTCGCTCAGTGGACGACCGCCAGGTCCCCTCGGCGACGCCGTCATACTGGGGACCTACGACCAGGTCGTCGACCATCCCGAAGTGGAGGCGGTCTACGTCCCCTTGCCCAACCACATGCACGCCGAGTGGACCGAGCGAGCGGCCGCCGCCGGGAAGCACGTACTCTGTGAGAAGCCGCTGGCGGCCAACGCGGCGACGGCTCGCCGCATGGTGGCGGCCTGCGATCGGGCCGGCGTCGTGCTGGCCGAGGCGTGGATGACTCCGTTCGCCACGAGATGGCAGGTCGCCCGGCACCTGTTCGAGTCCGGCCGGGTGGGTCGTCCCGAACGCGTCGATGCTGTCTTCACCTTCACCATCGGACCCGAGCACCACGACAACTACCGCTGGCGCGCCGCCATGGGCGGTGGAGCCCTTCTCGACGTCGGCATCTACTGTCTCGGGCCGGCGGTCGAGCTCTGGGGCGCCGAGCCGAACGAGCTCGAGGTCGAGCAACACCGCATCGGAGATGTCGACGCAACCACAGTCGTCACCGCCCGCTGGGACGGTTCGTGTCTGCTCTCGGCCCGGTGCTCCTTCGAGGAGCCCGACCGCCAGGAACTCGTCTACTCCGGATCGGATGGAGCGCTGAGACTTGTCGGTGAGGCGCATACTGGTGGCCGGGGAGCCGGCGGGATCGACATCACGACCTCGACGGGCACCGAACGACTCGGAGCACCGACCAACGACCCGTACCAGGCGATGCTGGAGGCGTTCGCCGCTGCGGTGCGGGGAGAGCGGGAATGGCCACGGCCGATCGGGCGTTCGATCGACATGCTGGCCCTGTTCGACCGCATCCGGGCCGCCGCCATCCCGCTGAACCGAGCCGCTCCGTGACATCGACGCGATGACAAAAGCCGCCCACTCCGACTTCCACGCCCTGGCCTCCGGCGTCGTCCTGCACGCCATGCACTGGGAGCCGAGCGGACCCAACCTTCACCGAACGTGGGTGCTCACCCACGGATTGGCGTCCAACGCCCGGCTGTGGGACGGGGTCGCCCGCCGCTTGGCCGACTCGGGTCACCGTGTCGTCACCGTCGACCAGCGCGGTCACGGGCTCTCGAGCAAGCCCGACGGCGGCTACGACATCCCTACCTGCGCCGACGATCTGGCGCAGCTGATCGAACACCTCGGTCTGGAGCGACCGGCGGTCGCCGGCCAGTCCTGGGGTGGCAATGTGGTGGTCGAACTGGCTCATCGCCATGGACACCTCGTCGACCAGATTTGCTGTGTCGATGGTGGGTTCATCGAACTGCAGTCGTCGTTCGACTCCTGGGACGACGTACGCAGCGGCCTGGCGCCGCCCGAGCTCGAGGGCACGCCGGTGGAGCAGATGCAGGCCTGGATCGAACGCTCCGCAACAGACTGGCCCGACGAGGGTCGAGCCGGCACGATGCACAACTTCGAAATCCGGTCCGATGGCACGATCGCGCCCTGGCTGAGCTTCGACCGTCACCTCACGGTGCTCCGCGGCCTCTGGGAGCATCACCCCTTCGAGCGGTTCGCCGGCATCGACGTACCCGTGCTGTTCATCGCCGCCGACGACGGCTCGCACGCGGTGCACAAGGAACCGGCCATCGACAAGGCGCTGCAGCTGCTTCCGGTCGCCCGGGCCGAATGGTTCCGACCGGCCCACCACGACGTCCATGCACAGAAGCCGGTCGAGGTGGCCGAGCTCCTGCACAAAGCGGTCACCGATTCCGACTTCTACGGGAGGACCAACTGATGTCCCTGCCTCGCATTCTCGCCATCATGGGGTCCGGCGAGACCGCGCCGACGATGAAGGCCCCGCACCGCGCCATCTTCGAGCGCATCGGCGGCGACCATGTGACGGGCCGGCCGGTGCGAGCGGTGATGCTCGACACTCCGTTCGGATTCCAGGAGAATGCGCCGATCCTGGCCGAGAAGACCACCGAGTACTTCAAGGATTCGGTCTTCCGGGACGTGGAGGTGGCGGGGCTCGGTCGCACCGACACCGGCGACGTGGTCGCCATCGAGGCAGGGATCGCCCGGGTGCGAGCCGCCGAGTGGCTCTTCGCGGGGCCGGGCAGCCCGACCTTCGCTCTTCGGCAGTGGGCCGGTACGCCGATTCCGGATCTGATCGCCGGCAAGCTCCGATCCGGCGGTGCCGTCGTCTTCTCCTCGGCGGCGGCGCTCACCGTCGGCGTCAAGACCGTGCCGGTGTACGAGGTGTACAAGGTGGGGACCGATCCGTTCTGGCTGGACGGGCTCGATCTTCTCGCCGAGGTCGGCATCGATGCCGCCGTCATCCCCCACTTCAACAACACCGAAGGGGGGAACCACGACACCCGGTTCTGTTACCTCGGCGAGCGCCGGCTGGCCATGCTCGAACCCCAACTTCCGGACGGGTCGTTCGTGCTCGGGGTCGACGAGCACACCGGGATCATCATGGACCTCGACGCAGACTCCGCGGAGATCGTCGGCCGCGGGGTCCTCACCGTTCGCCGTCAGGGTCATTCGGTCGAGTTCCCCAGCGGAGAGGTCCTGGCACTCGACGTGATCCGATCCGGGGGTGACCGGTCCGCCGGTGCTCCCACTGCCGGCCCGGTCCAACGACCCGCTGCCACCGAGTCATCCGTCAAGCCGGAGCCGGCGACCCAGCCGGACTCGCTGGA
>JBFGLT010000090.1:0-13480 GCA_041576015.1 Acidimicrobiales bacterium
CGGCCACGGCGACGACGTGCTTATCGTCGATACGAGCACGGGCGAGCAAGTGGGCTCGACGCTGCCGATCGCGTTCGTCACGTCGACTGCTCAGAGTCCTGACGGCTCGCTGTTCGTCGTGACCGACGCCGTCCGAGGCTTCGAAGTGGACAATCCGTCCGAAGGGTCGACCCTGGTGATCGACGCAGCGAGCGGCAACGTGGTGGTCGAGCGCGAGGAGCCGGTCGTGGGGCGGGCATTCTTCGACGACATTTCGCGCGACCTGATCCTCACCTCGGTAAACGGGACGCTCTCGGTCGTCGATCCCGCGACCGGGGAGACGATCAGGAGCGCCGACATCGGGGTACGCGACGCGCCCGTCGGACTGTGGGCGCGCGACGACGGTTCGCTGATCGCGGCGTACTTCGACCGTGTGCGCTTCATCGAAGTCGACACCGGCGAGGTCCGAGACGGCCCACCGACCGATCAGGTAGCGGGCGCTGCGCTGACGGCGGGGCGCTACCTGACCGTCTGGTCGGTGGGCGGCGCCATCGCGGTGTACGACCTCGCCTCCAACGCGGTGCTCGGTGAGACCTTCGGCGTCACCCCCGGCCATCAAGCGGTCGGCGCCGGCCGCGTCGGGATCGTGGACCGCGCCGCCGACAACACGTCGGTCTCGGTCCTCGATCTCGCCACCGGCGCAGTTTCGGTGCCGTTGCTCATCAGCGCCGACGGCACGCCCTTCGACCCCCTGGCCGTATTCCCCGCGAACGACGGACTGTGGGCCGTGTCCGGCAACCACGTCCTGGCCCACTGGAACGACGGCGAGCTCCTCGACGAGCTCTACCTCGGCAGCGTCGAGGGAGTGATCGGTGGACTCTGGCAGGGAAGCGGCACGATGTTCGGCGACTACTACGCGGTCCACGGTCGTCGACCGGACCGGACCGAGGAAGCCGTCCTTGTACGGCTGCGCCCCGGATCACCGGAGGTCGTGCTGACGATCGAGACGGGCGCACTGACTGGCGTCCTCCATCCGACCGCAGACGGCGGGTTGCACGTGGTCGGCACCGATGGCACCGTCACGACGTACGACACCGACGGCAGCGTGCTCGACACGATCGACACGCCCGCGACGTCGCCGGACACCGTGGCCCTCGATCCGAGCGGGGCTCGGCTGGCGATCGGGTCGACGGACACCAACGCCGTCGTGACCGTGGACCTCGCGACGGGGACCGTTGAGACCGTACCGGGCGTGCGTGCAGCGTCGACGTTCGGGTTCAACGCCGATGGCTCGATCCTGGCGATGTCGCTGCGCGATGGAACCATCCGGCTCTACGAGGTCGGCCAAGGGGTTCCGGTCACCGTCTTCGCCGGCCGGCCGTTGGGCTCGGCCGCCGAGCCGGGCTGGTTCGACCCGGCGACCGACTCGGTCTGGATGCCGATCGGGGACACGGTCGTTGACGTGTTGGTGGACGCCGACGTCTGGGCCGCTCGGGCCTGCGACGTGCTCTCCCGCGACTTCACGCCGACAGAGTGGGACCTGTACGTCCCCGGCGATCTCCCGTTTGAGCCCGTGTGCGGCGTGGTCGGCTGAGGCCCCCTCGCGTGGACCGCACCACGTCGGCCAGCGACGCCACCGGCACGTGGACACCCGACACCACGACCACGACCCTGCCAGGTACAAGTGCGTCGTAGCCGCCCGCGAATCCTGCGGGTGCCAAGCACAGATCGGCCGGGCCGTGAGTCGTCACCAGCGTGAGCGTCGACATCTGCCGGAGCTGTTGCGGATGAGGATCGAACGGGATCCCCTCTGGCACACCCTCGACCCGAAGCCGAGCATCGATCAACCGCAACGCCTCGGCGAGTCGCTCCAGGTTCTCCTCCACCGTCGACGGGCAGATGTCGATGTCCACCGTCGCATGCCCGGTGTCGTGAAGCCGTGCCGCGACCCCACCGATCACCACGAACTCCACCCCGTGATCGACGAGTACCCCGCAGAAGGCTGCGATCCGGTCATCGTCGATCTCGCGATCAGCCACGGATACTGACCAGCCGGTAGCCCTGCGACTCCAGACGGGAACGTTCGGCGTCAGTCAACGACTCTTCCCATTCTGCAAGGGTCTCGTCGTGTCGGTCTTGCTCGACCAGCTCCATCCGAAGCTCGAGACCGGCCCGACCCAGCAGCCGCAGCAACGTCGGCACCGTCGGCTGACGCCGCCCCGACTCATAGGCCGACAACGTCGGCTGAGCGATCCCGAGAAGATCAGCGAACGCAGTCTGCGACAACCCGAGCCGCACCCGAGCCGACACCAGCAACCCCCCGGCAACCTGTTCCTCGACCGAACCCATGAACCATAGCGTATCGTCTATCGCTGCCTGTCGGCAAACGGCCAACCTCGCAGCGCCACCGTTCAAGGCTCGACAATGCGAGCCTGTCCCACTCCGACGAGCCCGAGCAGGGGTGACGATCTGCTCTGCTGTGATGCGGCTGGTTCGCTGAACAATCTGATCGGGCCCCAGGGCTGCGTCGACGCTCTGGATTCGCGTCGCGGCTGGAGATCGCATCGTCGTAGGCTCGAGTGGCGATGGTGGAGTTTCGGCGTTGCCGACCGTCTGATGGGCCTTGCGGTGGGTGGAATCCCAGCTCGGTCACCGCTGCCGTGTAGTTGGGTGGCGTCGACTCAGCGGGGGTCTGTCTGGAGCGCCTACTCCTCAGGCTAGGAGGGCGAGGTCCCGCCGGATGTAGCGCAGGTGTGCCCACTCCTCCTCGAGGATCACGCGGATGCAGTCACCGACACTGGGGTGCCAATCCCCGCCGCCCCAGGGGTTGTTGCGCTCCTCAACGAGCAACTCCGGCGTGGCGCCGACGAGGAAGTCGGTCACCATCCGCTGCCGCTCGGCCCGCACATCGAGGATCTCGGCGAAGGTCGGCCCGTCGGTTCGGAAGATCGACATGTCGAAACCCATCTCCGATGCCCCGGTGAAGATCTGGCCGATCTCGTGGAACGGCTGCTCGATCCCCATGATCCCACCGCGGAGCCATGCGTCGGTCACCAGCACGAGGTGGCGCAGGGTCTGGGCCAGCGACCACTCGTCGTCGACATGGGCGTCGACCATCTCTGGCGGCGTGTCGGCCACCGTCGTCGCCCACGCGGCCTGGACGGCGACCCAACCGTCACGCAGGCCCTCGGGCGTCTGCGCGTTCTGGAGCTCGCGGCCGGGGAACTGTCGGTTGAGCTCAGCGTCGACGAACGGCACCACGTCGACGCCGTTGACGATGAGGCTGGCGAAGAACAGGTCATGGCTGTCGATGTCGAGCCCGTCGACGTCGACGCTGCGCATCGTTACCCCGTTGACGTCGCACGATCTCAAGGTGGCGCCCTTGAAGCTCGTCTTGAAGAACGTCGCACCCTCGAAGTCCTGCGGATCGGAATCGGTCGTCATCGACCCATTCTGCTCTTTCCGAAGAGCGTTCTTGGCCACGGACCAGTTCGGAATCCGCCACGAGAGTGAATGGTCGCAGAGCTGAGTTGGAAGGCACACCGTGACCCAACATGTTTTTGGCTCACAACGCCACGAGCTCGACGTGCCGCTTGCGGATGGTGCGAGCCCGTCTCGTCGCTTGCGACTATGTGCCTGCCGGGCCAGGCTTGCGACGGCAGCGGAGCACTTGCGCCCGAACTGGTTTGTGGCTCACCTCCTCGAGACGTGGCATTCTGTCGAGGAGGTCGTCGATGAGGCCTTGCTATCAAGTGGTGGTGTTTGACACCGCCGACGCCCCGGCCGGGCATCCGTGCTGTCCCTACTGGATCAGGCACAAATGACCTCGACGCTGTCGACCCGTCCCCTCGCCCCCGATACGTGGGAGGCGTTCGCGGCGCTGGCCGAGCGTCACAACGGTGTGTGGGGTGGCTGTTGGTGTCTCTGGTTCCACCCCAGATCGCCGGACATGGGCGAGAGCCCGGAGCGCAACCGGGCCCTGAAACAACGGCTCGTCCAGGAAGGCAAAGCCCATGCGGCGCTGGTCCTCGACGAGGAGCGCGCCGTGGGGTGGTGCCAGTTCGGCACACCTGGGGAGCTGCCTCGGATCTATCACCGCAAGCAGTACGAAGCCGGCATCGTCGAAGTCGCGGACTATCGAATCACGTGCTTCTTCGTCGATCGTGACTACCGACGACAGGGTGTCTCGGAGGTCGCCCTTGCGGGCGCGCTCGAACTGATCGCCGACGCCGGCGGCGGTCTCGTCGAAGCGTTCCCTCAGGACACCGGCGGCAAGAAGATCTCGGCCTCGTTCCTCTACAACGGGACCCGAGGACTATTCGAACAAGCCGGCTTCGACTACCAACGCTCGAAGGGCAAGAATCACTGCGTGATGACCAAACGCGTCTGACCCGGCTCCCACACCGCCGAAATGCAGCCCTCTGACCAGGCAAAATGGTGGCGGGGGTAGGATTTGAACCTACGACCTTCGGGTTATGAGCCCGACGAGCTACCTGACTGCTCCACCCCGCGTCGAGTGGATCTTCAACGGTACGGGCATCCCGTGCCGGTTCACAACCACGAGCCGAGCCGATATTCAGATGACACCGATCGGCCGGTTGCATATCGTGTTTCGGCCCGGCTGGGAAGCCCGGAGGCCGGAGGTTCCGGTCCACCGTTGGCGGTGACCACCGGGTGGTTGGCAGAACACCCGGAACGGTGCTGGGTTCGACTCCCATCCACGTGCCAACGGTCCGGTCGGCAGCCCTCGGGCAACCGACCGGCGGCTCTGTGGGGCGGTGCAGACCAGCCCCCCGCCGCCGGAGGAGCCGGCCGGACCCGAGGCAACCACACACCGCCACACCCATCACCACGAGGAGGTGACCCATGCAGCGCTACCACACGTACACCACCGCTCCGGAGCGATCGACGCTCCGGTCGTTTCTCTCGGCCTGGGTGACGGTGCACGAGGGCCTTCACGTCGTGCTGATCCGAGACGGCCGGTACCACTCGGTCCTCGAGCCCGGCCGGCACCGAATCTGGCCGCGCCAGGAATCGGTTCGCACCGAAAACGCCAACGATCAGCTCGTGTACGTGCCCGGACAGGAGATGCTGACCTCCGACGGAGCCGGCGTCCGGGTCACCGCCGTCGCCGTGGTCAGGGTCGTCGAGCCTCTGGCATTGCTTCGCCGTGTAGGTCCCGAGTGGCTCGAGCACCTGTACCTGAAGGTGCAGCTGTCGGCACGCGACCTCGTGGCCGGTCTGACCCTGGAAGATCTGCTGGCTCAGCGCACTGCGTTGGGCGGCGGGCTCACCTCCACGGTCGCTGGTTGGGCCGAGGGTGTTGGCCTCGAGGTGCGCGACGTGACCCTGCGTGATCTCGTCGTACCCGGTGCACTGAAGCAGGCCGTCGCCGAAGTGGTGACCGCCCGCCTTCGCGGGCAGGCGGCCCTCGAACGAGCGCGAGGCGAGACCGCTGCCCTCCGGAACCTGGCCAACGCCGCCCGGGCAGCGAGCGACAATCCGGCGCTGCTCCAGTTGCGTCTCATCCAGCAGATGGAGACCGCGTCGGGGAACACCTATGTGATCGGGACAACGATGCCGTTGGGTCCGGTCACCGGGGTCCTACCGGAGGCCTCCGGTAGGGAGTGAGGCGGAGGTGGACGCCATCGCCGGTGGCCGCAAACGGTGAAATGCTCACCGTTTGCGGCCGGCGATCAGCCGACCTTGCTCAGAGTCTTGACCGAGGGCGCGACATCGTCGGTTCGCAGATCCAGGGTGCTCCGGTTCCGCCACAGCAGCGCCGTGAAGGCGAGGACCCACGCCATCATGCCCAGGAAGGACCCGAAGACGAACGGCATGAGCCAGGCAGCGTCGAAGCCGGCCACGAGCCCGCCGATCGCCCAGGCGGCGGCGAGAACGAGACTGGCGTAGCCGAACCAGATCGCCACGAATCTCTGGCGCACGACGAGGAGTCCGACCGCCAGCGCGGTGGCGCTGAAGAGGTAGGCCCCAGATCCGAACACCGTGATACCGGATACCCACAGGAATCGGGCGAGCTCCGGTGTGAGCTCCTCGCCCATGAGCGATCCGGCGGCCACCAAGCCGGCGTTGACCCCGGCCACGAGGCCGCCTCCAAGGAATCCGAGGGCGGCGATAAGGGCCAGCCGAGGCTGGCCATGCTCAGCCAAGGTCATCGCCCGCCAGACACTGGCGATCCACCAGATGCCGAACAGGGCAGCGATCGCCCCGAGCACGGCGGATGTCTGTAGCTGGGTGCTCTGGTCGATCAGGTACTCCCGCACCTCCGACCCTGGCGCATCCAGGTCTGGCGGTTGACCCGGCAGGAGGGCGCCGACCAGAAGCAACACGACAAGGACCGGACCGGTCAGGAGGCCGTACCGCTCCCATTTCTCGATATCCATGAGCCATCGCTCCTTTCGGGAGCGACCCCTTGGGCCACCCCCAAGAGAGACCCGGAGAACGGGCCTGATAGCCGCATCATGCTCCTCGCCGCCGTCGCCGACAACAACGTTCTCGTGACATCTCCACGGATCGAAAGGTCACTCGCCGGGGAGCACAACCACCCAGTGAGTTTGGCCGGCTGGGACGACGGGAACGACGGCGTTCTCAACAACAAACCGAACAAGAAGGAGACCACACATGCGTACCACCGGTATCGGCCTTTCGATCCTCCTCACCGCCGTCGGCGCCGTTCTGGCGTGGGCGGTCACCGTAGAGACGAGCGGCTTCGACATCAACACGGCCGGACTGATCCTCTTCGTCGTCGGCCTCGTCGGGATCGTCGTCTCGATCGCACTCGGCGCGATGGGCCAGCACACCGTCGTGGAGAAGGATCGGGAGGTCGTCGTCGATCGGTAGCCGCCCGGAGTGAATGCACCAGCAGCCTGCCGCTGGAACGGGTGCAGCGGTTGTGCAACGGTGGAACGATGAGCGGCACCGGGGCGGAACCACAGTGGTTGGACGCCGAAACCGGCGGGCAGGAGTCCATCCGAACGGTCAGTCGAGCCCGAACCACGGGCGGCACTCGACCGGTGGCCATCCTCGCCGGCCTGGCGCTGCTCGGGTTGCTCGCGTCGCTCGTCATCGCTGACCGAGGTGATGAACCGGCGACGCCAGACGTCTCCGAGCGGGAACAACCGGCCGACGAGGAGAGAGCATCACCAGGCCCGGCCGTGCCCGCCGTCGCGGACGGCGACCCCACAGCTGCGTTGACGGCCGAGCTCGACAGCCTCGGCACAGTCTTTCGCATGGTGCTCAGCCCGCGAACCGGCGACGGCAGCGTGCTGTTGACCATCGACCCCGACGCCGGCTCGTCGGTGACGCCTCTGCCCGACCTCAGCCGCTTCGAGTTCGACGACACCGGCGAATGGCTGGCCGGCCTCAGCGTCACTCGGTGGGGCGACCGTCGGCGAGTTCTCTGGGCCGGCCCCGCCGGTGGGCCGATGGAGCCGCTCGCCTTCGACATCCTGACCTTCGCCTGGCACGCCGACCAGCCCGGCGTGATCGCCTTCACCGGAACGGATCGGACGGCGGTGTCGGTCATGGATCTCAACCGCAACGAGCCGGCGGCCACCTTCACACTCCCGGTCCAGGGTCGCATAAGGGGATGGGGGAATTGGGGCTTCGCCGTCGAGACCTCGCCACGCGCATCGACCACAGCGATCGTCGGAACGGAGGGCTCGGTGCTGATCGACGGGCTACCGGGGAGGTTTCGCGGCACGTTGCACGACGGGCGAATCGTGCTGAGCGGCCGCCGGCACATGTTGCCCTTCGCCGTCGACCCCTCGACGGCCCAAATCACCCCGATTGACGGGGTCGAACCGAGTGACTTCGTGTGGCGCATCGCCGATGCCGAGGGTTCGGATCGAGCCGTCGCCATCGTCTCCCACTCGGGCCTCGAAGGTGCGCGATTCGACGGATCGGTCTACTCGATCGACGCCGGCGGCAAGCTCGACCACGTCGGAGAGGTCTACGCGTTCACGGATGTGGACATCAGCGCCGACGGGACGATCGCCATCTTTGCCCAGCAAGCCGACGGTCACCGCTCGGCTTCGATCAACGGGTTGATCGGCGACGACCTGACCGTCGTACCCCTGTCGTCGGCGGGCGGGTGGGTCGCCGCGATCTCCGTGCCCTGAGCGGGCGGAGCTCAGTCGTCGACGACCGGCGCCGCCACGTCGATGTCGTTGCTCGCCGCCCACTGTCCGAGGTCGCGCTTCTCGATGGCGGCCGCCATCAGCTCTGGGAAGAGCGCCGGCGTACAGGCGAAGGCGGGCACACCGAGGCCGGCGAGGGCAGCTGCGTGTTCGGCGTCGTAGGCGGGCGCACCATCGTCGCTCAATGCCAGTAGCGCAACCACGACCACACCGCTGTCGACGAGCGTCCGCACCCGGTGCAGCATCTCGTCGACAATCCCTCCCTCGTAGAGGTCACTGATCAGCACCAACACCGTGTCGGTGGGGTCGGTGATCGTGCTCTGGGCGTAGGCGAGGGCACCGTTGATGTCGGTCCCGCCACCGAGCTGCACCCCGAACAGCACATCGACCGGGTCGTCGATCTGTTCGGTGAGATCGACCACGGTGGTGTCGAACACGATCAGCCGGGTGCGAATTGATCGGATCGAGGCCAGCACCGCACCGAAGACGCTCGAGTAGACGATCGAACTGGCCATCGAGCCGCTTTGGTCGATGCAGAGCACGATGTGGCGTTGCACCTGGGTCGAGCGGCGGGCGAAGCCGATCAGTCGCTCCGGGATCACGGTCCCGTACTCGGGTCGGTAGTGCTTCAGGTTGGCGGCGATCGTGCGATTCCAGTCGATGTCGGCATGGCGGGGTCGGCTCGTCCGAGCCGCTCGGTTGAGCGCTCCGATCACCGACTGCCGGGTGGCGGCGGCCAGCTGTTCCTCCAACTGCTCCACCACCAGACGGACCACCCGGCGGGCCGACTCCCTCGACGTCTTCGGGATCGCCTTGCCCAGCCCGATGAGGGTGCTCACCAGGCCGACGTCGGGTTGTACCGAATCCAGCATCTCCGGTTCGAGAAGCATCTGACGGAGTCCCAGACGCTCCATGGCGTCGCCCTGCATAACCTTGACGATCGACGACGGAAAGTAGGTGCGGATGTCGCCCAGCCATCGTGCCAGCCGAGGGGCCGAGCGCCCGAGCCCGCCCCGCCGGTCGCCGTCCCGGTTGTAGAGCTGGGCGAGGGCAGCGTCCCGGCTGACGTCGTCATCGTCGAGCACGATCGACTCGAACGGATCGTCGGCGGTGGCCGGTCCGTCCGGTCCGCCGAGCACCAGACGCCACCGTCGTAGCCGTTCCGCTCCGTCGTGGTTCGCCACGGAATTGCTGGAGCGCACCACCGGATCCCGATCGCTAGCCATGAGCGACCTGCTCGGCACTGGCCGCGTCGCGTCCGCTGTTGGAAGCCTCGTCGAGGCCCAGCAAGGCGGCCACCTTGTCCACCGCCGGCGCCGCCCGATCGACGTCCACTCCGACATCGGTCCGGGCCGCTCCCCCACCGCCCCCTCTCTGCACCCGCTCACCGATCATCCGCCGCTCGGGCCAGTCGAACCTCCCGAACGTGCGGCGAATCAGCGGCATCACGTCGTCGAACATCGCCGACGGCAGTTCGGTCAGCCAGGCGTCGATGAGGTCGAGCAGCGGAGCGTCATGGATCAGGATCACCGCCTGACCGGACAGGAACCCGTCCAGCCAGGCCGCCGCCCGGTCGATGTCCCCCGCCGTCGACAGCACCCGGCCGAGCCTTCGCCCCGCCTCGGCGGTGTCGATCCGCCCGCCATCGAGAACCATCCGATTCACGCGTCCGGCCACCCCTCCGGCCGCCGCCTCGTGCTCGGCCAGCCGGTCGACCGCCTCGTCCCACACCTCGGCCAGCTCCGGGCGCTGCACCAGGCGCACCCCCCGCTCGACTCCTTCGATAGCGGTTCGCACCCGAGCCGCCGCATCCTCGTCGATCTGCACACTCATGCCGGTCAGCCCCACCGCCACCCTGGTCACCAGCACCCGCAACACCCGGCCGATCACCCCGGTGTCGACACCACGCACGTTGCCGTACCGCTCGGTTCGGGCCAGCGGTTCGACCGCCTCGGCGAGGGCGATCGTGTCCGACGTCGCCGCCGTCCGCTCCTCGAGCCGGTCGAGTACTCCGATCAACGCATCCGGGAGTTCGGCTTCGAGGCACGCTTCGACCAGTTCGGTCAGACGGCGGAGCTCGACCTGTTCGTCGAGCGCAGTGGCCAGCACGCTTGCCGTAGCCGCCGCCTCCACGGTTCCGCCGAACACAGACGCCTCGATCACCGACACGGAGAACTCGGGCTGCCACTGCAGTGTCCACGCCTCCTTGAACGAACCGGTCGTCCGCCCTGCATCGGTGGGCACGCCCCACGGGATGCCGAGCAGACTCAACCGGTGCAGCAGCAGGCTTCGTTGCAGTTGCGACTTCTTGCGGAGGTCCAGCACAACGGTCTTCGACTCCGCCGACGGTTTCATTCGCAGTTTGGACTGGAGGCGGGCAAGATCCCGAGCGAGGGGCACCTGAGGGGTTTCCCGGGGCACCTCGCCAAGCTCGTTGCCGACGATCAGCTCTCCGGTCACGAACTTCATCGGTATTGGCGATCCGCCGGTCAGAACGCTCAGCGCAGCGTCGTTGACCTCGCTCAGGCCGGCCAGCGGACGGCCCCGCATAGCCGCAAGCGCAACGGCCAACCGGGTCGCCTCGACGACACTGGCCGAGGATGCCTCGAAGTCATGGCGGCGCAGGCACCTGGCCACCCGCACCATCCACGAACCGACCGCATCGTCGGGACTGGTGAAAAGATGGTGGTACCAGCCTGGCGAGTCGACGCCGGCACCGTAGCCGCTGCCATAGGCGAGACGGGCCGACGTCCACGGTGACCAGGTGGCCGCCACCTTGACCTTCGGAAGCCCCTTGAGCACTGCGTTGTCGGCGGTCGCCGACGGCCACGACGTCCGCTGCAGCGCCGGAACGTGATAGGCCCCGCACACGACGGCCACCGGTCCATCTGCGTTCCGCACGACCGACCGAAGGACCTTGCGCATCGCCGCCTCCCGCCCGAGGGTGAGGTCGGGGTCGTCGACACCCGCCCGGAACTCGGCAACCGCTTCGCCGACCGCGGTGAACCGGTGGAGCGGATCGGCGCCCGCCATACGCTGCTCCACCGCATCCTCCCACCAGCGCTCGTGATCGTCATAGCCGGCGGCCACGGCGAGCGCTCCGATCGCATCGGGGTACTCCTGGATGGCCGGGCGGTCGAGGCCGGAAGAATCGGGAAGCTCCACTCGCTCGACCGGTTGTCCGGCGGGCGAAGGGTCGCCTCCGAACTCCATCGCCAGCCGGTTGGCTGCGGGCAGATCGGCGAACCGGACCGAGCGACCGTGGGCGAGGGCCCACTGGAGCGCCACCCATTCGGGCGAGAACACCGCCATCGGATAGAAGGCGGCCCGCTTCGGGTCGTCGGGGACGTACACGAGGGCCGCCACCGGCGGCCGCATCGCGGCGTGACCGGCAAGCGGGGCGATGCCGTCGAGCTCGGGTGGACCCTCGATCACCACCACCTCGGGGTCCAGGGCGTCGAGGGCGCGACCGACCGACCGAGCTGACCCGGGTCCGTGGTGGCGGATCCCGAGGACCTCGAGCGGCGCGCCGGCTGTCACGGTCAGGTCAACTCCCGGCACGCCCGGTAGAAATCGCCCCAGTCCCGTCGGTCCCTGACCACCGTCTCCAGGTACTCCTGCCACACCAGCCGGTCCTGCACGGGATCCTTGATCACTGCGCCGACCAGGCCGGCGGCGACGTCGCGAGCCTCGATCTCCCCGCTGCCAAAATGGGCGGCGAGGGCGACGCCGTTGGTCATGACCGAGATCGCCTCGGCCGTCGACAGCGTCGACGATGGCGACTTGATCGTCGTTCGCTGGTCCAGGGTGGTCCCGCTGCGCAGCTCCCGAAACACGGTGACCACCCGTTCGATCTCGCTGAGCGCCTCCAGTTCGGCGGGGAGCTCGAGCGCCCGGCCCAGTTCCTCGACGCGAGAACGGACGATCTCTACCTCCTGCTCGACGGTGTCGGGCAGGGGCAGCACGACGGTGTTGAACCGGCGCTTCAGGGCCGAGCTGAGCTCGTTCACGCCACGGTCGCGGTCGTTGGCCGTGGCGATCAGGTTGAAGCCCTGACGGGCCTGAACCTCGGTGTTCAGCTCGGGGATCGGCAGGGTCTTCTCGCTGAGGATGGTGATCAGGGCGTCCTGGACCTCCGACGGGATCCGGGTGAGCTCCTCGAGGCGGGCGATCGACCCCTGTTGCATCGCCCGCATGATCGGGCTCGGCACGAGGGCGTCGAGGCTGGGACCGTCGGCCAGCAATCGTGCGTAGTTCCATCCGTACCGCACCGCCTCCTCGGGCGTGCCGGCCGTGCCCTGCACCATGAGTGTGGAGTCGCCGCTGATCGCCGCCGCCAGATGCTCGCTCACCCACGTCTTGGCGGTGCCGGGGATACCGATGAGCAGGAGCGCGCGGTCGGTGGCCAGACTGGCGACCGCCACCTCCATCAGCCGCCGGTCACCGAGGTACTTGGGGCTGATCACCGTGCCGTCGGCCAGTTCGCCGCCGAGCAGGTAGGTGGTCACCGCCCAGGGGCTCAGCCGCCAGCGTGGCGGGCGGGGCCGGTCGTCGTGGACCGAGAGAGCTGAGAGTTCAGCAGCGAACTGGCGCTCGGCGTGCTGCCGGAGCACATTGTCGCCCGTGGCGTCCGGCGTGGCCGTGGTGTGTGCGTCGGTCATCGAAATGCCTCCGTGATCGATCGTGAGGTGGAGAGATTGGTGATGGTGCGTCGAATGGCTCGCTCGTCCCGTTCCGATGCTCGATCATCCGAACGCTGGAGCTGTTGGAGGATCACCTCGAGGTCGGGGAGCACCGCCGCTGACCCGCCGGCCCGGATGGCACCGGCCGCGGTGCGGGCGTGGGAGGCCGGCTCCTTCATCGAGCGGATCGCCTTCCCGATGGTGCGGGCGACCGGTTCGGACCATGGCACTGGCACCGCACCGATCAGTCGGGTGAATCCGAGCGGTGGGGTGTCGGCGGGCAACCGCTCGATCATCCACAGCAGGCGCTCGGGCGGCAGCAAGGCCGGGATCTCGGCGTTTGGCTCGCCGAGCAGCAGCTCGGCGAACTCGACGTTGCGCTGGGCCACCGTCGCCGAGACGAGCGCCGCGCGCTGGTCGGGCTCGGCGAGTGCCTGGACAACGGCAACTGGCTGGTGGCCGGCGTCGGTCCACACTCGGAGTGGTGCGGCGGCTATCAGGCGACTGAGAAAGCGGGGGGCGGAATCGGGGCGATCAGGATCGGCCAGCCCCCATCGGACATCGGCGTCGGTGGGGAGCGGTGGGGTCGACAGCTCCAGCGCCCGGGAGAACCGTCGCTTCGGCGAGATCAGACCGGCGAGCAGCTCGGCGGCTCTCGCC